>NZ_JBITIH010000035.1:0-51714 GCF_044458865.1 Micromonospora sp. NPDC050417
ACGTTGGAGCACCATGGTATGGCGGCGCTTTACGCGCATCTTTATCCCGAGGTGTTCGGTGCGGACATGATCGAGGAGTTGGGTACGCCGGGTTTTCTGGGGCTGCGGGAGAGTTTCCTGGCTTTGTCCACGAAGGAGGATCTGGCGAACGGTCTGAAGTTGGCGTTGACGGGGGAGACCAGCCCGGAGTTGTTGGCTCGGATCCAGGCGCCGACGTTGATCGTGATCGGTGACGACGACATCTTGTTGAGTCTGACCGGGGCTGAGGAGTTGGCCGAGAGGTTCCCGAACGGCCGTTACGAGATCATGCCGCGTGCGGGTCACCTGCCGTTCCTTGATGACTCGGCGGGTTTCCAGGCAATGGTGGCCAAGTTCGTCAACGAGGTCGAATCGCATGCCTGACCAGGCGTTCGAGGCCCGCCAGCGCATCCGTGGGCTGCTGGTCGAGAGGCACGGCCCCGACAGTTTCGTGAGGACCCTGTCGGAGACTGGGTCGCTGCGCGAGCAGGGGCTGTCCTCTGCCGCGCTGGTCAGCCTGCTGGTCGCGATGGAGGACGCGTTCGGCTTCGAGTGGGATGACGACGTCCAGCCGGAGGTGCTGCGCTCGATCAGCTCGCTGGCCGACCATGTCACCGCACTGGGCGTGTGAGGTGACGCGGTGACTGCCGGACCGGGAGTCACCGCCGACCTCGTGCCGGGTGCGTACGTCGAGTGGCACCCGGTGCCGCCGCCGTACGGGCCGCGCGAGCAGTCCGCAGCCGGCCGCCAGGCCGCCTCGGCGGCACTGGCCGCGGCCGGTTCGGCGGACCGGACCGTGCCCCGTGCGTCAGACGGCAGGCCGTGCTTTCCGCGTGGGTTCCCCGGCTCCATCGCCCACACCGACCACCTGGCGGTCGCGGTGGTGGTCCCCGGGGCGGCGGCGGTCGGCGTCGACATCGAGGTCGCGGTCGTCACCCCGCGCGTGGCCGGGTTCGTCCTGCGGGAGCGGGAGCGGCGCACGCTGCTCCCGCCCGCCGGGCAGTACAGCCCGCGCGAGCTGTTCTGCGCCAAGGAGGCGGCGTTCAAGGCGCTGGACGGGACCGGCGTCGAGGACGGACTGCTGTTCTGGCGGATCGAGTTGACTCATATCGGTGACGGGCTGGTGGCGTCCTACGGCGCGGCGTCCGTGCCGGTGTGGGTCCGCTCCGAGGAGGGTCTTTCGTTCGCGGTGGCGGTGCGGCGGTGAGGTGCCCGAGTCGTCGTGTCCGGTGAGCCGCGAGATCTGAGCAGACAACGGTTCATCTGGGAGAGAGGAACTCAATGGATCGCGATGCTCTGGAAGTCTTCGACGAGTTGACTGCTTGGCCGCGCGTGCCCGAGCCGGACCCGGACACACCGCTCGCGAGCTACGGCCCGAATTCGGGTGGCCAGGAACGTGGGGGTTGTTCGCCGAGGGACCGTCGCCTCGCGGGCCTGAACGGCGGGGGCTCGCCTGCGAGGACCTGGGTCGTCCGCCGTCCGAACCCGCCGTCGCCCGGGAACCATTCGAGCTCGTTAGGGGATGCCCGCGTGTCCAGTCCCTTCGACGAAGACAGCCGGGACGTCCTGGCGCTGCGCGACGACGAGGAACGGTACTCGCTCCGCCCCTGGGAGATGGCCGTCAGTGGGGTCGGCGTGGAAGGCGTTGGCGCTGACGGTTGCCCGGCGGCGCGGGCCGGAGCGGAGTCGTGATCACCGTACCCGCGCGGACCCGCACCGCAATCGGTGTGGCCGTCGGGCTCGCCGTGCTGGCGAGCACGGTGCCCCTGTGGGACGCGGCCGGGGCGCACGCCGCGGACTCGCTCACCCACTTCCTGCTCGCGGTCGTGGTGATCCTGGTGACCTGTCAGGCACTCGCTGCGCTGGCCCGCCGGTTCAACCAGCCTCCGGTGCTCGGTGAGATGATCGGCGGCCTGGTGCTGGGGCCGTCCCTGCTCGGAGTGGTCTGGCCCTCGGCGGGCGGGTTCCTTTTTTCACCGGGCGTGGTCGAAGGGCTCGACAAGGTCGCGCAGCTGGGTCTGATCATTTTCGTTTTCCTGCTCGGCTGCGAGTTGCGTACCGACCGGATCGAGCGCAAGGGTGTGGTCGGCGCGGCGGTGGTCGCGGGCATGGGCCTGCCGTGGTTGGCGGGTGTGGGCATCGTGGCTGTCACCGGCGACCTGTTCGTCGGCACGGACGCCACGTCCGGAGACGCGATGCTGTTCGTCGGACTGGCCATGGCGGTGACCGCGCTGCCCGTGCTGGCGCGCATCCTCGACGACCTGAAACTGCGGCACACCAGCGTCGGCGCGCTGAGCATCTCCGCGGCGGCCATCGGCGACGGCTTACTGTGGCTGGTCCTGGCCTTCCTGCTGGCCGGGCAGGGCGCGGGTAACGAGGGTCTGCGCGTGTTGCTGCTCGGGGTCGCGCTGGTGCTCGTCACGGCCTTGTGCGTGCGACCACTGCTGGCGACCCTGGTGCGGCGGCTCGGGTCTGGCCAGTCGTTGACGGTGGTACTGGTGATCGGGGCGCTCGGCTATTCCGTACTCACCCAGTCCATCCAACTGCACCCGGTGGTCGGAGCCTTCCTGTTCGGCGTCGCGGTCCCGCGTGACTCACTGGTGGTGGAACGGATCTGTCAGCAGTTGGAGGGCTTCACCCTCATCATCCTGCTGCCGCTCTTCTTCGCGGGGGTCGGTCTGAAGACCTCGGTCGGGCTGCTGGCCGCCGCACCGGGTGCCTGGCTGGTGTTCGCCGCGGTGCTCGTGGCGGCTGTGGTGACCAAATTGGTCGGCGCGGGCGGGGCGGCCCGGTTGGCGGGTATGCCCCGTGCGGAGGCGCTGCGGTTCGGGATCTTGATGAACTGCCGAGGAGTGACCGAACTGGTCGTGCTGATCATCGGCTACCAGGCAGGTTTGATCAATCAGTTGGCGTACACCGTCCTCGTGCTTGTCGCCATCCTCACGACCGCGGCGACCGGGCCGTTGGTGCGCTGGTCGCTGCGTCGCACCGGCCAGGTGGAACCGCCGCGGACGCCGCCGGAGGCGGGCGGACGCGGCCACCCGCTGGTGCCCGGTGCCTCGACCGAGCGTGAGGAGGCGAAGACGGACCTGGGAGGAGTGCCGTAGGGATGGCAATTCGCGATTTCCGTCGAAACACGGTCGCTTTGGGGGAAGCACGCGATGGTCGATGTCAAGAATCGAGTTAAGTTTGTCCGCTGGCCTGCGGAAAGTGAGAAACGCGAGGAATGCAATGAGCGGCAGCACCTCTGCCTGCTGATCGTCGAGCACGGCGCGTCGCCGCCGGACCAGTTGAGCCTCTACGAGGACTGGGTACGTCCGCCCATCGGTCGGGAAGACCTCCAGGTCCGGGTCCGCCAGTTGGCTGCCCGGGCCGTGCTCAACGAGAAGCCGGTACTGGACCCGGCCGGGATACTGCACTTCAACAACGCGTCCGTCACGCTCTCCCTGACGCAGTGCGAAATGCTGGCGCCGCTGGTGACCCGGTACGGCCAGTTGGTCTACCGGACCGAACTGCGCGAAATCCTCGAGGATGCCGGGGCCAGCTCGTCGAGCAACGCACTCGACCTGCACGTGATGCGGCTACGCCGACGTCTGCAGGTTGTCGGCCTCGCGATCCGCAACGTGTGGGGGCGTGGCTTCGTCGTCGAGCCTGGGTGACGGACCCCGTCGCCCACGTGTTGTCGGTCGCCAAACCGACGCGTCCCGTGCCAGAAGGAGTTCTGTCACGGCCAACCGGTCCGCGACCGGTGTGAAAGACCCGGGAAAGTGTACGGCGGGACCGCCGTACGCCTCGGGTTATGTTCGGTGACACCCTGGCCGGAATACTCGTCGGAGGCGAAGTGGACACTGTTTCGGAGTTCTTCGAAGCGAGCGTGGCGAAGTCGGGTGACGTTCCGGCGGTCATCTTCGGCGAGACCGTCGTCGGCTACCCGGAGCTGAACGTGCGCGCGAACCGGCTGGCCCGCAGGCTCATCGCCGCGGGCGTGGGACCGGAATCGCTGGTCGCGATCACGGTGCCGCGCTCGGATCAGTTGATAACGGCGGTGCTCGCCGTGCTGAAAGCGGGCGGCGCGTACCTGCCGCTCGACCCGACCTATCCGGCCGAGCGGCTGACGCACATGGTCGCCGACGCCCGACCCGTCCTGGTGCTGCGAACCGGCAGCGTCGCGGGGCTCGGTCTGGGCGTGCCCGAGACGGTGCTCGACGACGCGGAGTTCGAGGCCGAGTGCGCGCGGGAGCGCGGCGACGATGTCACCGCGGAGGAGCGGCCGGCGCCGCTGACCGCCGACAACCTGATGTACGTCATCTACACCTCCGGCTCGACCGGCGTCCCCAAGGGCGTCGCGGTCACCCACGCCGGTGTCGCGGACCTGGTCTCCACCCAGACCCGGGTGTACGGCATCCGTCCCGCCGACCGGGTGCTGCAATGGGCGTCGTTCAGTTTCGACGCCTGGTTCTGGGATTTCACCATGGCGCTCATGCACGGTGCGACCCTCGTGACGGCCGAGCAGGACCAGTTGATGCCGGGCGAGTCGCTGCGCGACACCATGCTGAAGTACGAGGTGGACCACGCAACCCTGCCGCCGGTGGCGCTGGGCATCACCGACAGCGCGGGACTCTTGCCCGGCGGCACGCTCACCTCCACCGGCGACGTCTGCACCAGATCCTTGGCGGAGGAGTGGTCCAAGGGCAGGCGGCTGTTCAACGGCTACGGCCCGACCGAGGTGACCGTCGGTACGTCGATCGGCGGCCCGGTCGAGGGCGTGCGGCAGGAGGTGAGCATCGGGTCACCGTGGGACGGCAGCGCGGTGCACGTGCTCGACGGGCGCCTGCGCGATCTCCGCGACGGCAGCGAGGGCAGCGAGGGCAGCGAGGGCAGCGAGGGCGAACTGTACCTGTCCGGGAGCGGAATGGCTCGCGGCTACCTGAACCGGCCGGGGCTCACCGCGACCCGGTTCGTCGCCAACCCCTACGGCCCGCCCGGAAGTCGGATGTACCGGTCGGGCGACCGGGGCAGGCGCGCGGCCGACGGCGAGCTCTACTTCACCGGACGGGTCGACGACCAGGTGAAGGTCCGTGGATTCCGTGTCGAACTCGGAGAGGTCGAAACGCGGCTGGAAAGCCACCCGGCGGTGGAGATGGCTGTCGCGGTACTCGGCGGCGCGGACGCCTCGGTTCAGCACATCGTCGCCTACCTGACGCCAGCGGGAGGGCAGACAGTTGTGGAGGCCGAGGTGCGCGAACACATGCGGACCGCGCTACCGGAGCACATGGTCCCGTCGGCCGTCGTCGTGCTCGACCGGTTTCCCACGCTGCTGAACGGAAAGATCGACCGTAGGGCGCTCGCCGAGCGTGCGTCGCGGACCCCGGCTGAGCATGGAACCGTCCCGTTGCCTGCGTTGGTGATCGAGGACGACACCGGTCGCTCCGCGTCTGGTGCGGACGGTGCTGGTTCCGCGCCGTCCCTCGAAGAGCTGCTGTGCGGCCTGGTGGCTGAGACACTCCAGGTCAGCGACGTGACCCCGGAGGACAATTTCTTCGACCTGGGCGGCCATTCGGTGCTTGCCGCGAAACTCGCCAGCCGGATGCGCAAGGAGCTGGGCGTGGCCGTGCCGATGCGTTCGGTGTTCGAGGCCGGGAGCCTGGCCGAACTGGCCGAGATGATGGCGCAGGCCAAGTAGGGCCTGCCCCGGTGCTGTCTGCCCCGGTGCTGTCTGCCCCGGTGCTGTCTGCCCCGGTGCTGTCTGCCCCGGTGCTGTCTGCCCCGGTGCTGTCTGCCCCGCCGGCTGCGGGCAGCGCCCGGGCCGGCGGGGCAGACAGTCTGCCTCAGTAGACCCCGTCCCGTTTGGCCAGGCCCACCGCAGCCAACGCGCGGAAGGCGACGGTGAGCCCGGTGGCCATGACGATCTCCGCAGCGTTGAACGCGACCGGCAGCTCCAGGACTCTCCGCCGCGCCATCTCGCGGTCACTGTGCGGTCCGTACAGCCGGAAGACGAGAGGCACCTGCGAACCGCACCACAGGTGGTAGGCGAGTCGGGGGTTCAGGAACACCTCGCGACGCCAGGGCGAGCAATCGATCATCTTGGCGAAGTCGATCATGTAGCGGTTGTAGTGCACCAGGGTGCGCAACTCCGGGTTGCCGGTGAACAGACCGTTCTCGTACGCCGCCTGCCGCTGGATCACCTCGTTGAGCTTGTCCGGCGGCGGCAGCACCCGCTTGCCGCTGCACAGCAGTGCGAAGTAGCGGGCCTGCATCTCCGAGCAGGCCGGAACACCTCCCGCCGCCGGCCGTGCCCAACCGATGAAGACGACGCCCGTGCCGAGTTCGGGGTGGATCATGTGCTTGAGCATCTGGCGTACGTCGGTGACGTGCACGTCCTTGATGAGGGTGAACTCCTCGGTGTACCCGGTGTTCAGGACGATCGTGTCGATCTCTTCCCGCCTACCGTCCTTGAACAGGACGTAGTCCGCGCCGATGCGCTCGATGCCGGACGCGTTGACCGTCAGCCTGCCGTTGACGATCTGATGGATGAACGCCTCGTTCTTGGTCAGGAAATGGTCGAAGAACCTCTTGTTGTGCGAGTTCCACTCGGCGACCGCCCGGCTGACGGCGGTCTTGCCGAACCGCTTGGCCAGCCGCGTACCCACGCGCTGGACAACGGTGGCGGCCTGCAACGGCAGCGCGTTCAGCATCTGCGTGGTGTAGGCGTCGTTCGGGTGCGGCCGACCGCCCGGGAACCGGGCGACGATCGACTGCCACCGGCGTACCGACAGCGTGCAACTCGCCGCCACCTGGGCGATCTCGTTGACGACGTCGGCCGCCGTCTCGCCGATGCCCAGGCAGAGAACCCGTTTGCCGCGGAACGGCTCGGCGTTGCGGTAGAAAGCCGAGTGTGTGACCACGCCGGCGAAGTCCTCCTGCCCCGGCAGGGCGACCTCCTTCGGGACCCGGTGGGTGCCGGTGGACACGACCACCGCGTCGAACTGGTGACTGACCCGCGCGGTGGGGTCGTCAACCGGCGCGACCTCGACGACGTAGCCGTCGCCGCTGTCGCTCTTCGCCACGCTCAGCACATCCGTGCGCGGCTGGATGAGGGAACGCAGACCGAAGGCGTCGGCGAAGTCGTTGAGGTACTGCCGATACTCCACCGCCGTCCAGAACCGCCGCTCCTGCTTCTCCGGCGGCGGGAAGCACGAGAACGCCATCATGTAGTTGGAAATGGTCAACAGCGTCGAGTCGTAGGCACCTGGTTCGTCTGTGCCCGCGCCCTTGCGGAACACCCCGCCGAGTTCGGCGTTGTGGTCGTAGCAGGTCACGGTGTGGCCTTCGTCCAGCAGTTCTTTCATCGCGATCAGACCCGATGGGCCTGCGCCGATGACACAGACGGCTTTTTTCATGGTCACCTCCGAATTCTGGTTGGTGCTGCCTCGGATGCGGTGGGGTTGTCGGCGTAGCGGAGGTCGCCCGACCGCGTGCGAACACGCCCGGGGGAGTGGACGGGGCGAACCGTCTTGTACCGCCGCGTCAGCGGCCTTCGAAACGGACTGGCAGGCTGTCGTAGCCGGAGACAAAGTTCGAGTAGATGGGGCGCGGTTTCCCGCACAGCTCCATTCGTCCCACACGGGCCACCAAGGCGGTGAGCAGCCCGTGCAGTTCCGCCCGGCCGAGGAACGCGCCCAGGCAGTAGTGCGGGCCGTGGCCGAACGACAGGTGCTTGTTGGGCGACCGGGACAGATTGAACCGGCGCGGCTGGTCGAACACCGACTCGTCGTTGTTCGCCGACACGTTCCACAGCGTGACGATGTCGCCCGCGCCGACCTTGTGCCCGTGGACGTCGAGGTCGTTTCGTGCGGTACGCGCGATGTGCATTCCCGGTGTCGCCCAGCGGATGACCTCCTCCACCGCAGAGTCGACGGCGACCGCACCGGTCCGCAGGGCGCCCCACTGGTCGGGATTTTCGATGAGGGCCAGCACCGCGCAGATCGCGGAGATCCGCGAGGTCTCGTCACCACCCAGGACGAGGCTGTAGCAGTTGACCGCGATCTCCTCGACGGTGAGCAGGCGGCCGTCCAACTCGGCTTTCGCGAGCATGCTGATGACGTCGTCGCCCGGGTCGGTCCGTCTTTCCTCGGCCAAGTCGACGAAGTAGAGCAGGATCTCGTTGCGGGCGCTCAGCGCGTCGAGCTCGCTGCTGTCGGCGTGGTCCGACGACAACGCCATCTTGTTCCACCGCAGCAGCTCTTTGCGGTCCGCGGCCGGCACCGACAGCAGGTCGCAGATCGTGGTCATCGGGATCTGCTCGGCGACTTCGGTGGCGAAGTCGAACGGGCCCCGGCCGACGACCGCCGACACCAGCTCCATCGAGCGGCGTTGCACGTTCGACACGACCTCGCCGAGCACCCGCGGCGTGAACGCGCTGAACAGCAGGTTGCGCAGCCGTCGATGCCGTGGGCCGTCGGTGACTGCCAGCATGGTCCCACCCGCGGAGTCATCACCGCGCAGCACGACGTCGAGGACGTTGCCCCGCTCGGAAGACAAGGCCGCGTCGTGATAGAGCGCCTGGACGTCGGCGTACCGGGACACCACCCAGAACCCGGGGTTGCGGTCCGTCGCCGTATGCCAGTAGACCGGGCTCTCCGTACGCACCTTCCGCCAGAACGCATGGACGTCGTTGACGACGAAGGTGGCCGGGTCGGTGAGATCCAGGGACTGAACACCGAGGACGGGCTGGCTCATCGCCCGATGGTGACAGGCCCCCCTGCTCGTCGCACGGACTCTTGCCAGTTCCTTTCCACTGCTGGCGCGGCCGGGGTCAGCGCTGCTCGGTGAACTGGCTCAGCCCGGTCTGGTAGGCGATCGCCACCAGCTGCGCGCGGTCACGCGCACCGAGTTTGCCCATGATCCGGCTGGCGTGCGTACGCACGGTGGCCGGGCTGAGGAACAGGGCGGCGCCGATCTCGTCGTTGCTCATGCCCTGCGCCACCAGCGCGAGCACTTCGCGCTCGCGGTAGGTCAGTACCGCGAGCCGGTCCTCGCCCGCCTTCGCGGCCTTGCGATGCGCGGTGAACTGACTGATGAGCCTGCGGGTGACCCGCGGGGCGAGCAGCGCGTCCCCGGCGGCGACGACCCGGATGGCGTGCAGGAGCTCCGCGGGGCCCGCGTCCTTGAGTAGGAACCCGCTCGCACCCGCCTGGAGGGCTTCGAAGACGTTCTCATCGGTGTCGTACGTGGTGAGAATGAGGATCTTGACGTGCTCCATTCCGGAGGCCTCGGTGATGTGGCCCGTGGCGCGGATCCCGTCCAGTCGCGGCATGCGGATGTCCATGAGGACGACATCGGGGCGGGTGGCGCGGGCCAGTTCGACGGCCTCGGCGCCGTTGGTGGCCTCGCCGACCACGGCGATGTCGTCTTCCAGGTCGAGCAGCACCCGGAAACCGGAGCGGACCAGCCGCTCGTCGTCGGCGAGCAGCACCTTGATCGGCGGCGTGGGGTTCACAGGCGCGAGCCGGCCGGGGCGAGCGGTAGACGGGCGACGACCTCGAACCCGCCACCGGGACGCGCCCTCGCGCGCAGATCGCCGCCAAGCAGTTGGCAGCGTTCGCGCATGCCGATGATGCCGCGGCCGGTCGACGGCGGGCCAGCCGCACGCGTCGGGACGGGCACGCGGTGGCGACTGCCCTCGTCGGTCACCCGGATTCGTAGGGCGTCCGGTCCGGTTTCGATCGCCACCGTCACCCGGGTCGGGCCGACATGACGGATCACGTTGGTGATCGATTCCTGGATGATGCGGTACGCCGCACCGCTCACCGCGCTCGGCATCGGCGCCGTGGCCGGGGTCTGTTCGACGGTGACGTCGAGCCCGGCCTCGCCGGCCTTGCGGGCGAGCTCGTCGACCTGGTCGAGGCCGGCGTGGGGTTCGCGTTCGTCGTCCTTGCGCAGGACGCCGAGGACGGCGCGCATCTCCTGCAGCGCCCTCGAACTGGTCTGCTCGATGGTGCGTAGTGCGTCGCGGGCCTGTTCCGGTCGCTTGTCGAGCACGTGCGCGGTGACGCCCGCCTGCACGTTGATGATGGCGATGGCGTGGGCCACGGTGTCGTGGACCTCGCGGGCGATGCGCAGCCGTTCGGCGTCGACCCGCGCCCGGGTCTCCTCCTCCCGAGCGCGTTCGGCCAGTTCGGCCCGCTGCTGCGCGTCGGCGGCGATGACCCGGCGGGACCGGACGGACTCGCCCAGCGTCGTGCTGATGATCGATGCCCCGATGCGGAAGAACACCCATCCCACGGCCACGTCCGGTGTGACGTCCGCCGCGGCGACCAGCCAGCCGGCGGTCAGGACCGCGATGCCCGCTCCCGCGACCAGCAGCGAGCGGCGCCTTTCGCCGTAGGCGGCGAGGGTGTACAAGGCGACGAACAGGCTGAGACAGGCCATTCGGTCGGGGAAGCCGAGACCAAAGTAGACCAGGCTGGCCGCCGCCGTGACGGCGAACACCGCGACCGGCCACCGGCGGCGGGCGACGACGGCCACGCCACTGAGTACCAGCAGCGCGTAGCCCGCGTGCCCGAAGTCGGAGGCGGGTCGGGCGGCCGGCTCGGGAAGGACGGCCGCATACTCCGCGACGCTCTGGACCTGAATCACGGTGACGAAGAACGCCAGCAGGACGTCGGTGAACCAAGCGGGTCGCTTGGCGAGCCAGGCGTGCAGCCGTCCCGGCACTACCCGCAGGTTCATGCCGCGATCGTACGGCACTCGCGAGCCCGCCATGGCCTCCTGAGTGCGCGTTCGACTACGTCATGTGACGTATCTGGGTCGTTTTTCGTACGCGTATATGCGTAACCAGACGCCACTCTCACCCGACGCGGACCGGGCACCGCCCCCGGCACGATCAGCGACGTGAGAAAACTCTTCGCGGGCCTGGCGTCGCTGCTGCTACTCGCCGAGGTCGCACAGTTCTACCTAGCCGCCAGCGGCGCGTTCGACAACGCGCCCGTCGAGGAGGCCTTCGCGCCCCATCGTGTGCTCGGGTACACGATTCTCCTGTTCTCCATCGTGTCCGTGGTCGTCGCCGCGCTCGCCCGGGTGCCCGGACGGCTCGTCGGTATGACGGCCCTGATCGCCGGCCTGGTGCTCGTCCAGTCGCTGATCCGGGAAGTCGCCAAGTCCTTCGGCGAGGGCTCCGAGGCGGGGCACTTCGTCTTCGGCGTGCACGCGATCAACGCGCTGGCCATCCTCAGCGCGACCATCTGGGTTGCGCGGCAGTCGCGCCAGATCGCGTGGCGGAGCGCCGAACTCAGCCGAACGGCGTCATGACCACAGCCGGGTTGACCGTCCTGGACCACGCCTGCACGCTTCTGGGCGCCGTCGCGTGGTTGGCCGCAGGCGTGACCGCGGCGCTACGGCGCGCCAGGACCGCACTCGTGCTGCTCGCCGCAGCGCTGGTACTGACGACGGCCAGGGCGGTGTCGGTGGCAGCGCTGGCCGGGCGGGGCTGGTGGTTCGTCCAGGAGAAGGTGCTGCTCGGGGTGCCGATGCTCGTCGTGGCCGCGCTGGTCGCCACGGTGGTCGCCGGGCCGAGGCTGCTCGCGCAGGCCAGGGGAGCGCCCCGGCGAACGGACGGCAACGCCGAGGTCGTCGTGCTGCTCACCGCCGGGTACGCCGCGTTGGCCGGGTTCGTGGTGACCTATCTCGTGGGGTACCCCCTGACCCTCGGCACGGCGCTGATCGCGGTCGGGCTGGTGGTCACGGGCGTGCTGCTGACCGCGCGGTCGCTCGCCACACCGGACACAGACACCGTGGGTGACGCGGACACCGCAGTGGGAGTTGCGCCGGACGCCGGACCGGAGCTGTCGCGGCGCCGCTTCCTCGGCGTCACGGGCGGCGTGGCCGTGGTCGGCGCGACCGGCGCGGGCGTGGGTCTGTCGGTCCTGCCCGCCGTAGGAGGCCACATCGAGGGCGGCGGTCCCGGCCCGATCCAGGGGTCGACCGGGTCGGTGGCCGACCTACGCGGCCCGGACACCCCCGTACCGGGTGGCGTCCGGCGTACGCACGTGCTGACCGCACGCAAAGCAGACGCGCGTCTACGGTCCGGAAAGGACGTCGAGGCCTGGACCTTCGACGGCACGGTGCCCGGTCCGCAGATCACCGCACGTGAGGGCGACCTGGTAGAGGTGAAGCTGGTCAACCACGACATCGACGACGGCGTGACCCTGCACTGGCATGGCTACGACGTGCCGTGCGGGGAAGACGGCGTGGCGGGCCTCACCCAGGACGTCGTCGTGCCCGGGGCCGAATTCGTCTATCGGTTCCGCGCCAACCAGACGGGAACCTACTGGTACCACACCCACTACGCGTCCCATGTCGGCGTGCGCCGCGGCCTCTACGGCGTTCTCGTCGTGCACCGCCGGGACGAACACGGCGCCGAGGATCTCGACCTGGCCGTGCCCGTGCACACCTTCAACGGCGCCGAGGCGGTCGCGGGCGTCGAGCACATCGCACCGGTGGGCGCGACGGTCCGGCTGCGGCTGGTCAACACCGACTCCGAACCGCGCCGGTTCGCGCTGGCGGGTGCCGCGTTCCGGATCGTCGCCGTCGACGGCCGGGACCTCCACGGACCCGGCGAGACCAGCGGAACCGCGCTGCGTGTGCCTGCGGGCGGGCGCCGTGATCTCGTGTTCGCCATGCCGGACACGTCCGTGGCGCTCTTCGTCGACGGTGCCGTCGCGGTGTGGCTGCGGCCCCGGGCGGGGGCGCCCGACGGCAGGGCCGCCGCGCAGGACACCGCCGGGTGGCCGGAACTCGATCTGCTCACCTACGGGACCTCGGTCTCCGTGCCGCTGCGCACCGAGCGCGCCGACCGGCACTTCACGCTCGTCCTCGACCGAGGGTTGGCCATGGTCGACGGGTCGCCCACGTTCGCGCAAACCGTCAACGGGCGTGGTCACCCATCGATCCCGGACCAACTCGTCGCCGAGGGTGACGTCGTCCGGTTCACCGTGGTCAACCGCAGCCTGGAAACCCACCCCTGGCACCTGCACGGCCATCCGGTGCTGATCCTGTCCCGGGACGGGCAACCGTCGTCAGGCAGTCCCTTGCTGATGGACACCTTCGATGTCCGCCCCGGCGAGGTATGGGAGGTCGTGTTCCGGGCGACCAACCCGGGCATCTGGATGAACCACTGCCACAACCTGCCCCACGCCGACCAGGGCATGATGCTGCGCCTGCGGTACGACGGCGTCACCACGCCGTTCGATGGCGGGCATGCCGCGGCGAAGGGACATTCCCATTGACGACCTCCTCACTCGGTCATGGCGACCTCCGGATACCGCGCGATGACCATCGCACTCGCCTTCGGGCCACGGGCGAAGACGACGTCCCCCGTGTCGATCCGCACGCCGGTCCGCCGGTCCACCACGACCGGGTCCACCTCCATGCCCGTCTCGATGTCGACCAGGATGATGCTCCGCTCCTCCGGAGCCAGGCGGTGGTTTCCCCATGCCGCGATCACCAGCAGGAGCGGGCGCAGCGAACGGCCGAGGGCCGTCAGCCGGTACTCCCGGTACCCCCGGTCCTCGGAGTCGACGGCACCGACCGCGTGTTCGAGCAGACCCTTGGCCAGCAGGTCGTCGATGCGGTCCACCAGCACGTCGGCGGGCGTCTCAAGGTTGCGGCGGATGGACTCGAACCGGGTGTGGCCGTTGAAGACCTCGTGCAGGATCTCCAACGTCCACCAGTGGCCGACGACCTCGATGGTGCGGGCCAGCGGGCAATCGGGGATCCGGGCGTTCGGGCCGGGCAGGCGGCGTGCGCCGTCCTCGGCGCCGGCGAGGACGCTGCTCATGGTCAACTCCAATGGGCGGAGGAAAGGGGGGAGCCCCGGACACGAGCACAGGGCGAAGCGGCTGCCCATGGTCCCGGCCGGGGTGGCTCTAACTCACTGTCGGCTGGCCGCTCCGCCTTCACCGTCCGGGGGGACCGGGGTGACCGCCAGGGACCAGTACCGCCGTGTCCCGTACAGCAGGGGCCTCACCGGCTCGACCGCGTGGGTGCCGACCCGCACCACCTCGCCGAAGACCACGACGTGGTCCCCGACCGGCAGCGTCCTGCTGACCCGGCAGTCCGCGACCGTGTGGGCGTCCTCGACCAGGTGCGGCATCCCCGACTCGGGGTCCCTGACCCACCCGACCTTCTCGAACCGGTCGGGCGCGCCCGATGCGAACAGTTGGGCCACCGGTTCAGCGTGATCGCACAGCAGGTTGACCGCGAACGCCGACACCTCAAGCAGCGCCGCCAGCGTCGGACTCTGCGCACGCAGGCATACCAGCAGGGTCGGCGGCCGCAGCGCGACGCTGCAGACCGACGAGCAGGTCATCCCCCACGGCTTGCCGTCGGCCGCCGAGGTCGTCACGATGGCGACCCCGGAGGGGTGCGTGGCCATGAGGGAACGGAACTGCGTCGGGTCGACCAGCGGCCGCGAGGCTGTGTCCGTCACGGGCTCCGGCATGGTGTATCCACCTCCTCGCTCTTTGCACAGGGGGTGTTCCGGGACTTCGGACGTCCCTGTCACGCGCGCCGTGCCCAACGGGACGTGTTCGGCTCATCCGGCGGATGCGAGACCTTCGTCGCCGCACTCGTCGACGAACTCCAGGATCTTGCGTACGCCGGTCTCCAGCGCAATGGGGTCGACGCAGAACGCGATCCGGATCAGGTGCCGCGCCCAGGGCGCGTAGTCGTGCGCGCGGATGTGGCCCTGATCGTCGAGCTGGGGACGCATGGCGAACCCGTTGCCGGCGACCACCGCGATGCCCTTGCGGTCGAGTAGCCGCAGCGCGAACGTTTCGGCATCCAGCCCGGTCCTGGTCACGTCCAGCATCGCGTACCACCCGCCGGCGGGCAGTTCACTCAGCAGTCCGGCCTTGATCAGCGGTGGCAGTGCCACGTCCCGGTTGCGCTGTACGAGCTTGTGGTTGGTGGCGGCTGCCTCGTACCGGCTCGCCAGCGCGGCGATCCCGGCGTACTGCACCGGGGTCGAGGTACCGATGATGTTCGCCTCCTGGACGACCCGCATGACGTCGGCGGCGCGGTCGTTGGCCAGCGCGATATAGCCCAGTCGGTAGCCGGTCATCGCGAAGCTCTTGGAGAAACTGAAGACGCTGTGCACGATGCGCTCGTCGACCGGGACGTCGCGCTCCAGGGAGGCGACCGACATGTGGGCGCGTTCGTAGCAGAAGTGCTCGTAAGCCTCGTCGCTGATGACGTGCCAGCCCCGGGCACGAGCCAAGTCGAGAAGGGAGGCGATCTCGTCGGGGTCCAGGACGACGCCGGTCGGGTTGGCGGGCGAGTTGATCAGCAGCACCTTGGTACGCGGGCTGGCCGCAGCCGCGATCCGCTCGATCTCGGGCCGGAACCCGGTCCCGAGCGGGTACAGCACTGGACGGAACCCGGCAAGCAGGCTCTGCTGCAGGTGGACCGGCCAGTGCAGTTCCGGCAGGAGGATCTCGGCCCCGGGCTCGGCGAGCGTCTGTAGCAGGGCGGCCAGGCCCTCACACGAGCCCGGCGAGACAAGCAGCCGGTCGACCGTGCTCTCCACCCCGTTGTCCGTACGCAGCTTCTCCACCGCCGCCTCGCGCAGCTCGGGTAGACCGTCCGGGCCGGTGTACTTGGTGTCGCCGCGACGTACGGCGTCGACGAACGCGTCGGCGACGTTGTCGGCCGGGTGGAAGTACGGGTCGCCGACGTGCAGCTTCACCACCTCGGTGTCGGTCCGCTGCTCTGCTTCCTGGGCCGCTCGAAAGATGGTGTGCAGGCACGACGAGGGAATGGAGCTCGCGGCGGACAGGATGTCGGGGCTCATGTTCTCACACCTCTGTTCCGTGGTTCGTTGGTTCGGACTGGGAAACCTCACGCCGTACGGCCACCGTCAACGGGGATGAGTGCGCCGGTGATCCAGCCGGACAGTTCCGGGTCGAGCAGCATGCAAACCCATCGGCCGATCTCCGCGGCGTCGCCGAAACGCCCCAACGGGGTCGACGCCACCAGGTCCGTCCGCAGCTGCTCCATGCCCGCCGCATCCAGTCCGGTCCCGGTCCACATCGGCGTGTCCACCGGTCCGGGAAGAATGGCGTTGACTCGTACGTCCGGTGCGAGCTCCCGTGCCAGGGACCGGGTGAGGCTGTTGATGGCGGCCTTGGTCGCGCCGTAGTACGCCCGACCGGGCATGGACAGCACCCCGCCGACCGAGGAGACGTTGACCACGCTGCCCCTGCTCGTCCGCAACAGCGGCAGCGCGCACCGGATCAGGTCGGCGGGCGCGCGGACGTTCACCGCGAACATCGCGTCGAAGTGCGCGGGATCGAGCGTGTCGATCGTGCCGAACCGGGCCAGTCCCGCGTTGTTGACCAGCGCGTCGACCCCGCCGAAGCTGTCCACAGCCGCCACGACGGCCTGGTCGGCGGCGCCGGGCGCGCAGACGTCCGCCACCACGACCGCGACCGCCGACCCGTGCCGGTCCGCCAGTTCCCGCAGTGGTTGCTCGCGGCGGCCGACGACCGTCACGTTGGCGCCCGACTTCAGCAGGCACTCGGTGATCCCGAGGCCGATGCCGGTGGCAGCGCCGGTGACCACCACCGACATGCCGTCGAGCGTCACCGTCGCACGTCGCTTCCGGCCAGGGCCGCCACGATGTCGGTGACCAGCTCGGTCGGCTCCGACAGCAGCCGGAAGTGGCCGCCCGGCCAGGGCCGGGTGCTGAACTCCCCGTCGCTGACCGTGGCCCAGGCGGCGACCCGGTCGGCGTCCACCAGGGGATCCTCGGTGTTGTAGTAGCCCCGGACCGGGCAGTGCAGCGGCTGCGCGTCCGGCATGGGCCGGTACGTCTCGTGCAGGGCGATGTCCGACCGGAGAACGGGCAGTAACAGGTCCCGCAGTTCGGGCTCGTCTGCGATTTCCGGCCCGATTCCGCCGAGGTCCGCGACGGTCGACCACAGTTCTTCGTCACCGAGTCGGTGGGTGGTCCCGCCGCCCGCCAACCACGGCGCGGCGGCGCCCGAGACGAACAGGCGGTGCGCGGGGCTGCCGCTGTCCCGCAACGCCCGCGCGGTTTCGTAGGCGACCAGTGCGCCGAGGCTGTGTCCGAACAACGCGCAGCGGGCGGGAGCCATCCGCAGCAGTTCCGCCGCGACGCGTGTCCCCATCTCGGCGGCGCTGGTCGCGGGTGCCTCGGCGATCCGGTCGGCGTGGCCCGGGTACTGCACGGCGAGCAACTCGACCTCCGCGGGCATCGCGGACGACCAGGCGCGGTAGACCGCCGCCGTGCCCCCGGAATGCGGAAAGCAGACCAGTCGCTGCGCGGGACGCTCAACGCTGGTGAGGGCCCGCACCCATCCTCGGTCTCGTGTCCGAACTCGGTTCACGGCATCGAGCGTCATCGAGTTCGCGGGCTTGGGTGGACAATCTGTCAAAGCTCTGTCGGGTGCGACACGGGATCAGGGACTCCTGAACGAGTCTGAAGGTGTCGCAACCGAAAGGACAGACACATGCTGGACGGGTTCGTACCCTGGCCGCCCGACGTTGCCAACCGTTACCGCCGTGCGGGCTATTGGCAGGGTATCTCCCTCCGGCGGCTTTTCGACGACAGGGTCAGACGCCACCCGGACAAGGTGGCCGCGGTGGACGTGTCCCGCCACGTCACCTACGCGGAGCTGGCGGAGGAGGCCGACCGCATCGCCGCGGGCCTGCTCGACCTCGGCGTCGGCAGCCGCGACCGCCTGGTGCTGCACCTGCCCAACGTGACCGAGTTCCTGTCCGTCCTGCTGGCGGTGTTCAGCATCGGCGCGATCCCGGTGCTGGCCCTGCCCGGCCACCGCCGCGACGAGATCGCCCACCTCGCCCGCGCATCGGACGCGGTGGCCTACATCGGCCCGGACCGCTTCCAGGGTTTCGACTACCGCGCTCTGGCCCGCGACGTCCGCGCCGACGTGCCGAACATGCGGCACGTCGTGATCGCCGGCGACGCCGGGGAGTTCACTCCGCTGCGCGAGCTGGCCGAATCCGAGGTGCGCGAGCTTCCGCCGGTCGACGCCTCCGAGATCGCGCTGCTGCTGCTCTCCGGCGGGACCACCGGTGTGCCGAAGCTGATTCCCCGCACCCACGACGACTACGCCTACAACATCTTCGCGTGCGCCGAGGTCACCGGATTCGGCGAGGACAGCGTCTACCTCGCCGCGAACCCGGTGCCGCACAACGCCGCGCTCGGCTGTCCGGGCGCGCTGGGCGCGCTGCTCGTCGGCGGGAAGGCCGTGCTCGCCGCCAATCCCAGCCCCGACCACGTGTTTCCGCTGATCGGTCGGGAAGGCGTCACCCACACCGCGTTGGTACCCGCGCTCGCGCTGCTCTGGACGGAGGCGGCGCAGACCATGCCGGTCGACATGAGCGGCATGACCGTCCAGGTGGGCAGCTCGAAGTTCGGCCCCGCCGCTGCGCAGCGGGTCAGCTCGGGATTGAAGTGCCGCATCATGAACGTCTACGGCATCGGCGAGGGGCTGATCACCCATACGCGGCTCGACGATCCGCTGGAGGTCGTCTACACCACCGAGGGCACGCCCATCTGTCCGGACGACGAGGTCAGGATCGTCGACGCCGAGGACCGCGACCTCGCGCCCGGGGTGACCGGCGAGTTGCTCACCCGGGGCCCGTACACGATCCGGGGCTACTTCGCCGCGCCGGAGCACAACCGCCGGGCGTTCACCGCCGACGGGTTCTATCGCACCGGCGACCTGGCCAAGCTCACCGTGGACGGGCGCGTCGTCATCGAGGGCAGGCTCAAGGACATCATCCACCACTTCGGCGAAAAGGTCTCCGCCGAGGAGGTGGAAGGCCATGTGCTCACCCACCCGCTGGTCCGGGATGCTGCGGTCGTCGGCATCCCCGACGACGCTGTCGACGAGCGCATCTGCGTTTTCGTGGTGCTCACCGCCGAGGCGGACGCGGCGGCGGCGACATTCTCGCTGCGCACGATCCGGGAGCACATCCGCGACTGCGGGGTCGCGGCCTACAAGCTGCCCGACGAGCTGGTTGTCGTGCCGGACCTGCCCCGTACACCCGTGGGCAAGATCGACAAAAACGCTCTGCGTACGGGCAGGCGCGCACTCCAGCACCGCTGAGTCCATCGGATCCGGCACCCATGGCGAGGAGGGCCTTCACAAGATGACCAATCCGACGGACATCGGGCGGGACCGCGCGTACGGGGAGATTCTCAGACTGGACGAACTGCTCGACATCGCCTGCGTGCGCGACGAGCCGGACCGTACCCTCTTCTTCGCCGCCCACCAGTCGTGCGAGATCTGGTTCGCGGTCATCCTGTGCCAGTTGGAGTCCGCGCGCGACGCCCTGACGCGGGGGCAGGCGGACGTGGCCATCGACCACATCGAGCGTCTGCCGCACGCCATGCGAGTGCTCAGCCAGCACTTCGACGTCCTCGGCCTGTTGACGCCGGAGTCGTTCGACAGGATCCGGGCGACCCTCGGGTCGTCGAGCGGGTTCCAGTCCGCGCAGTACCGCGAGATCGAGTTTCTCTGCGGTACGCGGGACCAGCGGTTCCTCAACACCGTCGGGTTCACCGCGCGTGAGCGGGCCAGGCTGGTCGCCCGGTTCGAGGAGAAGTCGCTGTCGCGCGCCTTCGTCGAGTACCGCGACCGCACCCGAGCCGACGGTGACCCCACGGCAGCCGAGCGGGTGCACGCCGGACTGGCGGCCTTCGACGAGGCGGTGCGGTCCTGGCGGGCTCGGCACGCCGCGCTCGCCGAACAGTTCCTCGGCGCGGCGCGCGGCACGGCCGGATCGTCCGGGGCCGCCTACCTGTGGCGGTCGACCGAGCGGACGTTGTTCCCCGAGGTCTTCCCGCCCCGGGTGTGCGGCGTAGCCGACGGGACCGACCTGGAGTACGCCAGTTCCGTCCAGCCCTGAGTTACCTCGTCAAGCCCTGACTCACCGGTGCAAAGGAGAAAGCCGCAATGACTGTCAGTGGTGCCACCCCGAAGAACCCGGGCGACCCCGGCAAGACACAGCGAGTGGTGATCGTCGGTGGCGGCACGGCGGGCTGGATGACGGCGTCGTACCTGGCCGCCGCGTTCGGTGACCGGGTCGACCTGACGGTCGTCGAGTCGGCCGCCATCGGCACCATCGGAGTCGGCGAGGCCACCTTCAGCGACATCCGTCACTTCTTCGAGTTCCTGCGGCTGGCCGAGTCCGACTGGATGCCCGCCTGCAACGCCACCTACAAGCTGGCCGTTCGGTTCGAGAACTGGCGCAAGCCGGGCCATCACTTCTACCACCCGTTCGAGCAGATGGGATCGGTTGACGGGTTCCCGCTCAGCGACTGGTGGCTGCGCTACCCGACGACGACACGCTTCGACAAGGACTGCTTCGTCATGGCGTCGCTGTGTGACGCCGAGCGCTCACCCCGCTACCTCGACGGGGGCCTGGTCGACCAGGGGTTCGTCGAGCAGGCCCAGGACGAGACCTCGGCCCGGTCGAGCATCGCGGAGTACCAGGGCGCGCAGTTCCCCTACGCCTACCACTTCGAGGCGCACCTGCTGGCGAAGTTCCTGACCGACTACTCCACCCAGCGCGGCGTCAAGCACGTCGTCGACAACGTCGTGGACGTGGCGCTCGACGAGCAAGGGTTCGTCTCGCACGTACGCACCGCCGAGCACGGCGACCTCGCCGCCGACCTGTTCGTCGACTGCACCGGCTTCCGCGCCCTGCTGATG
Source organism: Micromonospora sp. NPDC050417 (assembly GCF_044458865.1). Classification (NCBI taxonomy): domain Bacteria; kingdom Bacillati; phylum Actinomycetota; class Actinomycetes; order Micromonosporales; family Micromonosporaceae; genus Micromonospora; species Micromonospora sp. NPDC050417. Next base: position 20,784 of record NZ_JBITIH010000035.1, read on the forward strand.
AACAAGGCGCTTGGTGAGCCGTTCCTGTCCTACCAGGACACGCTCCCCAACGACAGCGCGGTCGCCCTCCAGGTGCCCTTGGACATGGACAGGAAGCCGCTGCGACCGTGTACGACGGCGACTGCCCAGGAGGCGGGCTGGATCTGGACGATCCCGCTGATCAGCCGCATCGGCACCGGCTACGTCTACGCCAGCGAGTACACCACGCCGGAGGAGGCCGAGCGCGTGTTGCGCGAGTTCGTCGGCCCCGAGGCGGCCGAGGTGCCCGCGAACCACATCCGGATGCGTATCGGGCGCAGCCGCCGGTCGTGGGTGAAGAACTGCGTCGCGGTCGGCCTGTCGAGTGGGTTCGTCGAGCCGCTGGAGTCGACCGGCATCTTCTTCATCCACCACGCCATCGAGCAGATGGTCAAGTACTTCCCGTCCGGGCGCGAGAACGACACGTTGCGCGAGCAGTACAACCGGTCCATCGCGCACGTCATGGACGGTGTGCGCGAGTTCCTCTGTCTGCACTACCGGGGCGCGCAGCGGGCTGACAACCAGTACTGGAAGGACACCAAGACCCGGGTGATCCCCGACGGTCTGGCCGAGCGTATCGAGATCTGGCAGCACAAGGTCCCGGACTCGGAGTCGGTCTACCCGTACTACCACGGCCTGCCGCCCTACTCGTACAACTGCATCCTGCTGGGGGCGGGCGGGATCGACGTCCGTCACTCGCCTGCCATCGACCTGCTCGACCCGCAGGCGGCCATGGCCGAGTTCGAGCGCATCCGCGTGAAGGCGAGAAAGCTGGTGCAGGAACTCCCCACACAGAACGAGTACTTCGCCGCCATGCGCGCCAACCAGTAGCGCGGTCCCGGCACCGGAGGGGAGTGACGGTGTACCTCACGTACGACCAACGGTCCTTGGACATCCAGTACTCGCCGAGTTCGTGCGTTCCGGACATCAATATCTTCCTGCGCGAATATGCCGATCGTAGTGCGGTGGCACGGGAGAAGCTGGATGTGCGTTCCGGTGTACGTTGCGGACCACGGCCCGAACAGTTGTTTGACTACTTTCCCGCCGACAGCGATGGTGGCCCGTTGCTGGTGTTCATCCACGGCGGCTACTGGCAAGAGCTGAGCAGGATCGAATCGGCCTTCATGGCGTTGGACCTGGTGCCGCGCGGAATATCCGTCGCGGCGTTGGGCTACGGTCTCGCACCCGCGTACCGGCTGCCGGAGATCGTCGACATGGTCGCCGAGGGAGTCCGCTGGATCTGTGGGAACGTCAGCCAACTGCCCGCGAGCCCTGGGGCGGTCTACCTGAGCGGGTGCTCCGCGGGAGCGCACCTGGCCGTCATGTCGCTGCTCGACGAATCCGGTTGGCGGCGAGACGGAAAACGGCCGGACCACGAGGTGGCGGGCGCGGTCCTGCTCAGTGGCGTCTACGACCTTGAGCCTGTCCGTCTGACCTACGTGAACAAGCCGCTGGGGCTGGACGCCCAGACGGCCCGCGCCTGTAGCCCGTTGCACAGGTTGCCGTCGGCGCTGCCGCCACTGGTCGTCGCGCGGGGCGGGAACGAGACGGACGAGTTCGGCAGACAGCAGGCGGAGTTCGTGGCCGCCGTCCGGGCCGGCGGCGGCCAGGTGGCGGATCTCGTCGTACCGTCGCGGAATCATTTCGATCTGGCTTTCGATCTCGGCGTTCCCGGGACGGCGCTGGGTGATTCCCTGACCGAATTGATCGACGGCACCCGGTGTTTTCCGGTCCGGTAGGTGTGATGTCGCCGCGGAGTCGATAGCGTGCAAGGGAGCTGGGAAATGTTATCGGAGAATGCTGACCGCGGCGCGATGACACGGGACGCCGGGATGGACCGGGACGCCCTGCGCACCGCGGTGTCCGACATGCTGGGCATGGAGTTGACCGCGGCGGACGACGACGGCAACCTGTTCGAACTCGGCCTGCAGTCACTGCACCTGATGCGGCTCACCACCGCATTCAACGGCGCGGGCGCCGAGGTCACGTTCGCGCAGCTCTCCTCCGACCCGCGACTGTCGGCGTGGGCCGGGCTGCTCGGTCCCGCCGCCCCGGCGGCGCCCGCGCCGCGCACGCCCGAGACCCGCCACCACGACCCGGACCAAGCCTTCCCGCTCACCCCCGTCCAACAGGCATACCTGTTCGGTCGATCGGGCGACCACGCGCTCGGCGATGTCGGCTGCCACAACTACCTAGAGTTCGACGCATCCGAACTGGACCCCCGACGGCTCGAACAGGCCGTCCGGGCGCTGATCGCGCGCCACCCGATGCTCCGGGCGCGGTTCGACGACGACGCAACCCAGCAGGTCCTGCCGGAGACCCCGTGGCCGGGGCTGACCGTGCACGATTTCCGCGACCGCTCCGCAGCCGACGCGACCGCAGCAGCGCTGGCGCTCCGCGACCGGCTCTCCCACCGCATCCTGGAAGTCGGTCGCGGGGAGGTCGTCGATGTGCTGCTCACCCGGCTGCCCGGCGGAGTGGACCGGCTGCACGTCAACATCGACCTGCTGGCCGTGGACCTGGCAAGCTTCCGGGTGGTCCTCTCCGACCTGGTTGCTCTGTACGACGCCCCGGAGGCTCTCGGCGAAATCGGTTACACCTTCGGCGGGTACCTCGCGGACCAGGCCGACACCCGCGCGGCCGAGCGCGAACGGGCCGAACCGTACTGGCGGCGGCGGTTGCCGTCGTTACCGGGCGGCCCGAAGCTGCCGCTGGCGGCCGACCCCGAGGCGGTCACCGTCCAGAGGTTCGTCCGCCGGTCCTTCGACCTCACCGCGGATCAGTGCCAGGACCTGGAGCGGCGGGCGGGTGCGGCGGGGCTGACGTCCGCGGCCGTGCTGGCCACCGCGTACGCCACGGTCCTGAGCCGCTGGAGCGGAGACGAGCACTTCCTGCTCAGCCTGCCGCTGTTCGATCGTGACCTCGACGCACACCCCGACATGACCCGACTCGTCGGCGACTTCTCCGGGCTCGTGTTGCTCGAGGTCGACCTGTCCGGCGACAGCTTCGTCGACCGCGCACGCACCCTGCAGAAGCAGATGCACGAGGACATCGGGCACGCCGCCTACACCGGCGTCGACGTGCTGCGCGACTTCACCCGCGCCGACCTGGACTCGCCGCGCGCGGCGCCCGTCGTCTTCTCTCTCGACCTGTCCGCCCCGTTGATACCCGAGGAGTTCGCCGGCCGCTTCGGTGAGCCGACGTGGATGATCTCCCAGACCCCGCAGGTCTGGCTCGACCACCAGATCTACCGCACCAGCGACGGCACTGTGCGCATGGTGTGGGACGCCGTCGAGGCGCTCTTCCCCGACGGGATGCTGGACGCGATGATGTCCGCCTACGAGGCGCTGGTCCGCGACCTGCTGACGGGCACGTGGCGCGGTGCGGTGCCGGAGATTCCGCTGCCCGCCGTGGCGCGACAGACACGGGCGGCGGTCAACTCGTCGACCCGCGCGATCACCGTCAACCTCCTGCACACGCGGTTCTTCGAGCGGGCGGGCGAGCGGGGTGGGCGGCCCGCGCTGCTCTGGGGCGAGCGGGAAGAGCTGGCCCACGCCGAGCTTGCCGAACGCGCCCTGCGGGTCGCGGGCGCGCTGGCCCGGCGTGGTGCCGGTCGCGGCTCGTACGTGGCCGTGGTCGCCCCGAAGGGTGCGCAGCAGATCGTGGCCGTGCTCGGTGTCCTCGCCGCGGGTGCGGCGTACGTCCCGGTCGGCGTGGACCAGCCCGCCGAGCGGCGCGCTCGCATCCTCGAACTGAGCGGCGCCCGGGTGGTCCTCGACGGCAGCGGGCTGCTCGGTCCGACCGAGGCCGGTGTCGACACCCTGACGATCGACGCGGCCGAACAGGCCGAGCCGTTGGCCGGTCCGGTGCCGGCCGACGCCGATGACACCGCGTACGTGATCTTCACGTCGGGTTCGACCGGCCTACCCAAGGGCGTCGAGCTCACCCACCGCGCTGCGGTCAACACCGTCGAGGACATCAACGAACGGTTCGCCATCGGGGCCGACGACCGCGTCCTGGCGGTGTCCGCGCTGGACTTCGACCTGTCGGTGTGGGACATCTTCGGGTTCCTCGCCGTGGGCGGCGCCGCGGTCCTGGTGCCCGAGACGGGCAGGCGTGACGCCACCGAGTGGCTGACGCTGTGCCATCGGCACGGGGTGACGGTCTGGAACACCGTTCCCGCCCTGCTCGACATGCTGCTCACCGCCGCAGGCGAGGCCCCGCTGCCCGGCACGATGCGACTGGCCCTGCTCTCTGGTGACTGGATCGGGCTCGACCTGCCCGGCAGGCTGGCCGGCGCGACGGACGGGCGGTGCCGGTTCGTTTCACTCGGCGGCGCCACCGAGGCGGCGATCTGGTCGAACTCCTACGAGGTCGCCGAGGTACCCGAAGGCTGGCGGTCGATCCCGTACGGCACCCCGCTGCGGAACCAGAAGTTCCGTGTGGTCGACAGCCGTGGCCGGGACTGCCCCGACTGGGTGCCCGGCGAGCTGTGGATCGGCGGCGCCGGTGTGGCGTTGGGCTACCGGGGCGACCACGAGTTGAGCGCGGCTCGTTTCCCGGTGGTGGACGGAGAGCGCTGGTACCGCACCGGCGACCTCGGCCGTTACTGGCCCGACGGCAACCTGGAGTTCCTGGGCCGCCTCGACCATCAGGTGAAGATCAACGGTTTCCGGGTCGAGCTGGGGGAGATCGAGTCCTGCCTCCAAACCCACCCCGAGGTCACCCAGGCCGTCGCCGTCGTCGTCACCGAAGGACGGCGCGAAGTGGTCGCCGCCGTGGTCGAGCGGTCCTCCACGTCCGAATCCGGACTTTCGGACGTCGAGCGCGCCGCCGTGCGTACGGCCAACGATTTCCTGCCGCCCGCGACCAGCGCGGCGGCGGCGGACGCCGACCCGCTCCTGCTCGAACACCAACTGGTGGAGGTGCTGCTGACAGAGGTCGTCGCGCCGCTGATCGCACCCGGCACCACGTCCCTGTCCGTCTGCGCCGGACAACGCCCGGTCGTCGACATCTGGCTCGAATATCTGGCGAACCGCGACGTCCTGTCCCACCCGCACCGGGGGTACGCGCACGGGCCGCGGTGGGCCGAGGTCACCGACCCGACATGGGCCAAGCGAGTCCGCGAATGCGCCCGGGGCACCCGCCTGGAACAGGTCGCGACGACCCTGGAGTGGGCCGCGCCGCTCTACACGGCCATCGTCTCCGGCGACGCCGACGCCACCGCGTTGCTGGACGACCCGGTGCTGGCCCCGGAGGCACTCAACGACCTGATGCCCGCCACAGCCGAGTGTCTCGCCGCGGTCGCGCAGGACCTGCGGGAGCGCGGGGGCACGTCGCCGCAGGCCGTCGGGGAGTGGCAGGCCGACAGCGGTCGCGGCGCCGCCCGGCTGCTGGCGGCACTGCCCGACGACGCAGTCGACTACACCCTGCTCGGGGCCTCGAAGCCCGCGCTGGCCAAGGCCGAGACGCTGCTGCGCGAGCGCGGTCGCCGCGTACGCGTCGCGGTGCAGGGTGCCGACGCGATCGTCGCGCGGCACGTCCACGCCTTCGACGCGATCGTGGCGAACAGCGTCCTGCACCGGATGTCCGATCCGGAGACGGCCGTGGCCGTCATGGCGCTGCTGCTCGCCCCGGGCGGGCGACTGTACCTGCTCGAACGCGCTCACCCGACACCACTCGCGCTGGCGACGGCGCTGCCGTTGGAGGCGCGGGCGGGCCGGTTCGACGAGGACAGGTCAGCCGGGTGGCTCCACGGCCCCGAGCGATGGACGCGGGCGTGTACGGCAGCCGGACTGGGCGACGTACGGGTGCTGCGTACCGAGGCCACCGGCGAGATCCTGCTGACCGCTGATCGGCCCGCGACAGCGGGTGGCGTCGACGTGGACCGGTTGCGTCGGTGGGTCGAGGACCGGCTGCCCGAGCACATGGTGCCCGCCCACGTCGCCGTGTTGCCGGCGCTGCCGCTCAGCGCCAACGGCAAGGTCGATCGGCGGCGGATCCAGGTGGTCCTGGAGCAGGCCGTCGACCGGCCCCGCGACGTGGGCGACACGCCGAGGGGCGGCACCGAGGCTTTCGTCGCCGAACGGTGGGTGAAGCTGCTCGGCCTGGACGCGGTGGGCCGGGACGAGAACTTCTTCCGGCTCGGCGGCGACAGCCTGCTCGCCACTCGTTTCGTCGCCGAGGTGCGCGGGATGTGGGGCGTCGACCTGCCCATGCGCGATGTGATGCGTACGCCGAGCGTTGCCGGGTTGGGCGCGCTCATCGACGAGCTGCGTGACGCGGCGGGCCAGCCCCAGCCTGCGGGCTGGGACAGTGCCGAGGATTTCGAAGAAGGTGCGGTGTGAACGCCAGCGACCTGCTCGACGAGTTCGCCAACGCGGGTATCCGGGTATGGCGCGAGGGCCAGCAGCTACGGTTCCGCGCCCCCCAGGGCGTCATGACCGACGAACGCCTCGCCCTGCTGCGCCGTACCAAGAGCGAGTTGCTGGCCAGCATGGCCGACACCGCCGCGAACCCCGCGTCGACGACCGGTTCGGTGTGGCGGGACCAGCCCGAGGCGCGGGACGAGCCCTTCCCACTGACCGACATCCAGTCGGCCTACCTGTTCGGCCGTAACCCGGCCTTCGACTACGGCGGCGTCTCCTGCCACCTCTACCAGGAGTTCGAGTACCCCGCGGGCATCGACCCGGATCGGATGCGACAGGCGTGGGACGCCCTGGTGCGCTGCCACGACACCCTGCGGACCGTCATCCGGCAGGACGGCTCCCAGTGCGTGCTGCCCGCGCCGCCGGGCACCGGCATCGCGGTCGTCGACCTGCGCGGGGCGTCCGCCGACACCGTGGAGAAAGCGATCGCTGCGGTGCGTGGCGAGCTGTCGCACAAGGTGCACCCCACGGGCGAGCGTCCGATGTACGAACTGCGCCTCACCTTGTCCGGTGACCGCAGCGTGCTGCACGTGTCCGTGGACTTCATGGCCCTTGACTGGCTCAGCCTGCAGATCGTCCTCTCCGAACTGGACCGCCGCTACCAACAGCCGGACGACGTCTTGCCCCCGGTGGACGCCACCTTCCGCGACTACGTCCTGGCCGAGCACCGACTGCGCGACTCCGACGAGTACGCGCGCGACCGCGCCTACTGGCTGGAGCGCCTCGACGAGCTGCCCGGTGCCCCGGCGCTCCCGCTGCGCGACGACCACGACCCGGCCACGGCGGCCCCGCGGTTCCGCCGCCTGACCGCCACGGTGGACGACCGCGTGTGGCAGTCGCTGAAGACGCGCGCGACCGAGCATGGCATCACCCCGGCCAACGCCGTGCTGGCCGCGTACGCGGAGACTGTCGGCCGCTGGAGCGGTGCCGACCGGTTCTGTATCGGGCTGCCGGTGCTCAACCGAATGCCGTTGCACCCTCACGTCGACCGGCTGCTCGGCGATTTCACCTCGCTGAGCGTGCTCGCCGTGGAGCCTGTGGGCCGGACGAGTTTCGTCGACCGGGCCCGCGCTCTCGGTGAGCGGGTGTTCGACGACCTCGATCACCGGCTGTTCAGCGGCGTGGAGGTGCTGCGCGAGCTGGCCCGGCGCCGTGGCCGGGAGGCCGCCGCTGTGCTGCCGGTGGTGTTCACCGGCAGTATCGGAGTCGGGGGCGGCCTGCCGTCGGTTGCGGGCCGCAAGCCGAGACCGGCGTACGGGATCAGCCAGACGCCGCAGGTGTGGATCGACTGCCAGGTGGGTGACCAGTTCGGCGGCCTGGACATGAACTGGGACGTGCGGGAGGAGGTCTTCCCCGACGGCCTGGTGGACGAGATGTTCGCCGCGTTCCTGGGACTGCTGCACCGGTTGGCCGAGCGTGACGCGCCGTGGGCCGAGGTCGAACCACAGCCGTTGCCGCGCGGGCAGCGTGCCCGCCGGACCGCGGCGAACGCGACGAACACGCCCGTGCCGGACGGTCTGCTGCATGGGCCGTTGGTGGCCTACGCCCGTCAGAACCCCGACCGGGTGGCCGTGGTCGACACCGCAGGTTCGTTGACCTACGGGGACTGGCTGGGCCGCGCCGCCGGGGTCGCCGAGCGGTTGCGCGCCATGGGGTGCCGCCCGGGGGACTTCGTCGGCGTCCTGATCGACAAATCTCTGGACCAGGCCGTGGGCGTGCTCGGCGTGCTCCTGGCGGGCGGTGTGTACGTCCCCGTCGACCTGGGCCAACCCACGGTTCGTCGGGACCGGATCCTCACCGACAGCGGTGCCCGGTTCGCCGTCGTCGCGGGTGCCACGGCCGGTCCGCTGCCCGAGGAGGTCCGCGCCGTCGACGTGGCGGACACGCGGCCGGTGCCCGTGGCGGAGATCCCCGACGACATCCAGGTGGCGCAGACCGGGCTCGCCTACGTCATGCACACCTCGGGATCGACCGGGGTTCCCAAGGGCGTGATGATCAGCCACCGCGCCGCCGCCAACACCGTGCACGACATCAACACGCGTTTCGGTGTCACCGGTGCTGACCGGGTGCTCGGCCTCGCCGCGTTGAGCTTTGACCTGTCCGTCTACGACCTGTTCGGCCCGCCGGCCCTCGGTGCCGCCCTGGTGTTGCCCGACCCTGCGCGCCGTGGCGACCCGTCGCACTGGGCGGCGATGGTGGCCGCGTACGGCGTCACGCTCTGGAACTCCGTTCCCGCGCAGTTGCAGATGCTGATGCACTACCTGGACATCGAACACGCCGACCTGTCCAGTCTGCGGCTGGCGCTGCTGTCGGGGGACTGGATCCCGCTGTCGTTGCCCGGCCATGCCGGACGGCACGTGCCCGGCGCCGAACTGGTCAGCCTGGGTGGGGCGACGGAGGCGGCGATCTGGTCGAACTACCACCGCATCCGCGCCGTCGAGCCGCACTGGCGCAGCATCCCGTACGGACTGCCGCTGGCGAACCAGCGTTTCCACGTGCTCGACTCCGCGCTGCGCGACCGGCCCGACCTGGTCGCGGGCGAGCTGTTCATCGCGGGCACCGGGTTGGCCGACGGCTACCTCAACGACCCTGAGCGTACGGCTGAGCGGTTCGTCCACCACCCGGAGACGGGGGAGCGGCTGTACCGTACCGGCGACCTCGGCCGCTACCTGCCCGACGGTGAGATCGAGTTCCTCGGCCGCGCCGACCAGCAGGTCAAGATCCGTGGCCACCGGATCGAGCTCGGTGAGATCGAGGCGGTGCTCGGCGGGCACCCCGGGGTCGGCACCTGCGTGGTGCTGGCCTCGGGCAGTGACGCGCTTCAACGGGCACTGGTCGCCTTCGTGGTGCCCGAGGGTTCGCCCGGGACCGCAGACCCCACCGAACTCGTCACCTGGGTGGCCGACCGGCTGCCCGCACACATGGTCCCCGCGCGGGTGCGCGTCGTCGAGACGCTGCCCCTGACCGCGAACGGAAAGGTCGACCGCAAGCGGCTGCTGCAGTCGGCACCCGTGGCGACCACGGCGCCCGGCGGGCCGGCCGAACCGCCGCTGCCCGGCGTCGAGCAGCGGATCGCCCAGCTGTGGGGCGAGGTGCTCGGCAGCCAGCCGTCGAGCCGGGAGTTGGGGTTCTTCGACGCGGGCGGCAACTCGCTGCTGGCCGCGCGGTTCGTCGGACAGGTCCGCGAACACGTGCCCGAGGCCGCACGGGTCCCCTTCGACGTGTTGCTGCGGGCACTGCTCGACGCGCCGACGGTTGCCGGCCTGGCACAGCGGTTGGGGCCCGGCGCAGCGCCGGAGCAGGAGCCGGGCGCCTCCGGGACGGCCCAGCGGTCGCCGCTGGTCCCGCTCGCCGGGTCGGGCCCCGGACCGGTGCGGCTGCTCGTGCACGACGGCACGGGCACGCTCGCGGCGCTGCGGGCGCTGACCCAGGGGCTCGCTGCGGGCGGACCGGTGTTCGGGCTCGCCGTGCCCGACAGTGGCCGCCTCCTCGGGCTCGACCCGGCGACTCTGGTCGAGGACCTGGCTGTCGACTACGCGGGCGAGGTACGAGCCGCTGGGTTCGACGACGTCGAGGTGATCGGTTACTGCCTGGGAGCCCCGGTCGCGCTGGAACTGGCCAGGGCGCTGAGCGAGGCGGGCGCGACGGTGCGGCTGACCGTCGTGTCCGGACACCGCGTCCCGCGCTACGAGCCGCAACCGTACGCCGGAGACGTCACCCTTCTCCGGCCCGTGGAGTCCGGGCGCTTCCTCTCGGGTCCGGAGGAGGACGTGGCCAGCTTCTGGCGTGAGGTCTGCCTGGGCGAGGTGACGGTCGTGGACATCCCTGGTGACCAGGTCAGTTGCGTGCAGCCGCCCGACGCGGCGCGGCCGGTGGTCGCGATCACGGCCGGGCCGGTGGAGAGCCGATGACTCGCGCGCTGTCGAGTCCGATGCGCGTCGTCGTCTGCGGCACGCGGTTCGGCCAGGTCTACCTGGCGGCCATCGCCCGCGCTCCGGAGTTGTTCGAACTCGCGGGCATCGTCGCCCGGGGCAGTGCCCGGTCCGCGGCGCTCGCGCAGGAGTACGGCGTCCCGCTGTACTCCTCGGTCGCACAGTTGCCCGACGACATCGATGCCGCTTGCGTCGTGGTGTCGACCGCGGTCAGCGGTGGGTCGGGGGCGGAACTGGCCAAGGCTCTGCTCGCCCGCGGTATCCATGTGCTCCAGGAACATCCGGTGCACCCGGCGGAGTTGGCCGAGTGTCTGCGGGAGGCGCGCCGCGCCGGGGTCCAGTACCTCGTGAACACGTTCTACCCGCATGTGGAACCGGTTCGGCGGTTCACCTCGGCCGCCCGCAGGCTGGTCCGCTCGCGCAAGCCGGTGTTCGTCGACGCGGTGTGCGCCGTGCAGGTCTGCTTCGACCTGCTCGACATCCTCGCCGAGATCTTCGACGGACTGCGGCCGTGGTCGTTGTACGCCATAGGCGACCGGCCGGGTCGACCGCTGACCAGCGTGGACGGGCAGGTTGCGGGCGTACCGCTGACGCTGCGGGTGGAGAACCGGATGCAGGCGGGGGACGACAGTACGAGCCTGTTGATGCACCGGATCACCGTTGGCACCGACGCGGGCAATCTGATGCTGGCCAACACCCACGGCCCGGTGCTGTGGAGTCCGGTGCTGCGTGCGCCGTCGGACCCGGTGGGTCGGTTCATGACGGGGGCGTCGGGCACCGACGTGCGGTGGTCGGACGTCCTCGGCCCGACCGCGGACTATGTGGGCGCTCCTGAGACACCCACCTGGGCGACCGTCGTGCACGACCTGTGGGGGGAGGGGGTGGTGACCGCCCTGGATGACCTGCGCAAGCGCGTCGACGCGGGCGTCGACCCGTTGCAGGGCAGCCAACGCCACCTGACCGTCGCCAACGCCTGGAAGGAGTTGACCGAGGCCATCGGCTATCCCGAGGTGGCCGACCCGGAACCGGGGGACCCGCTGACGGTGGCCGATCTGGTGCGCTGAAGGTCGTCTAGGGTAAGGTAATATCGTACGCGTACGAAAAGGGATGGGAGAGCGATGAGCGCGATCCACTCCGCTGTGGCAGGAGAGCACTCCCCGCCGTCATCGGAAGCCACCTCTGCGGCCTCGCCGCCTGTGAACCCGGGACAGGTGCTGCGTCCGCACGTCAGAAGTTTCGCCGTCGTCGCGACTCTGCAGGTCGTCGGCGCCGTCGCAGGGCTGGCACCACTGCTCGCGGTCGTCGAGCTGGGTCGCGCCCTTCTGGCGCCCGGCCCGGTCGACCGAGACCACGTCTGGACCGTCGTGCTCCTGGGCGCGGTCGGTCTGTTCGTCCGGCTGGTCTTCACCGGCGCGTCGTCGGGACTCGGCCACATCCTCGACGGGAAGGTGCAGCTCTCGCTGCGCCGGGAACTGGCCGCCAGCCTTGGCCGCGCGCCCATCGGCTGGTTCTCCCGCCGCCGCAGCGGCGAGCTGGCAAAGGTGGTCGGCGAGGACGTCAACGCCCTGCACCCGTTCATCGCCCACGCTCCCGGCGAACTCGTCTCCGCGTTCGTCGTGCCGCTGGTGTCGCTGGTCTACCTGCTGACCATCGACTGGCGACTCACCCTGATCACCCTGATTCCCGTGGTGCTGGCCATCGCGCACGTCCCACTGCTGATGACCCCGGCGCGCACGCGCGAGCAGAAGGACTTCGACTCGGCGATGGGCCGGATCGCGAGCTCCGTGGTGGAGTTCGTGCAGGGCATCTCCGTGGTGAAGGCGTTCGGCGGCTCGGCGCGGGCTCACCGCAAGTTCCTCAGCGCCGCCGACGACTTCGTCGACATCTTCACCCGGTGGGTGCGCGGTGTCTCCGCGGTCGCCGCCGGGATGCAGCTGGCGCTGTCGCCCCCCTTCGTGTTGGTGGTCGTGCTGGTCGGCGGCACCGTGCGGATCACGTCCGGTGACATGGCCCCGGCCGACCTGCTGCCCTTCCTGCTGCTCGGACTGGGCCTCACCGCCCCGGTCGCCGCCCTCGGCCACGGCTTCGACGACATGCAGGCCGCCGGGCGGGCGGTCGGCCGGATCCGCGAGGTTCTGGGCACGGAAGCGCTACCGGAGCCGGCACGCCCTGTCCCCCCGCAGGACAACCGGGTCGAGCTGCGTGACGTCCGTTTCGGCTATGACGACGACCACGAGGTGCTGCGTGGAATCGACCTGACGCTCGAACCGGGTACGGTCACCGCGCTCGTCGGGCCCTCTGGCAGCGGAAAGTCCACGCTGGTCCAGTTGTTGCCGCGATTCTTCGACCCCACCGGCGGTTCGGTTCACCTCGGCGGCGTCGACCTGCGCGACATCGGCAGTAAGGAGCTCTACCGCAGGGTGTCCTTCGTCCTGCAGGACGTCCGCCTGCTGCGCGCGTCCGTCGCGGACAACATCGCCCTGGCGGTACCGCACGCGGACCTCGATGACGTGGTGCGTGCCGCCCGGCTGGCGCACATTCACGACCGCATCCTCGAACTGCCCCGTGGCTACGAGACCGTGATCGGCGACGAGGTCAAGCTCTCCGGCGGCGAGGCGCAGCGCATCGCGATCGCGCGTGCCCTGGCGGCCGACACGCCCGTCCTGGTACTCGACGAGGCGACCGCCTTCGCCGACCCACAGACCGACCGGGCGGTGCGCCAGGCTCTGGCGACGCTGCGCGACCGGACCGTCCTAGTCATCGCCCATCGTCTGGAGACCATCGCCGACGCCGACGCCGTCGTGATGCTGGAGGACGGGGTGGTCGTCGCACGCGGCGGGCCGGCCGACCTGCTCGCCCAGGACGGAAAGTTCGCCGCGTTCTGGCGGACCCAGCAGTCGACGGTTGCCGACGACAGCGATGCCCGCGGTGGCGTACTGCAAGGAGACCAGCCCCGATGATCAGAATGCTGCTGCGCGTGCTCGGCGACGAGTACGCCAAGCCGATGCGCCGCACCGTCGCCCTGATGACCACGACTGCCGTGGTGGAGGGTCTGCTCTACGCGCTGCTGGTGCCCGTGCTGCGGGCACTGTTCGGAGCCACACCGTCGGACGCCTGGCCATGGTTGATCGCTTTTGCGGCGTGCGTCGCGGTCTACGCGGTGCTGCGCTACACCAGCGACCTGTCTGGCATGCGCGTCGGGACGACGATGCTGCGGGGCATGTACCACCGCCTCGGCGAGCACCTGGCCCGCCTGCCGATCGGTTGGTACAACGCCGCCCGGGTCGGCGAGGTGTCCGTCATGGCCAGCCGTGGCCTGCTCGCGGCGATGGGCGTGTCGGCGCACCTGCTGGGGCCGTTCATCTCCGCCTGCGTGACCCCGTTGACGATCATCGTGGTGGTGACGGCGTTCAACTGGCAGTTGGGGCTCGCCGCGCTGGTCGCGGCGCCGCTCGTGGTGGCCGTCCAGGTCCGGACCGCGCGGTCGATGGCCGCCAACGACGCCGAGAACGCCGAGCGCAGCAACGAGGCCAGCGCCCGGGTCATCGAGTACCTGCAGGCCCAGCCGGTGCTGCGGGCGGGCGGTCGCAGCAGCGAACGGTTCTCCCTGCTCGACGACGCACTACAGGGCGTCGAGCGGGCTTCCCGCCGACAGACGCTGTCGGTGCTGCCCGGCGCGGTGGGCATAACGCTCACCGTGCAGGCGGTCTTCACCGCATTGCTGGTCCTGGGGACCTACCTCGCGCTCGGTGGCGACATCGGCGTGGCGGAGGTCCTGACGGTCCTGGTGCTGGCCGCACGGAGCGCGGACCCGTTGTTGTCGCTGTCGGACATCGGCGGCAAGCTCCGGGGCGCACGCGCCGAGTTGGACCGGCTCGACAAGGTGCTGCGCACCGAGCCGCTTCCTGAGGCGACCTCGCCGGTCCAGCCGCAGCGGTTCGACCTGGAGTTCGATTCGGTCACCTTCCGTCACGGTGACCGCGTGGTACTCGACGGCGTGTCGCTGTCGGTCCCGCAGGGTCAGCGGCTGGCCGTCGTCGGGCCGTCCGGGGCGGGCAAGACCACCTTGCTGCAACTGCTTGCCCGCTTCTACGACGTGGACTCCGGCGCTGTGCGGGTGGGCGGTGTCGACGTGCGCGACATCGACCCCGAGGTGCTGATGGCGCAGACCGCCATCGTCTTTCAGGACGTCTACCTCTTCGACGGCACCATCGAGGAGAACGTGCGGCTCGGCCGTCCCGACGCCAGCGAGGCCGAGGTCCGGGCGGCGGCGACCGCCGCGCGGCTCGACGAGGTCGTCGAGCGGTTGCCCGGGGGGTGGGCCGCTGACGTCGGCGAGGGCGGTGCGCTGCTCTCCGGCGGCGAACGCCAGCGGGTGTCGATCGCGCGGGCCCTGCTGAAGAACGCGCAGGTCGTGCTCCTCGACGAGGTGACCTCGGCGCTGGATCCGTCGAACGAGGCGGCCGTCCACGACGGCATCGAACGCCTGATGGCGGGCCGGACGGTGGTGATGGTCGCGCACCGGATGCGGACCGTCCAACGCGCCGACCGCGTCGTCTTCGTCAGCGGCGGGCGGGTCGTCGAGGAGGGCAGCCACGATGAGCTGCTGCGCCGCGGTGGTCGCTACGCCGACTTCTGGAGCATCTCCATGTCGCCCGTCGCGAGCGAATGAGTCGGGATGTCGGTCGACGACCTGTCTCTGGGAGCCTTTCGTAGGCCCGCACCCCGGCCGTACGCCCGGGCCCGGGTGGTGCTGTTCCCGCACGGCGGGGGTAGTGCGAGCTACTACCGGTCGTGGGCCGCGTCGGCGCCCTGGGACGTGGAGTTCCTGAGCGTTCAGTATCCGGGCCGGGAGGATCGGTTCGCCGAGCCGGTGCCTCCGGACATGCGGGGTCTCGTCGATGTCCTGGCGGCGGGCCTGGTAGTGGGCGGGCCGCCGCTGCCCAGCATCCTGTTCGGACACAGCATGGGCGCGGTCGTCGCCTACGAGATCGCCCGCCGCCTCACAGCGGCGGGCGACCCGCCGGCGGCGCTGGTCGTTTCCGGGCACCCCGCCCCGCACCTGGCGCGACCGGGCCGGGTGCACCTCGGCAGCGACGACGAGCTGGTCGAGGAGTTGCGTCGCACCGAGGCCACGCACCTGGACATTCTCGACGACCCGGCGCTCATCCAGGCGTTCCTGCCGGTCATTCGATCCGACTATCGCGTGAGCGAGACCTACCGGCCGCTCCCCGGGGCGCGGCTGCGGACCCCGGTCACCGTGTGGTACGGCGACCGGGACCCGGAAGTCACCGCACGGGAAGCCGAGGGCTGGTGCGACGCGACCGACGGCGCGTGCGACCTCCGCGTCTTCACGGGCGGCCACTTCTACCTGGACGAGCACCGTGAGGCGGTGGTGGAACTGCTCACGGCGCGTGCCCGCGCGGTGTCCGCCACGGCGGCGGTTCCGTGGCCGTCGACCCCCTGACCAGATCGACGAGCGACACTCGAAACCAGTAGAAATGGGGATGAGATGTGCGGTATCGCCGGGTGGGTGTCGTTCGACGCCGATCTGACGCGCCAGGGTCACGCGCTCCACGCGATGACCGAGACGATGGCCTGCCGGGGGCCTGACGGCCACGGCACTTTCGTGCGTACGCACGCCGCGCTGGGACACCGGCGTCTCGCCGTCATCGACCTGCCGGGCGGCGTGCAGCCGATGAGCGTGACCACACCCGCGGGCGACGTCGCCCTGGTGTACTCCGGGGAGGTATACAACTTCCAGGAGCTGCGCGAACAGCTCAAGGCCCTCGGGCACAACTTCCGGACCGACAGCGACACCGAGGTCGTGCTCCGGGGATACCTGCAGTGGGCCGAGAGCGTCGTGGACCACCTGGAGGGCATGTACGCGTTCGCGATCTGGGACGAGCGTGACCAGAAGCTTCTCCTCGTACGCGATCGCATGGGGATCAAGCCGCTCTTCTACTACCCGACGCGGGACGGCGTCCTGTTCGGTTCCGAGCCGAAGGCGATCCTGGCGAACCCGTTGGCCCCCAAGGTGGTCGACACCGACGGGCTACGGGAGCTGTTCGCCCAAACCAAGGCGCCCGGCTGGGCGCTGTGGAGGGGCATGCACGAGGTGCTGCCCGGCACACTGGTCACGGTGGACCTCAGCGGGATCAAGCACCGCGTCTACTGGCGCCTGCGCGCGGTCGAGCACACCGACAGCCTCGACGACACCGTAGCCCGGGTGCGGGACCTGCTCACCGACGTGATCGACCACCAGTTGATCTCTGACGTGCCACAGGGCATCCTGCTCTCCGGCGGTCTGGACTCCAGCGCGATCACCTGCATCGCCGCGCAGCGGCTCGGCATGCGCGGCGAGCAGGTGCGAAGCTTTTCGGTGGACTTCGTCGGCCAGGAGGACAACTTCGTCCCGGACGAGATGCGAGACACCCCCGACTCGCCGTTCGTGCGGGACGTCGTGGCCCACGTCGGGTCCGTGCACCGGGACGTGGTGCTCGATCCCGCCGTCCTGTCCGACCCTGCGGTCCGGCGCGCGGCGGTCGCTGCCCGTGACATCCCCAACGGCTTCGGCGACCTCGACCTCTCGCTGTATCTGCTGTTCAAGGCGATCCGGGAGCACTCCACGGTCGCCCTGTCCGGAGAGTCGGCCGACGAGGTGTTCGCCGGGTACCCCTGGTTCCACCACGAGGCGGCACTGCGCGCGGACACGTTCCCGTGGATGACGGTCATCCCGCCGCTGACCCTGCCCGGACGTACCGACCACATCGAACCCGGCCTGCGAGAACGGCTCGACGTCGGCGCCTACACCGCCGACCAGTACGCCGCAGCGCTCGCCGAGGTCGAACACCTGGACGGGGAATCCGCATCCGAGCGGCGCATGCGGGTCGCCTGTCACCTGCACCTGACGAGGTTTGTGCGCTCCCTCCTGGACCGCAAGGACCGGCTGTCGATGGCGGTCGGGCTCGAGGTGCGGGTGCCGTTCTGCGACCACCGTCTCGTCGAGTACGTGTACAACACGCCGTGGTCGATGAAGGTGTCGGACGGCCGGGAGAAGAGCCTGCTGCGCCAAGCTGCCGCCCACGTGCTGCCACGGTCGGTGGTGGAGCGGGTCAAGAGCCCGTACCCGTCGACGCAGAACCCCGCGTACGCGGGAATGTTGCAGCAGCAGGCGAAGGAACTCATTGCCGACCCGGACGCGCAGGTGTTCGCGTTGATCGACAGGAACTGGACCCAGCAGGCCGTGGAGCAGGACCCGGCGCGGATGCCGGTGGCGATGCGGGGAGGCTTGGAGCGGGTGCTCGACCTGCACACGTGGTTGGAACTGCATTCGCCCGAGCTGCGGCTCTGAATTCCTGGCCGGATTCCGCCTGACATTCTGAGGGCGGGCCGCCCAACGACATGGAAGACCCGAGTCGGCAGGAAAACACATCCCTGCCGACTCGGGTCTTCCGTTGTTCCCGGAGGTGGGGGCTGCCTACCGGTCCTCGGGTGTTGTCGGGCGGCGCTCGGGCAGCAGCCCGTTGACGATCGCGGCCAGGCCCTGCCGGTGGGTGTCCCGGGCGTTGAGCTCGGCCCAGCGTCCGGCGACGGCCGCCAGCCACGGGTGCGTTGCGGTCGTCAGCCGGCCGACGACCTCGTCCTGGTGGATGGGGCCGATTCGGGCGCGACGGCGGGTGCTGGTCACGCGAATGATCAGGTTCCCCACGATGTAGAACCAGATCGTGCGGTAGATGTAAACCGCCTCGTCGGCGGTGTGGCCGTAGTCGACCGCGGCTTCTATCATCACCTCCACGATCCACAGGGCGGAGGGGGCGATGAGGTCGTCGCCGGTCAGTACCTCGATGATCCACGGGCGCTCGGCGAGCAGTTCGTAGAGCAGGACCGAGGCCGCGATGAGGCGTTCACGAGGATCGGCGGGGAACTCCGGCCGGGGCATGGTCCGGGCCTGCGACTCCAATACGTGCACGAGCAGTTCGTCTTTGTCGCGCACGTGATGGTAAATCGCCATTGGCGTGCTGCCCAGTTCGTTCGCCAGGCGCCGCATCGACAGTTTCTCGAGACCTTCGTCCTGCAGAATCCGAGCTGCCGCGGTGATGATCGCATCTAGGGACAGGCGCGGTGGTCGGCCGACGCCCCGTGTGCGAGGTACCTCTGCGCGCATCTCTCCATCCTCTAGAATGCGTTTCGTTGGTGGTGTCGGGCGGTGCCGCGCGGGGTTGTGTTCCAAGATCAGAAGATTGTGGTCTGCGGGTACACTACTTCATCGACTGTGCATGATTCGATTAAGGTCGACACGACAAACCCACTCTCCGCGTGCGGAGAGTGGGCGTCAGCGAGTCAATCGTTCATTGCGGTACCCGCCGTCGACCAGCCACCGCAATTACCCGCACAGATTGCGATCACGCGGTAGCCGATTGGTGGTCTTGTCGGTCTTTCCGTTCGCCGATCGGGTCGGGGTCGCCCTGTTGGGCCTGTGCCGGGGTGCTGGCACGGCGGAGGACCGTGAAGGCGATGACGGCGGCGACGACCCAGAGTAGGGCGCCCAGCGTCATGCCGAAGGCGTACCCGTCGCTGAGAGCGTCAGGCGTGCCCGCCTCACCGGAGTACTCGTGGGCGGCCGTGCCCAGTGCGGCGAGCCCGAGTGTGGCGCCGATCTGGCGGGAACTGTTGAGCAGGCTGGACGCGGAGCCTGTCTCGTGCGGCGCGACGCCCTGGGTGGCGGTGGAGACGACCGGCCCGAGGCAGAGCCCGAACCCGACACTGGCCACAATCGACGGGCCGAGGACGTCGGCGAGGAACGAACCCTCGGCGTCGATCAGGCCGAAGAAGGCGAATCCGACCCCGGTCACCAGTGCGCCCGTGATCATGAGAGTACGGGCGGGAACCCGGTAGCCGAGCTTGATCGCGATGACGGAGCCGACCACCACGCCGATCGCCAGCGGCAGGAACTCCAGTCCGGTCACCGCCGGGCTGGTCCCCAGCACGCGCTGCAGGTAGAGCGAGACGAAGTAGAAGGCCGAGGCCATGGTCGCGCCGAAGATGAGGTTGTAGAGGTTGGCGCCCACGACCGAGCGGTTGGTGAGCAGGCTGACTCGGACCAGCGGGTCGCGGGCCGTGGTCCGCTCGACGTAGACGAACGCGCCCAGCAGCGCGACCGCGACCGCCAGGGTGGTCAGGGTGACGGCCGAGCCCCACGAGTACCGGTCCGTGCGGACGATGCCGAACACCAGCAGCGTCATGCCCGCAGTGGCCAGGAGGGCGCCCAGTATGTCCGGGCGGCCGTGGGCCGTGGTGGGCGCGTCCGCGGCGACCCCGCGCCAGACCAGTGCCAGCGCGACGGCGGCCATGGGGACGCTGACGAACATCACCCACTCCCAGCCCGCGTACTGGGTGAGCACGCCGCCGATCAGGACGCCGAGGGCGCCGCCCGCGGCGTTCATCGCGCTCCACACGCCGAACGCCTTGATCCGGGGTCTGCCGCTGGGGAAGGTCGCGGTCAGCAGTGCCAGCGCGGCCGGGGCCAGCACGGCGGCCCCTACGCCCTGGCCGGCCCGCGCGGCCACCAAGTGGCCGGGCTCCTGGGCGAAACCGCCCGCGAGGGAGGCCACGCCGAACACGCCGAGCCCGATGAGTAGCACCCGCTTGTGGCCGTACCGGTCGGCGACCTTGCCGCCGAGCAGGAGCAGCCCGCCGAAGGTGAGGGCGTAGGCATGGATCACCCAGGTCAGGCCCAGTTCGCTGAAGCCGAGGCTTTCGGCGATCTTCGGGAGACCGAGGTTCACGACCGACAGGTCCAGCGACACCATGAACTGCACGACGGCCACCGCGGTCAGGGTCAGCCCTGGCCGAGCGCCCCGGTCGACGACCGATTGTCCGTTTGATGATCTTTTGTTAGTCACCGCGCCCCACTCCTCTGGCGTTGTGATGGGTGTCCGTCGAATTTTCGAACACGTTCTGAAATTAACATCGATGCAGGTTGGTTGTCGAGCATCCGAGCTTTTGAAGTGGCTGTCGGAGGAGCATGATGGGGCGGTGTCCGGAGTCAACACACCGCGCGTAAAAGCAGGCAGGCCGCCGATGACGTCCCGTGGCCAGATCCTGGCCGCCGCGCGCAGACTCATCGACCGCGACGGTTGGGAGCAGCTGAGCATCCGCAAGCTCGCCGCGGAGATCGGTGTCGGAGCGACCACCCTGTACCACCACGTGCAGGACAAAGAGGACCTGCTGTTCCTGCTGATCCACGAGGCCGGCGAGCAGGTCCCGCACCCCGACCTGCCCGACGAGCCGGGCGAACGCATCGTCGTGGCAGCCATGACGATCCACGACGCTCTCGCGGCGTGGCCGTGGGCCGCCGAGGTCCTCACCACCGACGGGTTCATCGCCCGGCTCGGCGACTCGGCCCTGGGACTGGTCGAAGTCATCGTGGCCGCAGCCATCCAGCGAGGGTGCACCCCCGACCAGGCCGTCCACGTCTTCCGTGGCATCTGGTACTACACCGTCGGTGAGATCCTCGTCCGGTCGCACTCCGCCCGCAGGCGGGAGTCGAACCAGCCCGTCTACCGCGACGCGTTGTTCGGCAGCCTCGACCCGGCCAAGCTGCCACACCTGGCCTCCCTCGGCGAGCGCTGGGCGGCGCTCGCCGCACGCGACACCTATTCCGACGGGCTCCGCGCCCTCGTCAACGGGCTGCTCGCCCAAGGTGGGTGCGCAGCGCCACAGGTCCCCTGAGGGGGCGGGAAGCCGGCTTTCAAGATAGCGCGCCCGCCGGCGCCCTGCCCCACTCTTCATTCGTGCCAGCCATTCATTACTGTCATTGGATAATCGGCGGTTCCGAACCGGTTGCCGCTGTTCCATTGGGTGTGGCGACGTTCGTGGCGCAGCTGGGTGAGATCTTTCAGATCCGCGAGGATGTCGTGTTGTTCAGTTCCGACCCGCCGCGCCGGGACGATCGACAAGCTGCACGAGATCAACGGTCGGCTACGTCCGCGCGGCGAGCTGTGACGACTGGGATGCGCTGGTGGAGGCGCCTCGGTGTCGATTCGGGGGTGGCCGGTGCCACCGTGCGACTGCGATGATCACGTTCGGGAGGGGCGCCGTCACAGGGTCCTCGGGCCGCTCGTCCCAGGCTGCCGTCGCGACACTCGTCCACGATCGTGGACGAGTGGGGAACGGTCGCCTGGGACGAGAATGTGATGCCCGGCGGATAACAGAAACTTCCCGATCCCGCCCGAAGGGGTGAGCGAACCAGCCAACCGGGTTGAGGATCCTTAGGTCCGTCTTAGGGCTGGCCTCAGCCGATTGATCAAGGCTTGAGGAATCGGAAGAGTACGGCTGTCGTCGTACGACCCCTTTCCAGGAGGCATCTCCATGTTCCACGCGCGACCCCGTCGATGGCGTTGCCTTGCCGTGTCCGTCGGTGTCACAGCAGTCGCCGTACTGGTGGCCGGCTGCGGGCCGAAGGGGCCGGTCACCTCCCAGCCCACCCCGTCCGGGCAGTCCGGCATCCCGGGGATGGGCCAGCCCTCGACGCCGGTGCAGGGGACCGTCCCACCGACTACGCCGACCGGCGCTCCGGCCAGCTCTCCGGCGGGTCAGCCGACCGCCGCGCCCTCGGCTTCGGCCGGTCCGGCCGGCTGGATCGCGGCCGCCGACCCGGTGACCAACGTCAAGCCGTCCCACAAGGTTCCACCGAACAAGGGCGGTTTCCACGAGTTCCAGGCGAATTGCTCGGTCAGTCGGACCAACCTCGGCGACGACCCGATCGTCTTCCCGAATCTGCCCGGGGCCTCGCACCTGCACACGTTCATGGGTAACACCACCACGAACGCGGCCTCGACCGTCGAGTCGCTGAAGAAGGGCCAGACCACCTGCAAGGCCAAGGGCGACCTCTCCGCGTACTGGATGCCGACGCTGCTCAAGGGCGACACCCCGGTCAACCCGGAGGGCCTGCAGACCATTTACTACAAGGCCGGCGTCACCGACTACCAGAGCGTCCGTCCGTTCCCGAAGGGTCTACGTTTCGTCGTCGGGAACGCCAAGAACACCGATGCGGACAAATTCCTCGACGCCACCGAAGAGGGCTTCGAGTGCGGGGACAGCTACAAGAACAAGAACATCCCGCTGACCTGCCCCACTGAACGCAGCGTCAAGCTCAACATCCGCTACCAGGCGCCGAGCTGCTGGGACGGCCTGCACCTGGACTCGCCCGACCACCAGCGCCACATGAGCTACCCGATCGACACCCACAGCGCCGCCGGCTGGGTCTGCCCCGACAGCCACCCGGTGGCGGTGCCGAAGCTGGAGTTCAAGATGGCCTGGCCGGTGAATGGCGACATGTCCAAGGTGCGCTTCGCCAGCGGGGCCGGGCCCACGTTCCACTACGACTTCTTCAACGGTTGGGAGGAACGGACCCTCGCCGCGATGGTCGCCGGGTGCATCGTCGCCGCACGGCAGTGCGACGCTCAGGGCCACGACGGCCGGGACGACCAGCAGCCGGCGCCGTACGTCCTGAACTCGGACTACGTCCTGGCCTGAGGTACGAACCCGGCGACGACGACCGTACGGAGCAGACCGTGGGTGCCCCCACCCGCGGTCTGCTCCGCTTCGGGCCGTACGTCGTGCGCCGACCGTCCGACGGTCAGCTCTTCGGAACCCATGGCTGGTCCCAGGTGCTCTCGCCCGGCCAGCCGTCGGCGTCGGTGCCGCTGTAACCGACCTTTTGCCGCCACTTGGCGTAGGACTGCCGGTCGATGTCGGACCACTGGGCGCCGGGGCCCGTCCGGGTGTGGCAGCAGTACCGGGACAACGCGATGCTCGACGGTGGGACCTGGTCGGTGGACGTGGCGGTCGGCCCGCCCGGCGGGGGCGGCGGAGGCGGTACGCCGGGGCGTCACCCGCTCCGCCTGCCTGATGCTGCGGTTTCCGGCCCGCCTACTGGCCCGTACGCCCGTCGATGCATTCGCGTAGCAGGTCCGCGTGCCCACAGTGCCGGGCGTACTCCTCGACCATGTGGACAAGGATGTCGCGGACGCTCGCCTCCCCGCCCCGGGGCAGGACAGCCATGGCACCGAGATCGGTCAGACCGTCCAACCACTCGTCGGCGGCAGCGACCTGTGCCTTCCAAACGGTGAACGCCTCCTCGACGCACGCCCGGTCGGCGACCACACCGTTGAAGTCCAGGTCGTGGTCCTCCGGGGACCAGAACAGCGGCGGCGTGTCGGGATGGCCCCGCAGCGATCGCTGAAACCAGTTGTGCTCCACCCGGGCCATGTGCCGGATCAGGCCGAGCAGGCTCAGCGTGGATGGCGGCACGGACCGGGCGGCGAGCTGGTCCGGGGAGAGGTCCTCGCACTTCATCGCGAGGGTCAGCCGGTAGTTGGTGAGGTATTCGCGTACGGTCGCCAATTCGCCGACCGGGCTGGCCGCGACCCGGGTGTCGTCCTCGGGTCGCGCCCACATCCCGTCGTAGCCGACCACATGCTGACTAGTCATGGTCACACCTTCGCCGAGGACGCCGGACGGGGCAATCCGGATTCGGTCGGCGGCGGTGACTACCGCTTGCGCGCGAGCCCGACGTGCAGGCCGGACAGGCGGGGCTCGGCGAAGGTCGGCGCTTCTGTTGCCCGGAGCGTCTTGTCGAGTGTTTGCTCGGCCCTGTTCCAGCGCCGGTCGGTCCACAGCGGATGGCATCGAGACCGAGCCGGGAATCGAACCCGGGTAGACCGCTTTGCAGGCGGCTCCCTCACCACTCGGGCACTCGGTCATGCGGTGGTGGTGCACGTCCCTGGACTCGAACCAGGTATGCCAGCGGCACCGGTTTTACAGACCGGCGGGCGTCCTGTCGCCCACGACGTGCCGGTACGCGCCGTATCGCGCGCATGAGGTGACAGGCGGGAATCGAACCCGGCGACCTCCGGAGCCACAGTCCGGTGCTCTCGCCACTGAGCTACTGTCACAGTGCCCGCACCAGGATTCGAACCTGGGACCCTCGCTTTGTAAGAGCGATGCTCTTCCGCTGAGCTATACGGGCTTGGTGGCGGGCGTCCGACTCGAACGGCGTCTCCGGATTATGAGCCCGGCATGGTTCCTACTCCACTACGCCCGCAGTACGCCGCCAGGGGCTCGAACCCTGAACCCGTGCATGAAAAGTGCACTGCTCTCCCGTTGAGCTAGCGGCGCTTGATGTGGTGATTCGCCCCAGGAATCGAACGACCTAGGACTCGTACGTCGCGAAGATGATGGCCCCGGGCAGGCTCTCGTCGAGTTTGAGCAGCATCTTGGCCCTGACCGTGAACCCGGCGTCGTGCAGCCAGGCTGCCACCTTGTCAGGCTGGCGAAGGTGCACCTGGACATTCATCGGGTGGCCGCCGTATCCCTCCGTCTTCAGCCGCGACTCGTCCCCGACGTGAAAGCCGAGCAGCAGCGGTGCGCCGGCGCGCAACACCCGCCGAAAGTGCCCGAGGACCTGGGGAACGGCCGCGTCCGGGATGTGAATCAACGACCAGAAAGCGAGCAGACCGGCGACCGAGGCGTCAGTGAGGTCCAGGTCCGTCATCGAGCCGACCTCGAACCGCAGGCCGGCGTGCTCACGTCGAGCCACCTCGATCATCGCCGGTGAGAGGTCGATGCCGAAAGCGTCGATGCCGAGCGTGTGCAGGTGTGCCGTCACATGTCCTGGTCCGCAACCCACGTCCGCCACCGGCCCGACACCGGCGTCGCGAACCAGGTCGGCGAACAATGCCAGAGCCGCTCGCAGGTACGGCAGGCCGGTCAGGGCGTCGCGTAGCTGGTCGGCGTAGCTGACCGCGACCGTGTCGTAGGACGTCCTGGTATCGACGACCCAGTCATGAGGGTTCACGGCCCGACACGGTAGTCCACCGACGGTTAGGGCAGTGACATCTGTCTGCGTGGAGCCACGGGGACTCGAACCCCGGACATCCGCCTTGCAAGAGCGGCGCTCTACCATCTGAGCTATAGCCCCTGGCCGCTCGTCGTGGACCCTTCCACGACGAGATTGTCGAACCGGTCACCGTCGCTGTACGCGAGCGGGGTTTCACCTGGTGGGCTACGAGCCCGTGAACGACGTACCCGGGGAGGGATTCGAACCCCCAACTTCCTGCTCCTAAGGCAGGCGCCTCTCCCAATTGGGCCACCCGGGCATGTACCGCGTGCCGAAGACGGGTCTCGAAGACCGCAACTATGGCCGCGAGGGCATTGCGCTCCCGAACGAGGATTCGAACCTGACGATTTCGCCGTCCAGAGCGGCGCGTCCTGCCAGTTGGACGATTCGGGAAGGTGGCCGGTGTGATGCCACCGGCAGATGTCAGCAACGCTGACGAGTGAGAGAGCGGACGACGGGACTCGAACCCGCGACCCTCACCTTGGCAAGGTGATGCGCTACCAACTGCGCTACGTCCGCAGGGGGATCGTCGAGACGACCCGAACCCGCACGATGATCGTACCAGGGCGGCAGGGGGTGCCGGTCCGGGCACCGGGCCAGGTGCTCCGGGTGCGATTCGAACGCACACTGCGCGCGTTTTGAAGGCGCCGCCTCCTGCCAATTGGGCTACCGGAGCGAGATGTCGACCGCCCATCCGTCCGGAACCCGAGAATCGAACTCGGTTCTTCTCCTGTTGAGCAGGCGGGTCGACCGGCCCCCTCGCCCCGGAACGCCCGGCCGGTCGCGGGTACGTCGCCGACCGGGCACACGTGTATGCCATCCGCTGTGGAGTTCTCAACTATCGATCCCGCCGACCGGAGTGGGGGGAGAAAGTACGGGGAACCGGATTCACGCCGGCGCGTCAATGGAACGCGTGGTCGTACGACAAAAAACCGCCCGGTCCCGACAGGGGAGGGCGGCGTGTGTGCGCTGCGTTCGTAGCGCTACATCCGCCGCTGGGCCAGAACCTGCTGACACAACCCCGCGAGGTGGCCGTGGGCTCGCCGATAGGGGAGCAGCACGACACCGACGCACGGCGTCGTCCGCGTGACTCCGGTGTGCTTGTTCGGTGACACGGCTCCTCCTTCCCTTTGTGCGCGACGCTCTAGCCGTCTGTCTGTCTGTCTGCTGTTCGCCCGCCGGTGTTGTTTCGCTTGTTTCCGTGCTCGGCTTGCTTTTCCAAGGTAGGGCCGGCGCGTGCGGGCGGCAATCGTTTTTCCGTGGGGGATTCACGATTCCCGGGAGCCCCGTCACCGAAGCCGTCGTCCGGCGTCAGTCGGCGAGGCATCGACCGTCCGGCAGCCGGCCGACGGCCGTGCTCTGCCCACCGATGCCGTCGACGTGCCCCAGGACGCAGGCGGGTCCGACCGGAACCGCCAGCAGCACACTGCCGAGCGGTGCCGGGTCCGTCGCCCCGGCGGCGCGCACCACCGCGTCCGGGTGACCGGCGGCGGCCAGGGCGCGCCGTACGTCGTCGACGGTTGGCGGGATTCCCCGTACCGCGCAGGGGCCGTTCGGCGTGATGCAGGAGGCCGGTGCCGCCGCTCCGGGCGGCAGGGCGGCCAGCAGCCGCGTGCGGGCGGCCTCCGCCTCGGCGCGCTGTGCCCCGGTGAGCGGCGGTCGCCGGGCCAGGTCGGCCACGTACCGGTTGCAGTAGTCGTCGTCGGGGAGCCGGACGCAGGCGATCGCGATCGCCGCAGGCGCCGACGACGACGGTGCCGCCGGAACGGCCATCGCGGAGGCGTCCACCCGCAGGAACGTACGCTCCGGTGCCCAACCGGCCCGGACCATCGGTACGACCAACGCACCGACGCTGACCAGCAGGAAGAGTGCGCAGAGCGCCCCTGCGGTTCGTGTCGGGGTCCACCACGGGACCCGCTCCGGCTGTTCTTGGCGACCCTCCACCACGTCGACAGCCTAACGACCGACGTGGATGCGGGCTGACCCGTGCCGCCGTCAGTCGACGGGCGAGCCCATCCAGGCAGGTTCGACCGCCATCATCCGTGCGGTCTTGGTCGGATCGCGGTCAACCAGGTCGCCCAGGACCGCGTCGATCCTCTCGATCAGCGCGTCGTCGAGCCGTACCTCGGCGGCTTCGGCGTTCTCGCGTACCTGTTCCGGGCGGGACGCCCCGATGATCGTGCCCGAGACACCGGGTCGGTGCAGGGTCCAGGCGACGGCGAGCTGCGCCATCGACACCCCGGCCTCGTCGGCTATCGGCCGCAACCGCTGCACCCGTTCGAGCAGGACGTCGCCGAGCACCCGGCGGATGAAGGTCGGCGCCCGCCCGGTCCCGGCCGCACGGGAACCGGCCGGCGGCGGCTGCCCCGGCCGGTACTTTCCGGCCCTCGAACGGGTGCAGGCTGAGAGGCCGGGGTGTGACGCGAACCGGGCGGGACCGCTGGATGCGGCCCCGCCCGGTGGGGGTACGGGTCAGGCGAGGCTCAGCGCAGGCCGAAGGCCCGGGTGAGGGTCTGCGAGACGGTGTTGCCGGAGCTGTCCTTGGCGTTGGTTCGTAGGGTCACGAACTGGGCCGCCGTGTTGGTCGCCTTGAGCTTGGTTGACCAGCCGAAGTCGTTCTGTGTCAGTTTGGCCCGTTGCCAGGTTGCCCCGTCGTCGTAGGAGAGTTCCAGGGTGACCTCCCGGATGGTCGCGGTCACTCCGGGCAGGTGCGAGGCGGCCACCGACAGTTCGGTGTGCCGGCCGGCTTTGCCGTCGGTGTCCGTGGCCACGTCGTAGTCGAGTTGGATCAGTGGCAGTGTCTCGGTTGACTCCTCGCCGGTGGCGGCCGAGGTGAAGTTCCATTCGGTCAGTGTGTGGGTCGAGTATGGGCCGGGCCAGTCGGCCCGGTCGTTGTCGACCACCAGCCGGTACGGCAGCCGCTCCGGGGCGAGTCCGCTGACCGGGAGGTATTCGGCGTTGCCCCACTGGAGTTGCTGGTCGCCCTGGTAGAGCGCGGCCCAGTTCCGTACGTCGTAGTTGCCACGGGCCTCGCCGACGTAGCCGGAGCCCGAGGCACCCCAGCCCGGCACCGGGATGTAGACCGCGTCGAGGTACCGGACCGGTTGGTAGTTGATCGGGCCCATCCGGGGGCGCTGGATCGGGCCGAACCAGCTCACCTTGCTGATCGGCCCGACCGGGTAGCGGGCGACGTTGATCGCGTGCTGACCGGTCTCGCTGAGGATCTGGGCGTCCTCCAGCCAGCTCACGTCGGCGGTGACCCAGTCGGTGCGGTCACCCTGTGCGGGTGCGGTGAGCTGGTTGCCGACCACCCAACCCATCCAGACGTCGGAGCGGAACTCCATTGCCTTGCCCTGGCGGAAGTTGCGGAACGAGACGTCGACCCGGGCCAGGTCCTTCGGGACCGAGCGCCAGGTCGGGTTCGTCGGGATTGATCCGTTCCAGTGGTGTACGACGTCGTACAGGTAGTCGGTGGTGGGGTTGGAGGTGATCGTGAGTGGCACGCTGCCTCGGCGCAACTCGCCGATCAGTTCGTTGCCCTCGTCGGTGGTGAGGGTTGCCACGGTGATCGGCGCGGGGCTTTCCGGGGTCCACGGGTTCTCGTCCCACGGATCGAGTCGCCCCACCCCGTCGTTGACGACCACCAGCAGCTTCGCGCCGGCGGTCGCCGCGTTCTGGGCCTGTTCGGCCAGGGAGATGGTGTCGTTGCGGCGGACCACCACGGCCTTCCCGCGTACGTCCCGCTTGGCCAGGTCGGCCGGGGTGCCGTCGTTGGCGAAGACGGCTGGCAGTTGCTCGGTGCCGGCCGGCAGCGGCGTAGCCGCCCGCTTGACCCGCAGATCCTCATAGGTACGTGACTTCGTGCCGAGGGTGAGCGCCGGCTGTTCGAGCCGGAACCGGGCGCCGAACTCGAACTCCCCGTCGGTCACCTTCTTGGGGGTCGGCAGCGCCCAGACGCTGTCGTACTCGGCGCCCGGCAGCCCTGAACTCTCGACCAGGCTGTCGGCGTACGAGCGGTGGATGTCGAGTCGGACGGCGGCCGGGGTCGACTCCTTCGGCACGTACGCCATCACCCGGCGCAGCTTCGTGCCGTCCAGGGTGACAGTCCGGTCCCGGTCCAGCTTGATGTCGTTGAACGGGAGCAGAGCCGTGCCGAGCGAGTGCGGACCGTTGGCACCCTGCACGTCACCGCCGAGCCAGCCGGAGTAGGTGCCGACCGGGAGCCGAGCGGTGCCGGTGCCGGACGCGTCGAGGTCGACCGCGGTGAAGAGATTCTGCGCGGTGATGATGACCTTGCCAGGGAACGGGTTCCCGGAACGGTCCGTGGCCTTGATGGTCAGGTTCTGTCGCTGCCCTTCGCGCACCCCGCCGATGAGCGTGTGCGCGCGGACCTTTCCGGTGCCGTCGGTGGCGTTGATCATGCCGCTGATCGCCTTGTCGGCCGGGAGCAGGTCCAGGTGCGCGGTGAGGGTGACCGAGGCGGTCCCGTGCGCGGGCACGGTGACCTGGCGGGTCGAGAGGGTGAAGAGCCCGGCCGGGGCGGCGGAGTCGACCGCCAGGTCGAGGGTGACCGGGGTGTCACCGACGTTGGTGTACGTCACCTGCTTGACGTCGGTCTCGCCTCGCTTCGGCGGCCACGGGTGGAACCCGGAGGAGGCGGAGGCGGTGGCGAAGACGGTGGCGTGCACCGCGGCCTCCACGTCGACCCGCCCGCTGCCCGCCTGGTACGGCGTGTACTCCGGGGTGGCCTTGACGCTGCTGACCAGGGCCTGCTTGACCTGCTGGCCGGTCCAGTCCGGGTGGGCGGCGAGCACCAGCGCGGCGGCACCGGCGACGTGCGGAGTCGCCATCGAGGTCCCGCTCATCGTGGTGTAGTAACCCGACCCGCCCCGTACGAAGTGCGACCGGGCGGCCAGGATGTCGACGCCGGGTGCGGTGATCTCCGGCTTGAGCCCGCCGTTACCGGCGGCCGGACCCTGGCTGGAGAAATCGGCGAGGTGGTCGGCGGAGTCGACGGCGCCGACGGTCAGCGCGGAGTCCGCGGTTCCGGGGGAGCCGATGCTCTCTGGGCCGCCGTTGCCGGCGGCGACGACGAACAGCGCACCGGTTTCGGCGCTGAGCTGGTTGAGCGCCTGGCTCATCGGGTCGCTGCTGTCGGTTCCGCCCGCGCCCAGGCTCATGCTGATGATGCGGGCCTTCTCCTGCCGGGCGGCCCACTCCATGCCCTCGATGATCCAGGACTGCTGACCCCGGCCTTCAAGGTCGAGGACCTTGCCGACGTGCAGCCTGGCGCCGGGAGCGACGCCCTTCTCCTGGCCACCGGAGGCGGCGCCGGTGCCGGCGATCGTCGAGGCGACGTGCGTACCGTGTCCGTTGCGGTCGGTGATGTCCTCGTACGGCACGAAGCTGGCGCTGTTGGCGACCTGCCCGTCCAGGTCCGGGTGACTGGTGTCGATGCCGCTGTCGAGGACCGCGACCGGGACGCCGGTGGCGGTGTTCCCCTCGGCCCAGACCCGCTGCGCGCCGATCTGTGCGGTCGAGTCGGACAGGTCAGCCGTGACCCGGCCGTCGAGCCAGACCTTGGCGATGCCGTTGGTGAACGACGGGGCACCCGTGGCGCGACGGGTCGTCGGCGCGGCCGGGCCCGG
>NZ_JBITIH010000036.1:0-47001 GCF_044458865.1 Micromonospora sp. NPDC050417
GAACAACTCCGCCAGAAGACCCGGAAACTCCTCACCATAAAACCACTTGAAAAACTGAGCAAGCCAATCCGGCACCCGAAGCAACGGCACGACACAACACCCCAATCAAGGGAGGGCTACACCGTCCGGACGGCGCAGCCCTCCCTTCTTGCACGCAACAAGCTGCCACTCAGGACAACCTAGAACATTATCCACATTGACTCTCTTGGCCGGGTCCGCATGTAAGGCCGGACGTCCGCACCAACATCTCACCCACGCATCAACACCCCGACCATCCTGAGTCAACACCGCACCGTACGCACCAACCGGAATAACGAGGACGCCAGCCGGCTTCTCCATCTGTTTCAAGACGTCGTGGTCAACACAACTCCGGTCATACCCGGCCAACCAGTCCTCCGCCCGGGGCCTCGCCTCAGAAGCCACCGAGCATGTCGTAGAACGAGATACCACGCGGCAGGTACGTCTGCAAAGTTCACTCGCACTCTCGCGTGCCTGCTCCGGGGACGCCCTCACGAACCACTGCAAATCGGGCCACCAAACCGCCTCTGCCGGCAGATGCCTTGGCCTGGCGCAGATAGGGCGTGAAGTCGACCAGCATCCAGTCCAGGCTCGCCCGCCACCGGAAGGGGGTATGGATCCGCAGGTATGGCCCACGGAAGATGCCCTGCTCGGGGTGAGAGAGGAAGCCCTCAGGACCCTGACGAACGCCGCCCTCGGTCAGTCCGAAGGTGCTGGTCAGGTACTGGGTAAGGGTCCTGCGCTGGGTCTCGGCAGCGCTGGTCGGCCTCATGAGCGGATCACCGACGCATGTTACTCCACTCCTTACCGCCAAACCCGTCTGATAACACCTCGCGCTGCGGGAGTCTGCGACGACCTGTAGCCGAACGATGGGCAGATCCAGTGGGTCCATCCGGAGCCATGGCGCACCACGAGAATCAGGAAGATTTGCGACAATCCGGAACCTTTATGAGCAGCACGGCCAAAGGAACCCAGGCAGCACGGTCAAAGGAACACGGCCAAGGAACCCAGACAGCACGGCCACAGAAATCCAGCAGGGGTGGAATTACCGTCGTTTAGGCGAGACCGGTGGATGCGAGAGGAACAACTCCAGCAGCTAGCCGTCACGGAAGGAAGACCTGTCGAGGTCGCCATGGTTGGCTACTACCAACTCCACCCGAGCACCCACGAGCATCCCCGACCGCCGTTGGCCCTCGGCTCCCGCAGGAACGGGTACGCAACGGGCGCGGCGGGAACCAGCTGGTGCCTCGCACCATCTCAGTCTGCCCAGCCCGCTACGACTTCCTACCAAAATAATCTACGGTGGGTCTTCCATCCCTTGTAGAGGGATTTGAGCAACGACCGCCCGACGTACAGGCGCTCACTGCGCAGTCCAGGACGTCAACCATCCTCTGGCATCCAGGCATCCTCTGGCCGGAAACCCTGGGCACCCATCGACAACATCAATCCCTTTTGGCTCTTCCGCCCGCTGACGGTAATCTCTCCACGTTTTGGCCTGCAGCGGGGAGGAAGACCCAAATGCGATGGAAGATACCGGCCGGCGCTCTAATGGCGCTGGTCTTTCTGATCCCGGCGGCACCGGCGGTGGCTCAAACCGAATCGCCTGGGCTCAACGAGTCCTGCCAAACGGTCGAGCGCAAGGTGTACAAGGATATCCACAAGCTTGTCACCATCGACCTGGATACCGCCACCAATGTAGAGGTGCGCGTGTTGGCCAACCAGATCCTGGCTGCGGCAACCGCCGACTCGTTGCTCGTTTTGCCTCGCGCAACACAGGAGCGACTGGACGGCACCGCGGAAGATCTGCGCGAATTCCTCAAGGACGACATGCAGAACACATGGTCAACGGATCTGCGGATCACGGTGGCCCGGACGTTGACGGGCGCCGGTACCAACGTGAACGAGGCCGCCCAAAAGGTGCTCCGCGACGGAGCCATCGACGCCTACCTGGCTTACCTGAACAACGGCCTATACGCCGCACGTGCGCTTGACTGCGCGTCTCAGCCGACAGCGACACCAACTTCTCAGCCCACCGCGACACCAACGTCTCAGCCCACAACGACACCAAGCGCCTCGCCCAGTGCCACGACGACCGTTGCACCGACCCCTACTTCCTCCGCCAGCCTGGGTGCTCCCGGCGGCGAGGGCGGTGGGCTGCCCGTGACCGGTGCCAACACCGCGACTGTGGCCGGTATTGGCGGTGCCCTTCTGCTCCTCGGTTGGGCGGGCTACCTGATCGGACGCCGGCGCCGTTCCCGCTTCGTGGCATAGCTGACTCGACGCGCCCAGCTCGACGCTTCGTCGGGCTGGGCGCGCTCAGCGCTGTGCTTGGCGAGGTTCGTCGCGGTCCCAAGGCGTGGTGCCAGCTTCGAAAGCAAGTCGCCGACCGAGACCAGCCTGTCGCACTGGTCCAGCCGGGAGATGGCCGGCTACATCACCCGCGTCGAGGGAGTGGCGGTCTCCTGCCACCGGGTGGCGAAACCCTGACACGAGCACGGCCTCAAACCCCACCGGGCCGGCACGTCCAAACTGTCCAGGGATCCGCAGTTCGCGAACGAGGTCGCCGACATCGTCGACCTCTACCTGGACCCGCCCGGCAGGGCGATCGTCCTCAGCACCGACGAGAAGACCCAGACCCAAGCCCTCGACCGCACCCAACCGCTGCCGCCCACCGAGTTCGACGCCACCGAGCAACGCACCCACGACCACGTCCGACACGGAACCACCAACCTGTTCGCGGCGTTGATCATCGCCGCCGGTGAGATCGTCTGCGGGTGTCGACCATCCCGCGACGCAGCGGCGTTCCTGTTGGATCAACCAGACCGAGATCTGGTTCGGAATCATCACCCGCCAGGCCATCCGCCGCGACACCGTCGCCTCGGTCCAGGTCCTCGTCCGGTCCATCCGCGACTACATCACCACCTGGAACGCCAATCCACGTCCGTTCCGGTGGACCGCGACTGCCGACGAGATCCTCGCCAAGGTCCAACTCGGACAGACCAGCGTCAAGAAACTCGTCGCGAACAACACGGAGTAAACCGATCAGGATCAATCAACACCAGGGCCGGTGTCGAAGTCGATAGGTGTGCCCCGGGCCACCGCCGGCCCGCCCCGGCCGGGGTCGCTGACGGAGGCCCGGACCGACGCGCGCACCACTGCCGCTCTCGCCACTCCTGTCGACCTCGACCAAACATCATCACCACACCTGCTCCTACGTCATGGGCGACGGAGGTTACAGGCCGTACGATCGACCACCGAACCGACAACGGAGGCAGGCATGGACCCTGCCGCATTGGTCCAGGAACTCAACTGGGTAGGGCATCCCATGCCATCCCGTACCTCCTCTCGGCTTCCTCCGACTGGGGTACGGCCTAGACTCGGCCAGTCGGCACCGTCGCGCAGGCCGGGAATCTAGCCGCGCAGGAATGTCACGCGCTCGGCGGTCTCGGTGAGCTGTAGGGCGAGGTCGCCGGAGTGGAGATCCGCCGGACCGACCCCGAGCGCACCGGCGATCGCCGACGCCAGCGCCGCCACCGGCACGGTCCGCGGCGTGCCCAGCGACAGCGGGCCGACCGGCGCCGGAGTGGTGGTGGAGCCGCCGGGTGCGCGCAGCGTCTTGCCAATCACGCCGTCGCTCAACTCCTCGACGGCCAGGTGCTGCCCCTCCGGCGGCTGGTGCAGGTCCAGCCGGGCGAGGTCACCACCGAAGAGGCAGAGCAGGATGTCCGGCGCGAGCCTGGCCGTGCGCCACGGCGTCAGCGGGCGGGTGCCCGCGGTGTCGCCGTACGCGTCGATCAGCAGGCCCGGGTACCCGGGAACGATCGCGGAGCGGATCAGTGCCCCGGTGACCGTCGGGAACTCCAGCGGAAACGGGTCCGCCGCGTCGCGCTCGGCGTCGGCCGGTCCGAGTCGCCCGATGCTGGTCGCGCCGTCGACCAGGTGGCGTACCCAGCGCTGGTCCAGGCCGACGAAACGGATGCTCTCGACCGGCAGCAGCCGCTCGTCGGGCAGCAGATAGCCGAACGGCACCCCCTCCAACCGGGTCAGGTTCCGCAGCCAGGTCAGCAGGTTCTCCGGCATGGTGGTGTCGGTCGCCGACACGGCGAGCGGGTAGCCTGCCGCGACGCTCTGCTTGGCGTCCAGGTCACGCCGGCGCCTCCAGGTGTACAGGTTGGTGCTGATGTCGGTGCTGCGCAGCGCGAGCAGGCGGCCGAGTTGCCACGCCGCGGCGTAGCTGACGTCGAACATGCCGACGTCCGGGTGCAGCCGCAGCAGCGCGTCGGCGCTCCGTTCCGGGACGACCGGACCGCCGTCGGCAGCGCCGGTCGCCAGCGGCCCCCGATACCAGCCGATGCTCCGGCCACCCTGGCGCAGCCGGTGCCGCAGCGGCACGAGGCCACGGCCCAGATAGCGGTCGGTGGTCGGGTCGCCGACGTCGGGCAGCCGCAGCTCACCGTCGTCGGCCGCCAGGTCGCGTACCAGGGCGGGAAACGAGTGGTCCGCGCTGACGCAGGCGAACCGCCAGCTCGCCAGGCTGACCACCGGCACGGTCGGGATCCCGGTCGCGCCCCGGCCGGGGTGGGGCAGGTCGAGCCAGGGAGCGCCACTGCCGCTGGTCCCGAACCGATGCTCCAGCGACACCAGGTGGACGGTGCTGGTCGCGCCGGCAGCGGGCAGCCGGTTGCCGACGACCACCGCCGCGTCGCCGTCCGCCGAGGTCCCGGTCCCCCCGCGTACGTGTGCGAGCAGGCGCAGCTCGGCGTACGACGGCACCAGTCCGGTCAGCAGCCTGGTGGGTACGTCGATGACGGTGACCGGGTCGCCGGCCGAGTCGTGCTTCTCCCGGGCGGTCGCCGCGTCGGGCAGTTCGCCCTCGTCGGCGAGCGCGCCCAGCGTGGTCGTACGCGGTTGTGGCCTCTCGTCCTCGTCGAAGAGCAGCAGCGCGAGCCAGGGCGCACGGTCCTCGCCGCCACCACCGGGATCGCGCTCCCAGGGCAGGCTCGGCCGGTCCAGCACGACGTGCGGCAGCACGTTGCTGTGGTCGCCGAGGCTGCCGTCCGGTGGGAAGACCGAACGGATCGCTGTCGGTGGCAGCGTGAACCGGTCGCCGCCGACGCTGAACTGTCGGGTGTTCTGGAACGACTCGGTCGCCGTCCCGACCGCGACCTCCTGCGTCACGGTGATCTCGTAGTCACCGGCTTCCAACGGCGGCCGGCGGTGCGCGGTGAACGTGACAGTGCTGTCAGGCATGAGCGGCCACCCTGGGGATCTCGTGGAACTGGCTGGTGTCGAAGCCGGTCAGATCGACCGACGCGTCGGGCAGCAGCGCCGCCAGCACGTCGGCCCGGGCGGCGGCCACGGCCGGCGTACGCAGGCTCCCGGTGATCAGCTTCGCGCGGTCGGCGTCGGTGCCGCCCGCGTCCGGTACGGCCGCCGGGGTGGCGAGCCGGATCGCGTCGCTGACCTGGAACAGGGCGGTGTCGGCCTGCAACGCCGCCCGGTCGATCCAGACCGGATCGGGGTTGGTCGTCGGACGTGGCGTGATGGTGTAACCGCTCAGCATCCCCGGCAGGAGTGCCGGGTCGGTGGCCGACGGGGTGAGGCGTCCACCCCAGAGCGCGGCCGGCAGGCTCTTCACCACGGGTTGGTAGTCGAAGCGGTCGTCGACCGCGCCGTCGTCGATGGTGCGTTTGATCGTGATGCGGTGGGTGGCGGTGGCGTCGCCGGTCGCCACGCCCATCGGCCCGACGCCGAACCGGGTGTTGGCCGGGCCGGTGCCCAACGTCCGCTCGCCGGTGCCGGCACCGCGTACGGCCCGGCTGGCGGGGATCCTGCTGTCGGTGCGCAGCACGAGGGTGGTCGCGTCGACCAGACCCAGGTCGTCGTTGGAGGCGTCCGCGGCGGCCCGGTGGCTGTCGGCCCGCAACGTGACGCTCATGATCTCGTCGGGCGCCGGCAGCAGGGTGGAGCGGAAGCTGCCCCATGACAGCCGCTTCGGGCCGCCGCCCCGATCGGCGCCGAACGAGATGCGGATCGACGTGACGCTCAGGTCGATCTTCGCGGTGCCGCCGAAGTCCGGCCCCCACAGGTCGACGTCCGTCCCGACGTGCACGTTGATGCTGTGTGTGCCGAAGAAGTGGTACG
Source organism: Micromonospora sp. NPDC050417 (assembly GCF_044458865.1). Classification (NCBI taxonomy): domain Bacteria; kingdom Bacillati; phylum Actinomycetota; class Actinomycetes; order Micromonosporales; family Micromonosporaceae; genus Micromonospora; species Micromonospora sp. NPDC050417. Next base: position 6,163 of record NZ_JBITIH010000036.1, read on the forward strand.
TGTACGACGCGCCGATGCTGACGTGCAGGGACGCCTCGTAGTGGTAGGGCTGCCAGGAGATCAGGAAGTCCATCGAGGCGTCGAACCAGGCGCGCAGCGACCCGTCCTGGTAGACCGCGCTGAGTCCCCCGCCGGCCATCAACGCGCCCGGGGTGAGCGCGTAGTACGCCGACCCGGACATGCTGAACTCCGGCGTGACCTGCCAGTTGAACCCGAGTCTCGGCACGGTCGGGTAGTGCGCCGGCACCGGGAAGTGCGGGTGGTACCCGCCGGCGGTGAGAACGAAGTCCCCCTCGTGTGCGCCCGCGAACCAGGTGGAGAAGGCGATGCCGCCGGTGAGGTGGCAGGCTCGGGAGAGCACGTACGAGTCCCGGGTCAACTGCGCGAGCACGGTCAGGTAACCGTCCTCGGGCACGAAGCTGGCCCGGAGCGCCAACTGCACTTCGGCGATCGGGGTGACCGCGTCGGCGGTGACGTCGCGAGCGGGCAGGGTCAGCGTCGACAGTCCCAGCACGTCGAGTTCGAAGCGGTGCCCGAACGTCGCCGCGACCAGTACGAACGAGTCGACCATCTCGAACGAGGTGAAGTGCACCCCGGCGGTGAGCAGGATGTCCCCGACCGACGGCGGCAGCCACTGCGAGAGCACACGCAGTTCGTCGCCGAGTGTGGTTCCGGGGGTGCGGCTACCGGTCGCCTCGGCGACCAGCGGGAACGAGGCCACGTTGTCGATCGGGGGCAGGACCAGCCGCCGGTTGTAGCCGAATCCGGCGGCGATTCCGCGTACGTGGAAGAACGGCGGCCCGCCGATCGGGTAGTCCAGCCACGCGTAGACGAAGACGGACGGTCCCGCCGGCAGTTGCGCGTACGACCCGATCGCGGCGAGCGACAGCTCCCCGTTGCGCAGTTGGGCCGTGCCGCCGTACGCCGGGTACGTGACGCCCTCGTACTCGATCTCGTTCTTGAGGAACGCGCCGGTGATGCTGACCGGCCCCTCGCTGTAGGACAGCCCCATCCCGGCCAGTCCGAACGACGGCATCGTGAGCGGGTCGGTCAGCGACACCCCGACTTCGAGGCCCTGTAGCGACAGAGTGAGCCCGGCGGCCCCGACCGACGCGTCGAGCAGCAGCGCGAGGCGCGGGTCCTCGCCGTTGTCCTGGCGGAACGCGACCCCGACCCGGGAGAGCTGGACCGGGCCGAACGCTCGTTGCACCGGCAGCCAGGCGGCGTTGTCACCGGTCGTGGTCTGGTTCGCCGGGGCCGGCACCGGCCCGGTTGGCGGGGTGGTCGTCCCGCTCACACCGGTGACCGGCAGCGCCACCGGCTGGTCCAGCGGTCCCAGCCGCAGCGTGCCGTCGACCGTGAACCCGGCCGGCAGCCCGGCCGCCGGCAGTGCCGGCACCTCTGCCGGAAGCAGCCCGTTCAGGGCGGTGACGTCGGCGGCGCTGAGGGCGTTGGTGGTCGCGAGGATCCGCAACAGGTCCATGCCGATCGTGGTGTCGCCGGACAGATGCTCGCCGACTACCGGCAGGTTGGCCAGGTCGACCGTGAGCTTGAGGTCCACCCCGAAGACGTACGCCGTACCGGCTCCGTCGCCCGGTTGGGTCAACGCGAAGAGCAGGTGTCGGGGGTCGACAACGATGCCGCGCGGCACGTAGTCGGCGGCGGTGAGGGATACCGCGCCGACCAGGGACCGCAGCTCCGGCACCGGGTCGGTGTCCGGATGGCTGTACGAGGCGGCGAGCCGGCGGGCGGTCGGGTCGCTGGCCAGGTGTACGTCCAGCCGGGGGTGGAACACGGTGCCGTCGCCGGTCGGCACGGCCAGGTCGATCACCCCGTCGAAGGAGCGTCGCTCGGTGTCCACCGCGACCGTGATGGCCACGTCGGTGCCGTCGACCCGAAAGCGGGCCTGGCCGGTGACGTAGACCCGCCCGGTGCCGGTGGTGACGTCGACGCCGAGGTTGTCGATGGTCAGGTCGGCCAGCGGCGCCGGCAGGGTGAGGCCGGCGAAGCGTTCGGCCAGGGCGTCGACCGCGTACCCGATCGGGATGAGCTCGCCCGGCCCGGTCTCTCCGGAGAACTCCCACTTCCGGTCGGGCGCCGAGTCGTACGCGGCGTCCATCATGACGGTGACCTGGCCGATGGAGAAGCCGGCCATCGCCCGGATGTCGGTCTCATCCCCGGAGTGACGCAGGTCGAAGGAGACGTTTGTCAGCTCGATCGGTTCGCTCAGCCCGAGTTGCTCGCTGAGGTTCCACTCGCCGTCGATCAGGATCTCGCCGCTGACGCTGGTGGGGTTCGTGCCGTTGGCCAGGGTCACCCCGGTCTGGAAGGACCGCACCTCCAGGTCGGGCGGCAGGTGGCCGGCGTCCGCACCGGTGAAGTGCTGGTAGACCTCCCGGATCCGCAGCGGCGCGTCGCCGTAGAGGTTGCCGCCGAGCTGTCGGGTCTCCGGGTTCGCGACCAGTTGCAGGGTGCCCTCGTCGCCGATCGCGAGCAGCCCGTCGACCAGGAACGACGTCTTCGCGTTCGGGCCAGGTTGGTCCACCCGTACGGTCAGTTCGAGGGCCTGGAGTTCCAGCAGGTCGTCGATGATGGCCCAGTCCGTCTCGGCGCGGACGGTGAGCGCGATGTGGTTGATCGACCAGGAACCGCCCGGGTGGGTCAGTGACACCATCACCTCGCCGAGCGAGATGCCGGCGTCCGGGCTGAGGTCGAACGGCAGGGTCAGGCTGTCCAGGCCGGCGAGCCGCGCGACGTCGTCCAGGGTGAGGGTTCCCAGCCCGCTGAAGTCGGCGGCCAGCACGATGTCGTTGTCCCAGCCCACGATCTGGGCGGAGAGCAGCACCTGGTGGGTCTGGGTGCCGACCGACCCGGTGCTGACGTCGACGTCGATCGCGCCGGTCAGCACCAGGATGCCGGCTACCTCGCTGTCCACCGTGGCGTAGTTGATCTCGGGTGCACCGAAGATCTCGTAGCGTAGGTTGGTGATCGAGAACAGCCCGAGGTCGAGGGTCTCCCCCTCGGGCCCGTAGAGGATGACCCTCGGTACGGTCGGGGTCGGGAGCGGCAGCTCGTCCGAGGAGAGGGTGACCATGGCGATCTCCCCGGAGACCGGGTGCGTGCCGCCGGAGAAGAACCCGGCGACCGCCGTCATGGCCGAATCGATCCTCAGCTCGCCGCTGAAGAGCATCTGCGCGTCGGCCGGGTCGGGAGCCGGGTCGTCGCCGGTGGGCGCCAGCACGGCGGTGTCCAGCGTCATCGTCGGCGCGGTGAACCGCAGGCTGGCCAGCAGGGTGTTGGCCAGAATCGGGTACGGATCCGCCAGCGACCAGGTCGGTCCGGCGGTGGCATGGACACGTACCCCGGTGACCGTGTCGCCGGTGAGGACGAAGTCCACGGTCACCGGCAGTCCGGCGAACGGGCCGGCGGTGCCGGTGCCGGTGACCCTGACCGACCCGGTCGGGTCGGGGCGGGTGCGGTTGGCGTTGGTCAGGGTGAGCCGACCGGTGGGCAGGAACCGTCCCAGGTAGGCGGCGTGCGGCGCGTCCAGGACGGACAGCGGCAGGTCGAGCTGACCGGCGGCGACCGTGGCCAGCAGTGTTTCCAGAGTTCGCCGGTTCATCACGGCCCCGTCCAGACGATGTCGAGGTTGCCGTGCGAGCCGGTGACGTACACCGGCGCGAGGATGTCCATCTCCTGAACCTCATGCCTGCTCACGGTGAGATCCCAGCACCACCCCTTGTGGTTGGCCTTGAGTGAGCGGGCGTTGAGGTTGGTGACGTACCGTTCCACGACCGGCCAGGACGGCAGATGGTGCCCCCTGCTGCCGTTCCGGGCCGCGCTGATGATCGCCTCGGTTTTTGGCTGGACCACGTCCAGCAGTGCCGGCGAACTTGAGGTGACCTTGCTGCCGTGGTGCCCGATGTGCATCACGTCGACCCCGCGAATCCGCTCCCTGGTCTGGGCGGCGTACGTCCCAGCGGAGATCATATAGAGCTCGGTACTTCGCGTGGCGTCACCACTGAGTAGCAGCTTCTTGCCATAGACATCGATCAGCATGACGATGCTGGCCCGGTTCTTGGCGCCTGGGGTGTCGCCGTCCTTCTTGTCGTGGACAGCCTTCCAGTAGTCCTCCTCGACGCCGGCGGCCAGAATGGTGACCGTGCAGGCGGGCCCGGTCTCATCGATGATCCGGATGCCGCCGTCGCCGTCGAGATAGCCGACATCGGCGTCCTTCGGTGCGGCCAGGACCGGAACGCCATTGAGCGAGATCGCGGTGCCCTTGATCTTACTGTCCAGGTTGTGGACGACCCGATAGATCTTTTTCTTGTCGCCCATGTGCCCGGTCAACCACGTGTGGGCGTCCTTGTAGTCTTCGGCCGCGCCGGTGTGGTAGACCCGCCCAACCTTCATCTTCTGGCCGGTGAGATCGTCGTCGAGCACCGCGGCCAGACGATTGTAATGATCGATGTCGCTGTGCGTGAAGACCAACGTGTGAATCTTGTCGGTCCCGAACAGGTACCGGGGCCTGTTCAGGCTGTCCCAGATGAACTTGTCGTGCGCCTCTCCGATCTCGGCGTCCAGTCTCTTCGATCCACAGTCGACCAGCACCACCTTGCCCCCGGGAGTCTTGAACACGATGCAGTCACCCTCGCCGGACCGGAGGAAGGTGGCGTAGAAGTTCTTGTCCGCTCGCACTCCGACCGTCGCCGGCACCACCCGCGCTGTCCCTACGACGTCCTTGAGCAGCCGTAGCGCCTCCGCGTCGATGTGCGCCTTGGCCAGCTTCGCCTTCTCCGCCTCGATCTCCTCGATCTTCACCCGCTTACTGGACGTGTTCTTCGGCACCTTCTTCGGCGTGTCCTTGGTGACACGGCTGCGCTTGTTCCCACTGGTGGGCATGGTGCTGGCTCCTCCGCGACGGTACAGGTGGACTAGAACGGCCAGCGGTGGCTCAGGTCGAGCAGCCGCTTCAAGTCGGCCTCGTTGAGGACGGCCTCGCCGAGGCGCACCGCGGAGAGCGACGCGGTCGCGGCGAAGATGTTCCTGAGGTCGTCGGAGGCGAGGTCGCCGTCCTTGAAGAAGAAACCCTCCGCGCGGGCCTCGATCCGGTTCCAGAACTTGTGCGAGTGATGGAACCGCAGGCTCGGAAAGGTCACCTGCCCCGCGGGCGTCTCCTGCTGGTACAGCTCCAGGTACACCTGCTTACCGAGGGCCTTGTCCTGTCGTTCCACCCGAAGGTGTCCCTCCGCCCCGCTGACCGACACCCTGTCCACCCGTACCGAGTTGAAGACGCCGAGCCGGACGAAGATGTCACTGAGGTCGTCACGGTCCATCGGACCCCACTTGAACATGAAGCCCTCGGGGCGGCCCTCGATGCGGTGCCAGAACTTGCTCGCGTGGTGGAAGCGGATGCTCGGATAGGTGACCACTCCCTCGGCTGTCGGCGCCTGGTAGAGCTCCAGGAAGACCTGTGCGCCGCCGCTCTGGTCCTCCCGGCGCAACTGCAGGTGTTCGGTGCTGGACCGTACGGTCAGCCGGAACGGCGCGACAGTCGTGCCAACACCGACGTTGTTGCCGAGCGGGTTGATCGACAACGGCGAACCGGAGTGCGACTGCATCCAGGAGTAGGTGTTCTGGTATCCGAAGCGCAGGTTCGGCACGTTGGTCGGCCCGATGATCAGGCTGCCGCCGTTCGGATCGGTGTACTGGTCGACGATCTGCAACTTCGCCACCGGCGTCGCGGTACCGACCCCGACCTGGCTACCGGTGAACAGCAGCGGTGTGCGCTCCACGTCCACGCTCACGAAGCCGTCCTGGAACCCGGGGATGTTGCGGTACGACAACACCACCGGTGCGTGCCCCGGCGTGGCCAACCCGTAGATCGGTCCGATGGCCAGTTGCACCCAGCCGTCGGAGGTGATCGTGGTGTCCGCCTTCGGGGTCAACGTCCACATCGCCCGCTCGTCGTCGATCAGCTCGTCGACGTCCCAGGCGACGCCGGTGGTGCCACTGAGCGACACGTCGACGGAACCGACCTGACCGGCCGTGGTCAACGCCCAGTCCCGCGTCTCGTTGGCCAACTGCACCTCGAAGGAGAGGACCAGCGCCGAGGCCGCCTCCTTTCCGACCTTGGCGGACCCGGCCAACCGGATCGGTACGTCCCGCGAGACGTTGGCCACCCGCAGTTTCAGCGAACTCGTACCCGACCCGTCGCTGAGCACCCGGTTGCCGCCGACGAATGCGATGTCCAACGGAATGTCCGGCCGTCCCCGGTGGTTCACCACCTCCAGGGACTGCTGCCGGCTGCCGACGATCTCACTGGTCTCCCCGGCGTAGCCGAGACGCTGGTAGGCCAACTCGACCCGGGACACGTGGGTGCCGTCGGTGCCGTCGGCGCGCAGCCCGGTCAACGGCAACTCGATCGACTTGCCCGCCGGGATGACCGCGTTCGCCGGCCCGAGCAGATACAGCTCGGTACGGTCGGAGTTGGCGCCCAACGCCCACCCGGCCGCCGCCAGTGCGACCGGACTCACCGGGGCGAGGGTGCCAACCCGCCAGCTCAGGGTGAAGTGCCGGTTCGTCGCCGACGGCGGGCCGCTGACCGGCCAGAGCGTGATGTCGTGCCGGGCGGAGTTGGTCACCCGCAGGGTCAGGGTCTGGCTGGACGCCGCGTCGTCGATGTAGAGCACCGGCTGCTCGTCGACGTTGGCCAGCTCGAAGTCGAGCGGATGGGTACGCACGAACGTGTTGATCGGTGACTCGTCGAGCGCCATCAGGTCCCTGATCTCGGCGCCGCTCAGCGGAAGCGGGAACACCCGTACGGCGGCCACCGACATCGCCTGGTACTGGACCGGCTTCCCCGTCGAGCGCCCGATCACGAAGCTGCCCTGCAGATACTTCGACGGCACCGCGGTCTGGTCCAGGACCAGCACGCCGTCGAGGTAGATCCGCAGCGGTCCCTTGTCCTGGCTCACCGCCACGTGGTGCCAGGTGTCGAAGGTGAACACCCCGGCCTTGGTGCTGGACTTCAACACGGTGGACCCCACGGTGCTGACCACGATCTGGCCGGAGGCACTCACCCGGAGCGTCGCGTCGCCCCGGGCCATCAAGGTGCTCGTGTCCGCGGCCGGCTTCGGCACCCGTACCCAGCCAGAGATGGTGTAGGGCCCATACTCCGGCAGGTTCGCGGGGGAGACCACCGCGTCACCGAACCCGTCGAGCACCAGCGCCGCACCGAACTGGTCGTTCGGTACCACCGTCGGATTGCCCTCGATCTGGCCGTTGAACTTCCCGGTCGCATAGTCAACGATGACGTTGCCCGAGGCGATGTCGTCGAGCTGCCAGAACAGCAGCGGGTCGCGGCTCATGCCGACCGCACCGAGGACAGGCCGGGGCGCTCGGCCTCGACCGACGGGGGCTGCACCTGGGCGCTGGCCTGCCGGCCGATCGTCTCGATCAGCTCGTAGACCCGGGCGTACGGCAACTGCCCGAGCGCCTCCAGGACCAGGTTCGTCTGTTCCAGGGACAGGGTGAGGTTGATCTGTGGCATGGGATCACTTTCTCGATCGAGGGGACGTGACAGGAGCGGGACGGTGTGCGGGTCGGCTCAGTCAGCCGAGCGTTGACGCAGGCTGAGCCAGCCCTCGCGAGCGGTCAGGCCGGTGGGAAAGGCGTCGGCGAGTTCGGGCGGCTCGACGGTCTCGACCCAGGTGTCCCCGTCGCGTTCCCGCCACGACCAGAGGCGGTCCGGGTCGGCCGCCGGGGTGATGAGCCCGAGCGCGTCAGCGCTGGTCAGCACCGGTGCGGCGAGGAAACCAGTTTCGAGCCGGGCCAGGGCCTCCTGGTGGTGCGCCGAGTCCAGCCGGGACGACACGGTCGGCAGGACCCCGGTGGTCGCGTGGATCGCCCCGGCCGGCTCCAGCAGCACGGTGAGGGTGACCGCCGGCAGGTCGATCCCGATCGCGAGCGGCGGGTCGGTGTCGTCCTCGGCGAGGGTGACCACGTCGTGGTAGCGCTCGGCGAGCACGCCCTGCGCGTCCTCCAGCCAGTAGCCCAACGTGCCGTCGCCCAGCCGGCCCCGCTCGCCGAGCCGGACCGGGAAACGGACGGACGGGTACTCGTTGCTCTCCCGGCCGGCCCGGCCCAGGTCCTGCCGGAAGACATTCCAGTCCTGGTGGATCACGGGCAGCCCCGGTGCCTCCAGGTCGAGATCGAGCCGTACCACCGCCACCGGCCGACCGATCAGCGTCGCCCGGCCCCGGTGCTGCGCCGGATCCTCCGGCTCCACCGCGTCCAGCGCCAGGTCGAGATTGGTCATGAAGTCGGCCAGTCCGGCGGCACCGAGCCCACGGAGCCGCTCGACGACCCGACGCAGCCGCACGTTGCCGATCAGCCCGACATCGGTGACCGGCCCGTCCGGGGCGGTCTCCCACAACGCCCGGCCCGGCCGCGCCGGATCGGCGGTCAGGTAGAGCGTGCCCAGCCAGTCGCCGTTCGCGGAGTAGACCCGCAACCCGTCGTCCAGCGGATCCGGCAGCAGCCAGCCGCAGACCGGAGAGGAGTCCGGCAGGCCGCTGAGCGGACGGTCGGCGTCGGCGTCGAGCAGGTCCAGCCGTACCCGCGCCGGCACCGCGAGCCGGGGCGGCATCGCCACCCAGGTCGGGCGGTTCGGCATGCTCAGCCACGAGGTGGTACGCGGTTCTTCGGCATCCACGTCGTACCCGATGCCGAAGCTGTCCACGATCCGCAGCCGCCGCAACCGCAGCGCCCCCGCGCGGACCGGGTTGAAGTCGCTCAGCGGCACCGGCGCGTAGCGCCCCTCCCCGGCGACCGCCTGCGCCACCAGCGCGGCGAACGCCCGGTCGTCGGGAAAGCCCAGCGGATCGGCGATCGGCAACTGGCGGACCATCCGCAACATCACCAGGGCGTCGTTGAAACCGCCGAGGCTCTGCGCCAGATTGCTCTCCTCGTGCTCGGCCAGGTGCCGGTACGCCGCGGCGAGGGTGCCCAACCTCGGCTCACCGGTCTGCGCGGCACACCAGTCCAGTAGCGGTTTCGGGTCGGCGGTCACCTGGTCGACGCTCCACGCCGCCTGCCCAGCCGCCGCCCGCACGTCGTTCGCCCGGGCCAGTGGCCCACCGCACAGGTAGCGCAGAATCCGGGTGGAGAGCACCGGCCGCGCCGAGGCCGACAGCACCGTGGTGCCGGTGTAGATGTTCGCCCCGGTGTCCAGCACATCGTTGCCGGGCCGCGCACGCAGTTCCCGGTCTCCGTACGGCAGCGTGTAGTTCGTGGTCACGAACGTCGGGTCGAAGTCCCGCCCGGACGGGTCGAGGTTGTTGCCGGCCCGGGCCGGGAAGAACTCGACCTCCCACTGCAACAGCACCGGGTGCCAGGGCTGGCCCGTCCACCTCCGCAACGCGGGGAAATCAGGCTCCCCGGCAGCCAACTTGGTGGCCAACCCGGCGAGGGCGTCCCCGAGCCGACCGATGCCGCTCGCGTTGCGCAGGTCGGCCTCGCCCAGCCCGGACTCCATCGGGACGCAGGGCAGCCGCCCGTCCGGCTGGTCGACGCCGTCCTGGCCGTACCGGTCCGACGGGGTCGCCGCCGCGCCGGTCAACAGCACCACCGGCTCGTTCGGCACCTGGTACGGCGCTCCCGGCACCGGTTGCAACTCGAACCGACTGCGGGCGCTGGTGGCCGCCACCGCGTTCACCGTGTCCAGTGCCGCCTGGGCGCCCTGCTGCGCGGCGAACAGCCGGTGCGCCGAACTCGTGCCGTTGCCGACCGGCGGCCAACTCCCCAGGGCCGCCAGCCGGGTCGACAGCTCGGTCACCTCCCGCCGCAGATACCAGCCGACCAGGTCCGGGTTCGGATAGTCGGCTCGGCCGCCCGGCGGCGGGTACGCGCAGACCAGGTACCGGTGCCAGTCGGCGAAAATCCGCCGGCGCGCCCCGGTCACCTCGGCCGCCGCCGCGTCGTACGCCGCCTGCGCCCGGTTCAACGCGACCAGCAGCGCACCGAAGCTCGGCGGCAGTTCCAGCCGCTCCCGGGCCTGCCGCTGCTCCACCGTCACCGGGTTGCCGTCGTCACCACTGTCGGCCGGATCGTCCCGACGCCGCACCGTCCACACCACACCGGAGGGCACACTGCCGAACGACGCCTCGTGCCGGGCCTGCGCCAGCCGGGCCGACAGGTCCAACGTGGCGCTCTCCAACTCGTCGGCGACGGTCAGCGCCTCAAGCAGGTTCTCGGTCTCGGTCTCGGTCACCCCGGGCAGCACCGCGCCGAGATGCGCGGCGAGCGCCTCGGTCGCGGTGTTCGCCACCCAGACCCCGCTCTCGGTGTCGGTCCCCGGGCCCGGCGCCGACGCCTGCTTCGTCGCACCTGTGAAGGTCAGCCGGCCGAAGCAGACCATCCGAGCCGGTACGTCCCCGCTGTTGTCCGGCACCGACCAGTCCAACTCGTCGGCGATCGTCTGTGGCCAGCTCCGGCCGTCGGCCGCGGACAGCACCGCCAGCAGCTCGTCGTCGACGGTTTCGGCGTACCAGCCGACGACGTCGTAGCGCAGCCCGTCCGGCGGGGCGACCGCGCCGTACTCCTCGTCGTGGTGCCCGAAGACGCTGGACGAGTTCGGGTAGAACGCGGCGAACGTGGGCTCGCCGTACCCCAGCGCGGTGAGCGCGGCAAGCCGGTCGGTCGGCCTACCCGGCCATGTCGACAGCGGCAGGCGCCGACCGAGGTACCGCCACGGTCGGCCGGTCCTGCCCCGGGGATCATCGTCGAGCAGCGGGTGGACGACGCCGCCCTGGTCGACGTCGGCGAGCGCGTCGCTCTCCACCACCCACCGGTCCTGGGCGCCACCCGGCCGGGTGCGGGTGACCAGCCATCGGTTGGGCACCTGGGGCAGGTCAACGGCCGGCCTGGCACCGGCGGTCGTAGCACCGGCGGTCGTGGCGCTGTGCGTCAGCCGGGTGAGCGCGTCCGGCAGGGCCCAGTGCAGGTGGATACCGGCCGGCAACAGTAGGTCCTGCTGGAACGGCGCGGGCAGGATCGCGTCGCTGAGGTTGCGTTCGCCGTTGTCGACGTCCCGACGGGTGGTCGCGTCCACGTACGGCAGGCGGGTGAAGTCGGCGGTGGGTCCGGTGACGGTGCGGTCGGTGGCGAGCCACAGGGCATCCACCCTGACGGGCACGGCGAGTAGGCGCATGTCTTTGCGTTTCCCTAAGAATGGTCGCGGCGGTCTCGGCTGCTGCGGTAACGCCGGTTCACCGTAGGGCAATTTCAACGGCCGGAGCGGCTCGCAAAGTCGACAGTACGAACCGCTTGTACGTCCACGATGGACATGCTATTTGGCATCGGAAAACCGGTCGATTCGGCGACTCGCGGCGGTTGATCGTCGACCCCGGGGAGTCCGACCGAGCACCGCTGCGATCTGGGAAAACAGCGGATCGGCCGGCATGGGACGGCCATCCGGCACGGCGCCGTCCCGCGCCGAAATTCGCGCGGTTGTGATGTCGGCCGCATGTCGGGTTTCAGTGACCGCGTAACCGTTGTGACAGAACGTACGACCGAAGGTGTCGAGAATTGTCGGCTGATCGCTTGCGTGCGCGCGTTGACCCCGGCCGAGGCGGACTGGTTGGACATCCTCCTGCTCCAGCAGGGTTGGCGATGGCGCCAGCCGGCGACGACTCGACCGGATGGGGACCGTCGGCGTTGGGCCAGTTGACACGCACCTGGGGCCACGAGCCGTGAAGTCCCGGTACTGATACCGCCTGGCTTCTTCAGCCGTAGGCGGCGCACATCGCCGTGCTTTCAGGTGTACGGCGCGGAGGCGCTGGGGCGGCCGAGCGCGTCTGTCATGCCCCACGGTCCGCGTAGGTGAAGCAGGGCGATCTGTCCCAGTTCGGGGGGCACGGCGGCCTTGACCACCAGGTAATCCGGGTACGGTTCCAGGCCGAGGACGGTACGCAGCAGCGACAGCACCGCCCCGGCCGACCACCCCTGCGGGCTGGTGGCGGTGGGGTAGCACACCGGGGCGGTGGTGAATTGCCGGTCGTAGCCGGCGAGCGCCTCCGGCAGCCGCCCCTGGAAGTAGCGGGCCGCCTCGAACGTGACCCGCGCGATCGTTCCCGCCTCGGCCGCGTACCCGTACCGGCGCAGACCCTCGGCGATGATCGAGTTGTCGTACGGCCACACGGCGCCGACCTGGTAACCGACCGGGTTGTATTTGGCCTCGCCATCGGCGAGCGTGCGCACTCCCCAGCCGGAGAAGAGCCGTGGCCCGAGCAGGTGATCGACCAGATACCCCGCCCGATCCGGCTCGGCGATGCCGCTCCAAAGCAGGTGTCCCAGGTTCGAGGCGAGCGCGTCGACCTTGCCGCCGTCGGCCTCGCGGGCCAGCGCGTAGTACCGCCGGTCCGGCAGCCAGAAGTCCCGGTTGAACCGTTCCCGCAGCTCGCCGGCCTGACGTTCGAGTCGGTCGGCGTAGGCGGGATCGTTCCAGAAGGTACGGGCCAGTCGGGCGCCGCGCACCTTCGCCGCGTACGCGTAGCCCTGCACCTCGCAGGTGGCTCGGGGGAAGCCGGGCAGTCGGCCGTCGGAGTAGCAGATCGCCCGCTCGGATTCCTTCCAGGACTGGTTGGGTTCCTTGCCCGGTGCCCGTGGTGGTTGGTACCAGAGGTAGCCGTCACCGACCAGGTCACCCCACTCGTCGATCCAGTTCAGCGCGGCCCGCGCCTCCCGCTCCAGCCCACGGACCAGTTCCGCGTCGCCGGTCCAGCGCTCGTACTCGTCGAGCAGCACGACGAACAGCGGCGTCGCGTCGACGGAGCCAAAGTAGCGGGCGTTCGGGGTCTCCTGGAAGGCAGCGGCCTCGTTCCAACGGAGCAGATGGACAATTTTCCCGGGCTCCTCCTCCCGGAAGTCGTCGAGCCTCGACCCCTGGCAGACCGCCAACGTCCTCAGCAAGGTCGAGGCCAACTGCGGCACGTAGGGCAGTGTTTGCAGGCAGGTGAAGATGTTCTGCCGGCCGACCACCGAGTTGAGCCAAGGCAGACCCGCGCACGGAATCGGACCGGTGTCGTCGGGCCCTGGAATCCGCAGCGCGGCCAGGTCGACCAGGCTCCGGTGGTACGCCTCGGCAAGCGGCTCGAAGTCACACTCCAGCCGGGGTGCATGGGCAACCCACTGGTCCAGTTCCTCTCGCATTCCCTCCTTCGTCTTCCGGATCAGCGGTGCCCCACCACCAACGTCGCTGCCGCCCGGATCCCGGATGTCGGTCGTCACCCGCAACCGGTTGGACCAGCTTCCCTGGGCCGGAATCAGGACGGTGAAGGTCATCCCGTCCTGGTCGACCCGCGCCGCCTCGTCGGTCTGCACCAGCGTCGCGCGGTGAAAATTCTCGCGTGCGTAGCGCAGGTTCAGGTGATTGTCGCCGAGCTCGTGGGAAAAGCGGCCCTTCTTCTCCCGTCGCTGGTCACCGCGTACGCCCGGCGGGCTGATCCGGTCAACGTCCGCGAAGTCGGCCGCCACGTCCAGCCGGATCGTCACCTCGGCCGACTCACCACTGCTGTTGAGGACCGTCAACTCCTCCTCAAAGCCGGCCACAATCGAGCGGTGACGGATCACCGAGAGGGTGGTGTTGACGTAGTGCTTCGGTTGACCGGGCACGAGGAAGAACCGCGCCTCGAAATACTGGAGGTCGTCAACGGAGAGCGGAGTCAGGCGCTCCCCGTTGACCGTCAGAACCCATCTGGACAGGAACCGGGTGTCGAAGAAGTACAACCCGTCCGGGTCCTCGGGGCCCGGGTCCACATCGCCACTGCGGTCGCTGACGACGTAGGTCAGCCCCTCCAGGATGCTGATCTGGTCAGAGTCCGCCATTCTGACCGCCCTCGACGTGGTGCTGCCCTGCCCTGCTGCCGGACACCCGCTTGGGGCCGTGTGAGTCGGGCGGACCGGGCAGTAGGCGTTCAAAATAGAACAGGGCACGCTGCGACCCGACGTACGTCACATCGTTACGCAGCGCCGCCGCCACCAGGTCGCCTCCGACCACCAGCCGGTCGAACACCTCGCCGTCGGCGGTGAGCACGAAGTCCGCCTCCCGCTCGCCGTCCGGCAAGACCGAGATGCCGTGTTCGCTGACGGTGAGATACCAGCGGGTCATGCCTTCCGGCCGGCGCAGATCGAGGCGTACGGTCGCCGAGTAGCCACGGGGCAGCAGGTGGGCGCGCTGCCGCACCGGACCCGCCAAATACTCCCCCGTCCGGTCCACTCATCCGCCCCCTCTGCCCTGGCCGTCCGTCCCGCTAGCGCTCGTACGGGCTCAGGGTCAGCCTGACTCGGCGGAGGTTGTTTCCGCATCACCCCGAGGGGATGAGCTGCCCTCCTACCCGCGAGATCAGCCTCCTCCTGAAAAGATCTCGAGTGCTGTGACCGGGCACGTTGGCCGGGTTGGGGTCAGGCCGCTCGGGTGGTGATGGTTTAGCCCCATCGGTGGTGGCGTTCGCCGCGGATTCGGGCTCGTTCTCGGCGTCGCGCGGCGAGGATGTCGGGGTGGCGGGCGTTGGCGTTGCGCCAGCGTAGATAGGCGTGCATCGCCCGGGTCGCGGCGGTGCGGTTGGGGTGGTTCGACCCGGCGACGACGAAGGTGCGTAGCGGGCCGAAGTGCGCCCCGATCGGGTTCGCCCAGGAGGAGTACGTCGGGGTGAAGCACAACTCGACCCGGTTGGTGGCCACCCAGGCCGGATCTTCGTGCCCTTGTGCGCGGAGAGGTTGTCGAGGATGACGTAGATCGGTGCCTCGTCCGGGCGGGCGGCGCGGATCGACTTGAGCACGGCGAGGGTGTTGGCCGCGGACTTCCTGGCCCGGACAACGCCCCACAGGGCGTCATCACCGACGCTGCAGCAGGCTACGTCGTACCCAGGGCCATACCGGGCACTTGTGCGCCTTGGTTCCTCCAGTCGGGTCTACAGTGGAGATCCAACCAGCCGTGACAGGCGCCGGAGCCTTGCGCGTGTGAGGACTGAGCCGAGCTCAAGGAGGTTGCCGTGAGCTGGCACGCAGTTCGCGCGGCTCCGCCTTCCTGGCACGTTCATGTTGAGGGAACGGGGAGTGATCTAGAAAACACTGACGTTGAGAACGATTTTCATCTTCGGTATCGTACCGGCCGTGTCCAACCGAGACGTGCGTCCCACATGGATGCACTGGAGAGCATGTGAATAGGTGAACCACCCGACGTGCCCTCGCTGACCGGGCAGCCCTACCGTCCGTACCCGGCTTCGCGCAGGTGGCCACCCGAACGACTAAATGAACCAGTTAACGCAAGGACGGAAGCTGCTTTTGAGGTGGAGCAATTCCGTCACGATTCACGTACTTCTTTTTTGAACTCGTGTCGCAATACGGTTCACGTCACAAGATGGTTCCGTGATCACGAGGCTCGTGCTATCAGACCGATCAGAAACTCTGTCAACAACCGCTTTAGCGAGATCACCAAAAGGAAAGTCTCTTGTCTCTCTCCCCTTTCCGTAGACCGGGGCTGATCGCCCTCGGTACGGTCGCGGCCCTGGCCGTAGGCGTCGCGCCACCGGCTGCCGCGGCACCCGCAGGCCCGGTGCCGCCGCAGCACCCCGTCACCGTGCCACTGCCCGAGGGCGCTGGTTCGCGGAGCGTCACACTGATCACCGGTGACAAGGTGACCGTCGGTACCGCGGCCGACGGCAGCGCGCTGCGCTCGGTCGAGGGTCCGAACGGGACCACCGCCACTTTCCACCGCGCTGTGATCGACGGCTCGCTCTACGTCTATCCGGATGCGGCTCTGCCGTACGTCACCGCGGGTGTGCTCGATCGGCAACTGTTCAACGTGACGGGTCTGATCGCCGACGGTTATGACGACGCGCACAGCGACAAGCTGCCGTTGATCGTCCGTTACACCGATGCTGCCGCCCGCTCCCGTACCACCGCGAACGTGGCCGGGTCCACCGCCGTACGCCCGCTGACCAGTGTTCAGGGTGCGGCCGTCGGGCAGCAGCGCGGGCAGGCCCCGACCTTCTGGTCGTCGCTGACCGGCACCCCGGTGCCGGGCCCGGCCGCGCCGACGACCCGTCGCGCCACGGGTGCCCCGTCGTTCACCAACGGCATCGCCAAGGTCTGGCTCGACGGCCGGGTCACGGCCGACCTGTCCGACTCGACCGCACAGATCGGCGCGCAGCGGGTCTGGGCCGAGGGGAACACCGCCACCGGCGTCCCGGTCGCGGTCCTCGACACCGGAGTGGACACCGAACATCCGGACCTGGTCGACCAGATCGCCAGCAGCGCCAGCTTCGTGCCGGACGAGGATGTGACCGACTACCAGGGCCACGGTACGCACGTCGCGTCGACCATCGCCGGTAGCGGCGCCGCCTCGGACGGGTTGGAGAAGGGTGTCGCGCCGGGGGTGAAACTGCACGTCGGCAAGGTTCTCAACAGCGAGGGCCAGGGGCAGGACTCCTGGATCATCGCGGGCATGGAATGGGCCGCCCGGCAGGAAAAAGCCAGGATCATCAGCATGAGCCTGGGCGGCGGCGCGACCGACGACACCGACCCGATGACTATGGCGGTCAACCAGCTCAGCGCCGAAACCGGTGCGCTGTTCGTCGTCGCCGCCGGCAACAGCGGCCCCCAGACCATCGGCACCCCGGGTACGGCGGAATCCGCGCTGACCGTCGGCTCGGTCGACTCCAACGACCGGCTCGCCGAGGACTCCAGCCAGGGTCCGAGCGTGGGTGACGGCGGACTGAAGCCGGAGATCACCGCCCCGGGCGTCGACATCCTGGCCGCCCGGTCGCACTTCGTACGCGGCGGGTCGGGTTACTACACCACGATGAGCGGGACCTCGATGGCGACTCCGCACGTCGCCGGTGCCGCCGCGCTGGTGCTCGCCGCCCACCCGGACTGGACCGGCCAGCAGGTCAAGCAGGCCCTGGTCAGCAGCGTCAAGGCCACCCCGGAGTACACGCCGTACCAGGCCGGCAGCGGGCGGGTCGACGTGGAGGCCGCGGTGCACGCCACCGTCTTCGCCACCGCCTCCGCCTCCTCCGGGTTCCACCCGTGGCCGCCGAAGCAGGGCGAGACCGACGTCAAGCAGGTGACGTACACCAACGTCGGTGACACCCCGGTCACCCTCGACCTGGCGGTCGACTCCGCCGCCCCGGCCGGGCTCTTCACCCTCTCGACCCGCCAGGTCACCGTTCCCGCGAACGGGACCGCCTCGGTCACCCTCACCGCGCACCTGGACCTGCTCCCGGCCGACAAGGCGATCAGCGGCATGATCAACGCCACCGACAGCACCGGAAAGGTCCGCGCCCACACGCTCATCGGCGGGGTGCGCGAAGGGCAGCGGCACAATCTGACCGTCGTCGCCACCGACCGTTCCGGCAAACCACTCCCCGGCAAGGTCATCGTCGCCGCGCAGAACCTCTTCACCGCGGTCGACCTCGACGCGTCCGGCACCGGCACCCTGCGGCTGCCGGTCGGCACCTACTCCGGCTGGCTCACCGCCGACGTACAGGGTGCCAACGGTCCGCACTCGCTCGGCACGGCTCTACTCCCCTTCAACGACATCAAGCTCAACAAGGACCGGACCGTCACCCTGGACGGCACGAAGCTGCGCCGGGTGATGGCGTACGTGCCGAAGGAGTCGACCCCGGCCGCCGTCCGGCTCGACATCCACCGCTCCTACACCGACAGCCTGGTCGAGAGTTCGGCACTGCCGAACCCGTCGTACGACAGCATCTGGGCGCTGCCGACCGGCAAGAAGGTGACCGACGGGGAGTTCGAGTTCGGCGCCCGGTTCCGGCTCGAACAGCCGGCGCTCACCGTCGCCACGAAGTCACGTACCTATGAGGACCTGCTCGTCAAGCGGGCGGCTACGCCGCTGCCGGCCGGCACCGAGCAACTACCGGCCGTCTTCGCCAACGACGGCACCGCAGCCGACCTGGCCAAGCGGGACGTACGCGGCAAGGCCGTGGTGGTCCGCCGCAACGACACCATCGCCCTGGCCGAACAGGCCCAGAACGCGGCCACCGCCGGCGCGAAGCTGCTGGTGGTCGTCAACGACGGGGTGGGGCGACTCGATCCGTGGGACGAGAACCCGTGGACCCCGGAAAGCCCCGCGCCGATCACCGTGGCAACCCTCACCACCGACGAGGGCAACGAACTGATCGGCGAGTTGCGCCGAGGCAGCGTGCCACTCACGATCACCTCCAACCCCACCACCGACTACCTGTACGACGTCGTACACCACTGGAACGGATCAATCCCGACGAACCCGACCTGGCGCTCGGTCCCGAAGGACCTGGCCCGGGTCGACGTCTCGTTCCGCAACTTCCGCCAAGGCAAGGCAATGGAGTTCCGGCCCGACGTCTGGCGCGGCTGGGCGGTCGGTAACCTGATCACCGCACCCGCACAGGGTGACCGCACCGACTGGGTCACCGCCGACGTCAACTGGACGAACGACGCGCAGATCCTCAACGAGACCGGACAGCACCTGTTGGGCGTCGTCACCCGCTACCCGGTCGGGCCGATCAGCAAGGTGAGCTGGTTCGGCCCGATCCAGCGCCCCCGGATGGGCCCGATCAACTTCCAGCCCGTCCGGTACCTCGACGCGGTCTACATCCCGGTGCCGGGCTGGGGTGCCTCGGGCTCCGGCTACGTCGGCGACGCCGGCGGCAACTACGACGTACGGAACTGGGCCGCGCTCTACCAGGGCGACCAGCAACTCCAGTGGGGCAACGCCGAATACCTCCCGGTCAGCGGACTCGCCCCGGAGCGGCTGCCGTACCGGCTGGTGGTCGACAACGACCGGGCCGACTGGCCCGGCCCATACTCGACCCACACACTGACCGAATGGAACTTCACCTCGGCCGCCACCGGCGAGGAGTCAACCGAGACACTGCCACTGATCCAACTCGACTACGACGTGGCCACGGACACCGACGGCAAAGCCGGCCGGCACACCGAACTGTCGGTGGCCGCCTCGCACCTGCCCGGAGTGACCGCGACCATCCGGGAGGTCACCCTGGAACTCTCCTACGACGACGGGGCAACCTGGCAACGGGCCAAACTGACGCAGAACGACTTCGGCTGGTCAACCAAGCTCAAGGCGACCAACACGGCGGCTCAGTTCGTGACCCTGCGAACCAACGCCAAGGACAGCTCCGGCAACACCGTCTCGCAGACCCTCACCCGGGCCTTCGGCCTGCGCTGAGCCTCGCCTGACCCGTACCCCCACCGGGCGGGGCCGCATCCAGCGGTCCCGCCCGGTTCGTTATCCGCCCGCCGACCGAATCACCTGAATGGCGCGGGCTACCGCGCATCCGCCACTCGCGATTCTTCGATGCGTCTGCGGTGAGGTCTCGATGGGCAGACCGCCGTATCGCACCCCTGCGGGTGATATGGATCGTGGTTACTGATTGCTTGCAGCCCCGGCCCACGGGCAGGCTATGACCGGCCCGTCAGCGCGGCACCCGGCGCCGGATCAGCCGACCCGGCCGGCACCCGCACCCCGACGGGAGCACGTCATGCTGTTCAGCTTCGCCGCAGTCGCCGTTGGGGTCGGTGCCGAGCAGCGGGTTGTGGCCGACGTTGTGGGTGCCGACAATCTCATCCGTCCTGGGTCACAGCCATACTCATGATCGAGGTGGAAGCCGCCGGTGGAGACGCGGAACCTCTCGGCTGGATCGCGATGTTCCGTCTGCGTCGAGCACCGCGCGACGATGAGGTGTGCTGTTTCGACTGGCGTACCTCGGCGTGACCAGCTACCTCAGCCCTGCCGCTCACAAGGCCACCGCCTACGCAAGCAGATTGATCAGCAAGATAGCGTGAGGTCAACTCATCGACCCTGTCCGTCGAGTCAGGTCGAGCCCAGCATCATCCGCCAGGGAGCTACTCCTACTCCGCAATTACCAGAGCGCCGTCTGGTCGGGATCCGGCGGAAGCCGTGGAACCCGTTCAAACAGTTCACGAATCAGAGGAACCATCCTGAACAACCGAAGCCGAGGCAAGGAATGGTAACGTGTCGGAAGAACATCAACCAGGAACTGCACTGCAACATGTTCCCTCATAATCACCACCGCGCGACATCGGTAGCAATCGATTGGCGCCCTCTCCACCAGAACGACATTAAGGACTATTCGCTGAATCTCCGGTTCACTTCGTTCGAGCCAGCCCGGACGCCCTTTTCCACTGAGCCCAAGTCTCGCAGCGTCCACCATTATCTCCGATAGCGTAGCGACATCGGATAACCGAAAGTCGGCACGCCTTCGAAGGTAGGCAATTCGCCTTGAATCCAACCGCGTCGACACCCTCATCCTATCCCCTCCAGCCTACTAACCCTTCCCGAAGAACCAGATTGGGATGGGAGTGTCATCATTAATCGAACTGTTCGGGTCTTTCACTCGGGTTAACAGTTCCTCAGCACGATGATTTCCATTACCGAGAGTATTCGAGCCTCGCCCAGTAAGCGAAAGTTGTCCGAAGGGACCGTCATCCGGTGTCCGGTGTCCGAACTGCCCTCAACAACTCATCGCCGGAATAGCCACCGAAGACTCTTTTGGACGCCTCCAAGACATTCCCTGGTTCAAGACTTAGCAGGTCACCCACCGTTGCATTGTTCTCGAGGAGCGGATTGGCTTTACAACTTCGGACAGGGTCCGTGGGTCGTTGACCCCGTCACCGTTCCTGGTTTGCACGCGGGCGCGGCCGCGGAACTGCCCGTAGGTTCGGTTCTTCGCCTTGACGAGTTCGTTGTCGTCGAAGTGCCACGCCGCCCCGTCGAGGCACCTGTAGCTGGTGGCGGTCGCCGCGGCGCCACCGGTCGGGTCGGTCGAGGTCACCTTGGTGACCGCCCACTTGTTGAACCAGTCCCGGATGGGGTCGACGAATCCGTCGGGGGTCCAGTAGACCGGGTAACAGGAGGAGGTGTTGGTGGCCGGGTCGAGGGTCACCGGGGTAGCACACGGTTTCGGCAGCTCGTAGGTCGCGGTGATCACCGAACCGGTCTCGGTGGTGATGGTGCCGATCCGGCGGCGCATGAACGCGACCAGGCCATCCGGGTTGGTGCGGTTCTGCAGTTCGACATCGCCGAACGAGACGGACGGAAGCGTGATCGATTCGGTCGAGCCGTCGGCCTTGGTGCTCGATCCGGTGCGGGTGATCGAGTCCAACCAGAGCGCGGGCGAGGTGCCGTCCCCCGTCTTCGGGAACCGGTGCTCCAGAGCGTAGGTGTCCACGGGCACATACTTCGACAGCGCGGTCGACCACTGCGGGTCTGCTGCACCGATAGGTGACAGTTCCAGTAGGGGTCGACTGGGACAGCGATCGTTGGCGTCGGCGGCGGTGGTAGGTCCGGTCGATCCAGGTCACGATCGCGGTCCTGGGCCGACTTCCTCCGCTCACAAGCCCACGCCCTGCTTGGCGTACGACTTCTTCGAAACGGTCACCCTAGCCGGAACGCGAATGTACCTGCTCGCCGTGATCGAGCACGCCAGTCGCCGTCTCCGCGTCCTGGGCGCAACCAATCGGGCCGGACGAGTTGGGTTCTCGTCGCGCACTTGCTGAAGGTGGCGCATGTTGGCCCTCGGCTCTACGTCTGGTCGAGGGCCCCGGTGCGTGTGGACAGTCAAGTCGGCTATATCCGGGACTCGTTGATCGCCACCTCGATACGCAGTCCGATCCCCGTTAGGACCAGGAGGAAGGCGAGGATGTACGGCTCAATCGAAGCGGAATCGCCCGGCATCGCCAGCACCGAGATCAGTAGAGCGGCGACTATCGCCGTGGTTCCCAGGGCACGTTTGCGGGCGGCCTGATGAGATCGAAGCTTCACGGCGGGACCGTATCGAACCCTCGTTGAGCACGCCACCCCGTGGGCTCCTCGCCAGCGGGAACGCGTATCAGTTGTGGATCAGGGACATCAGCTGGCTGTGGGTATCGGCGTCGGCAGCCACCACGAGCCCTCGGCCTTCCGCTCCGATCGGGGCGCCGTCGATGCCGGTGACCAGGCAGCCGCTGGCGCGGCAGACGGCGATGCCGGCGGCGAAGTGCACACTCTCGGAGAGGTCACCGCCATCGGTCACGTACGCGGCGCGTCTGCCGACCGCGACCCAGGTCAGCGCCAGCGTCGTCGACACCACCCGGGGTCGGAAGCGTGCAACGAAACCGGGGTGTGCCAGCAGGTCCACGGCCCGGAATCCCGGCGCGTTCGGGTACGGCGGGTCCAGGTTGACGTCCACGAGTTGGGTGGCCGGCGTGGGCGTCAGCGGGGCGTCGACGCCGTCGTGCCGTACCCCGGCGGTCCTGCCATCGGTGAAGAAGATCTCGCCGCTGAACGGGTCGGCCACCGCCGCCGCCCCGTCACGCAGTGCCACGTTGACGGCCACCAGCATGTTGCCGGCGGCGTAGTTGAACGTGCCGCACAGGGGATCCACCAACCACTGGCGTACGGAGTCGGCCGCGCCCTGCTGCCCGCCTTCCTCGCCGAGCACCGCGTCATCGGACCGGCGCGCACGGATGACGTCAAGGATCGCCTGCTCGGCCGCCAGGTCGGCGGCCGTGGCGAAGTCTCCGCCACCCTTGTCCACCCGGGTGAGCCGCTGACCGTACATGGCGCGCACCACGTCGGCGCCAGCGCGTACCGCGGCTATCGCCACCTCGGCATCATCGGTTCCCGCGTACGGGTTGATCACCTGCGCAGCCTATCGGGCGGAGCCGCTGGCGGGCCGGTAGCGGCCGACGCGATCTTGTACTGATGTGTACTGTCATGCCTGCGTGAGCGGGATAGTCCTTTTGGGAGCCATGTGCTGTCGACAACCGGTCTGGTGGTCGACGGGCGGCAGTCGCCGCGTGGCCACCGGATGGGCCGCGCCGCCGGAGTACCCGCCGGTCAAGCGGCCGCGACCCGATGGCGGGACAACCCCGGCCCGCCGACGCCACATTTCCGGGGGCATCTCGGAAGGCGATTTCCCGAGTGTCAGCGCACTGGCGGCTCGCATCGGGGCCCGTTGCCCAGCCGCGACCTCCTGTGCCACCATCCGCTCAGATGATCGTCCCCTATCGATGTAGGAGGTGCTCATGGCCAGGATGCTGCGACACGTGACGGCTCGCCTGATGGGCAAGCCGCAGGTCAGCGGACGCTACCCGTACTGGTTCTACGGATACCCCGAGTAGCCCGCCGCCCCACCGACAGGCACGGATTCCAGCACGAACGGCAGGCAGAAACCGGTCACAGGATCCCCACCCGGGATCCTGTGACTCTCTCTACCCGGGGAGGTCCGGATGGCAAACGGTGCGGACACCGATCGGCCGCCAGGTCCGCGCGGCCACTGGCTGATGGGCAACATTCCGGAGTACGACGCCGACCGGATCGGTTTCCTCCGACGCAACCACGACGAGTACGGCGACGTGTTCTCGTACGACGAACGCACGGTGTTCGTGATCGACCCGGACCTGACCCACGATGTGCTCGCTCGCACCAACCGCGACTTCCTCACCGAGTTGGCACCGTTCGACACCAGACGGGACATCGACCAGGCCGCCGAGCAGGGCGACTCCTGGATGTCCGCCCGCCGCACGGTGTGGCCGGGGCTCAGCCACTCCGCCGCGACCGAGGCGGACCACCGGACGGTCGAGATCCTCGACACGGTTACCGGGGAGGTGGCTGGTCGCGAGTGCGACGTGCTCACCCTGACGCGTACGTTCACCGCCCGGTCGATCTCCGAATACTGTTTCGGGCCCGACTCGGCCGGCATCCCCGAACTGCTCGACGAGGCCCTCGACGTCACCCGGCCGTTCTCGGGAACGTCGTACCAGTTCCCCGCCTGGGTTCCGCTGCGCCGCAACCGCCGCTTCTTCCGGGCCCACCGGCACACCATCGAGACGCTGTACGGGATCGTCCGGCGGCGACGCGCCTCCGCGAACGGAGCGTCGCAGGGGGACCTGCTCTCCATGCTGCTCGGTGTGCACCCGGAGATGCCCGACCGTACGGTGATGTCGACCCTTCGCGGCATCCTGATGGGCGGCCACGGTGTGCCCGCCTCCGCGCTCAGCTCCATCGTCCGGGAACTGGCCCGCCGGCCCCGACTCGCCGCCGACCTGCGCGCCGAGGCGGGCGGACCGGCCGGTGCCGAGGCCCCGCCAACGGCAAGGCTTCCGCTGGCCGAGGCGGTGGTGAAGGAGGTGCTCCGGCTCTACCCTCCGGTATGGCTGATGACCCGCACCGCCCGTACGGCCACCAGCCTGGGGAATTGGTCGCTGCGCCCCGGCGACGACGTGCTGCTGAATCCGTACCTGATCCACCGGGACCCACGGTGGTGGCCGCGACCGGACGAGTTCGACCCCGCCCGGTGGCTGGGCGGGCAGGCGGCACCCGGCTCGGCGTACCTGCCGTTCGGGGCCGGTCCACGGGTCTGCCTGGGCTCGGCACTGACCATGCGGCAGCTCACCCTCGCCACCTCACGGCTGGCCCAGCGTTTCACAATCGAGTCGCCGAACGCCGAGGCGGCCGACCCGGAGTTCCTCGGCCGGCTCGCACCGACCGGCCTGCGGGCGCAGTTCCGGCCGATCGGCGGGTGACGCGGTCAGCCCGGCCCCTCGGTGGCGAGCTTGGTGAGCTGCGGAATCAGCCAGGGTTCGATCCAGCCCCGCACCCCTCGGGGGTGAGGTGCAGCCCGTCGCTGCGGATCCGGATGCTGCCCGCGTTCCAAGTGAACCAGCCCTCGGGGCAGACCCGGCGGTTGAGGTCGACCACGCTGACCCGGCCGGGCCTACGCGCCTGTGGGGCTCGAATACTCGGTTCGGCATGAGGTTCCCCCGGTAAGGCACGT
This sequence comes from Micromonospora sp. NPDC050417, assembly GCF_044458865.1. Classification (NCBI taxonomy): domain Bacteria; kingdom Bacillati; phylum Actinomycetota; class Actinomycetes; order Micromonosporales; family Micromonosporaceae; genus Micromonospora; species Micromonospora sp. NPDC050417. The sequence goes on from NZ_JBITIH010000036.1 coordinate 31,023, forward strand.
CGATCTGGACCGGTCCGGTGGTATCGGTCATGACCGTCTTCGACCGGGTCCCGTTACGGACGTTGCCCGACCGCCCATCGCCGGCGGTCTCGTGTTTCTCGTAGCCGAGGTGCCCGGTCATCTCCTCGTTCAGCGCGGTCTCCAGGACCGTCTTCGTCAACTGCTTGAGCAGCCCGTCCGGGCCGGTCAAGGACAGGCCCTGTTCCTTGGCCAACCGGACCAGATCGGCGGCGGCCTTCGCCTCCGCCGACAACTCGGCCTTGACCTTCCTCGGGGTCACATCGTTCAGTGTCGCAGTCATCACGGCACCCTCCTCACCAGGCACAACGCCCGGCAGGTCAGGCCGGAAACACCCTTAAATCCACAGACCCCCCACAGGTCGCGGGTTGGAACACCGGTTGGACCACCGTGTATTGGACAGCTCGAATCGGTATTGTGCACAAGGACCGGATTGACACCGACGACCACGTAGTAGGTGTGGACGTCGCTGACGGTGAGGTCGTGCATGAGACTGGAGCCGGTGTAATTGTGCGCGCGGGCGACGGTGGCGGGTCTTCGATCGAGAGCAAGAAGGCGCTCACCCGGCCGAAGGTCCCCGGCATTGATCCAGGAACCCCGCGTCTCACTCCAGAACGGGTGATGCTGCGTGGTCGGAAGCGTTGCGGTGTTGCCGTCACCATGAGTGACGGTCAGTTCGGTGAGGTCGATGTCGAGGTTGGTGTGGGTCGCGGTGACCGGGCGAGCTGTAGTCTTACCTGTCTCGGGGTCGGTCGCGAGAACCCGATCACCTTCCTTAAGATTTTCAATTGACTCAGTCTCGCCGTCTGCCAGAACCACCTTCGTGCCGCGGGCGAAGCTGTGCGGCTGAACCGCGCAGCTCCCCGCCTTTTTGATGGTGCTGTCAGCCCACTTGGATTCCTTGAAGAAGGTCTTCAAAGCCTTAGTCGCGCGTTCCAGCGTCTTGGCAATTCGTTTGCTGTTCTTGAGAATTCCGAATGCCTTGCCCACGGGCAAAAAGTTCGCGAAGACGAATACGCAATCCAGCGGCGTTTGTTTCCGTCGATCGTGGGGAGGAAGCTATGGGGTACAGCCGCAAGAGAGTGGGGCACTCCGGCAAGCCGCGCTACACGGCCTACTACCCGGATCTGCGCGGCGAGGAACGCTCGGCCGGCACCTTCGGCAACGCCAAGGAGGCCGACAAGGCGTGGCAGCGCGCGGAGACACGGATTGCCGAAGGGAGGGCCGGTGGCCCAGCTCGCGGGAAACAAACTTTTCGGCGATACGTCGAGGAAGAATGGCTGCCCCACCACGTAATGGAAGCCACTACCCGCGAAGGATACACATACTCAATCTACGTCCACATTATGGACACCTTTGGCCCTATCCGTATGCGCGAGATCCTTCCCAGTCACGTACGCGAGTGGGTCACCCAGCTTGTCACAGATGGCATGAGCCCCGCTAATATACGGCTCAACAAGAGCATCTTGAGCGCTATTTTCACGACGGCACTCAACGACCAGGTCACCGTTCTCCATCCCTGCAGGGGAGTCAAGACCCCAACCATACCGCAAAGGTCGCTGCGGATCGTAACCCCCGAGGAATTCGACACCTTCTACAACCACCTGCCCGACATCACGTCAAAGCTACTAGTTGAGACCGCCATCGAGAGCGGCATGCGCTGGGGGGAACTGGCCGAACTTCGACCAAAAGATATCGCCCTGCGAAGTCGCATAATCTCCGTCAGTCGCAAGGTTGTAGAGGTAAATCCACGGTTCCACCCAGACGGCGGGCGCTTCATGGTTCAGGAGTATCCAAAGGACAAAGAAACACGCCGATTTAAACTCAGCCCCCAAATCATCGCCAAGCTTGAGGCCTTCATGGAAGCGAGGCACCTCGGTGACAGCGACCTTTTCTTTGTCTATTCCCCCAAGGTCACCAGCAATGCCCGAGAAGCTTCTCTGGGCAAGTCCAGTGAGTTGGGCTTACCGAACCCAACGACAACGGCAGGCAGTACCGGCATGGAACCCTCAGCGCCTACAACGCGGGCAAATGCCGATGCGGCTACTGCAAACGCGCCTACGCGGACTACCGGGCAATCCGACGCAGTCAGGGAAAAGACGAACCCCGCTAGCCACGCCGCTGGGACACGACCGGATATATCCCCCGCCGCTGGTTCCGTGAGGCCGTCCTCAAACCCGCCCTCATCACCTCCAGACTCGACGTCGACATCAAGATGCACGGTCTACGCCATGCCCACGCGTCGTGGCTGTTGGCCGGGGGTGCCGACCTCCAAGTAGTCAAGGAGCGGCTGGGTCACGGAAGCATCTCGACGACAGAGAAGTACCTGCACACGCTCCCCGACGCTGATGACACTGCGGTAGACGCGTTCTCCAAGATTCGGAGCAGACTCTCCCGGTAACGAAACTCGCCATCTCGACGATCTTCAAACGGGCACCGCGCTGCCGCCCGCCAGCACCCCGTTGGCACCACGTACCCAAACCAGCTACCGGAATGGTTCGTGTCGCAGGCCCGAGTTGAACCGCAACTACACGATCGTCGTGCGGAATAGATTGCACCTGGCACGACTGCCAAGGAGGTGACGGGAGACCAGGACAGAAACTCAATAAACGCGCCACCCGGGGCTGCGGCACGTGCCTGCCAGTGGGTCAGGCCACCACGTTGGACAGCCCTCTACCCGAGGTAGGCACGGTCGTTACGAGTGCACCGACTCAAGAATCTCCCTCACGGCTTCTATATCACCAAGAGCCTCCTCTCGATCCTCCGGTCGACGCCACTCTTTACTCCAGGAACCGTCCGGTGCGGTCACGATTGCAAGAACTCGCAACGCAGAGGGCACCAAATGTAAGGCAGGACGATCGAGCAACGCCTCCCCGACTGAATCTGCGATGAAGCTACTCTGACGATCCATAATCCGCTGCCCACCAGGCAGACTCAGGGCGACCAGAGATGTGGCGGCTATCAGGGACTCCGGAAAGACGGTTCGCATCAAAAGTGACGGGTCATTGAGTAGTTCCCTAAAAATCCCCTCCAACTCCGACACGCGGTCGCCGGCCTCCAGCTCCGCAAACTCCTCCAGGAAGTCTTGAGCCCCATCGCTAGCGAAAAGCCCCGTTCCCCAGGTCGACATACGCACCCACCTTTCCTAACGAGCGAGCCCCGGGCTCGACTCGACTATTCATGGTACCAGAGTCGGAATTCCGGATACTTTGTGTTCACCAAAGGACCTGCGACCCCATCCATGACAGATTGTTCAAGTCGTCTTGCGACGTATTCGGTTATCTTTCGCTTCGGCATCTGAATCCACGTAACGTTGACAACATTCGGGATGCTGTAGCCCGCCTTGGCGACCGAATGACCGGGGTCCATCAGCGCGGCGTTCACGCGCCCCCTCATGTTCCTGATCGCGGAACCAACGTACTTATTGCCATCATCGAGATGGATGGTATAAACGCCCGGTCGATTCGGGACACCAAACTTATTGCCAATACTTGCGCTCTTTCCACAATTGTGGACCAGAACGGGCGTAGTTCCCGCGATCACGTAGTACGTGTGGATTTGATCGACGGTGAGGTCACGCATCTGACGCGCGGAAGTAAAACTGCGTACGGCAGTGATTGCCGCAGTTTGTCCGTCTTGAGCGCGTAGGAGGTGGCCGGTTTGTAGTTCGCTGGCGTCGGCCCACTCGTTGGTGGTCGCGTCCCAGAAAGGGTGGTTGGTAGTGGTATGCAGAGTGGTAGACACACCGGCGGTGGTGATTGTGACGTCGGTCAGGTCGGTGTCGAGGTTATTGTGTAGGGCGGTGACTGGTTGGGCGGTGGTTGTGCCGGTGGTCGGGTCGGTTGCGGTGACCTCGTCGCCGACCTGAACGTCCTTGATCGGTTTGGTGCTACCGTCGGCGAGCAGGACTGGCGTGTTCGGGTCGAAGCTGTGGCATTTACCGAGTCGGCCGAGCAGCGAGCCGGCGCCAGCGAATGCGGCACCAATCACGGCTCCCTCAGCGGCACTGGCGAGGATATCCTCGGCCGAATCCCCTTCGAGTGCGCTGGTGACAGCATTGCCGGCGGCCCCGGCTAGGGCGGCGCATCCGATTGCTCCTGCGCCGCCTGTGGCTACGGTGCAACCGAATTCGACCGCGACCGAGACGACGATCCCGGTTAGGACGGGGTGTTCTTGGGCGAAGTGTTTGGTGCTGTTCCAGGCCCGGCTGAGCCAGTCGCTGTTGCTGTTGCTCTTTGGTTTGGGTGCTGGGGCTTCTTCGCCTGGTTGGCGAACGTGCTGTACCGGCCGGTCCCAGTGGTTGTAGCCGACCTTGTTGTTGCTCCAGCCACCGAAGGTCTTCGCCGCATCCGATCCTGATGCCGCCTTTACCGCGTTGTCACAGGAGTCGTAGACACTTCCTTCGCCGCATTCCGGACGCAGGCCGGTGGGGTCGCTCATGGTGACCGGGCTGTTGTTCGCGTACGCGTAGCCGTTCCATTGCTGCGGATCGGTCAGGTCCTGGACCGGGTCGACGCTGACGAACCGGCCGATCGTCGCGTCGTACTCGCGGGCGCCGACGTGGATGAGGCCGATGTCGGTGTTGACTGGCTTGTTCAGGAAGCCGCGGTTGTCGGGGTAGGTACCTGCAGCGCCTCGGGGAGCCCCGTATGGGGTGTGTTGCCGCCACGTGGGGATCTGGGCGGTCGAGTCGAGGTAGAGACTGGGGGTGCCTTGGTTGTCGGCGATGGCGAACGAGAAGTTGGCGCCGGTGCCGGTGCGGATGGCGCTACCACCACCCGGCAGGGGGTAGTAGCGGGTGCCGGTGACGGCCGTGGCGCCGTTGCGGAGTTCGAGTTGCTCGCCTGGCAGGTACAGGACGGTGCTCGAGGGGTTCTTCTCCAACAGCAGGTTGCCGTCGGCGTCGTAGACCAGGTCACTGTTGCCGGCGGTGCCGCCGGTGACGGCGGTGAGTTTGCCCGCTTCGTTCCAGGTGAGTGTCTGGTTGCCCTTGCCGGCGATGCGGCTGGTCATATTTCCTGCGGTGTCGTACCCGTAGGTGGTGGTGCCGCCGGTGCCGCCGGTGGTCGAGGTCAGCGCGTGGGGCTGGTTGGTGCTGTATTGGTAGTTCGTGGTGGAGTCGGTGCCGCCGGTCAGGTTGTGTTCAACCTGTTGGGTCCGGTTGCCGACGGAGTTGAGTTGCCAGCTGGTCCAGTACGCGCTGCCGCCGCCGATGCTGTTGCCGACCATGGCGTGGCTCGCCGTTGTCGGCGCGGTGGCGCAGTTGTCGGTCGCGGTCCACGCGGAGGTGAGTCGGGCGAGGCCGTCATAGCCGTAGCACTGCGTCTCGGACGGGGTGGCGGCCGACAGCCGGGTGCTGGTCTCGTGGAGGATGTTGCCGGCGAGGTCGTAGGAGTAGGACTGTTTGTCGACGTCCTTGGGTGTGGCGGTGCCGCGGCTGACGAGTTGGTCGGTGAGTCGGCCGGTGTGCTGGTCGTAGGTGTAGGTGACCGATGCCTGGTTGGTCGAGTTGCCGAGGACCTGCTGGGTGACACGGCCGTAGGCGTCGTAGGTGACGTTGAGGGCGTAGCTACCCACACCGGCGACGGCTACTGGCAGGTCGAACACGCCTGTGGTGGCGTAGTTGATGGTTTCGATCGGCAACCCGCCGTGGGCCGTGAGGACGTCTTTGGTGTGTAGGCCGGTCGTGGTGCCGTATTTGTGGGCGTAGGTGTAGGTGCCGGCGAGGAGTGGCCCGGCGAGGGTCGCGGGGATCGTGACCGTTTCGCTGAGTGACTTGCCGAAGATGTTGAAGTCTTTGTATTGGATGGTGTAGGCGGCGCCGTTGACGTAGGAGGTGCTGCTGGTGAGGTGCCCGATCCCGTACTTCATGGTGGGCGCGGCGTTGTCGGAGTTGTCGTACACCCAGGAGGCGACCCGGTTGGCGGTCGACTGCGCTTCGACGGTGGCGGCGTAGCTGCCGGTCTTCCGGTTGAGCGCGTCGTAGGTGTAGGACAGCGTCTTGTTGCGGCCGTCGGTGTTCTGGATCAGGTTGGCGTTGGCGTCGTAGCGCATGGTGCTGGTGCCGGCGTCCGGGTCCGACTTGGCGACGACCTGGCCGAGCAGGTTGTAGGTCGAGGTCCAGGTGTTTGAGGCGGTGTCCGTGACGGTGGTTTGGTTACCTCGGGCGTCATAGCCGTAGGTGGTGTCGACCGCGGTGCCGCCGGTGACGGTGAAAACGCCGGTGAACGTGTTCGACGGGGTGTTGACGGTCGGCCGTGCCGTGTATTCGAGGAGGTGACTGGTCCGTCCGAGTGGGTCGAGAACGCTGGTCTTGGTGACGCCGCCAGTCGGTGGGACCACCGTGGTTCGGTCACCGTTGTAGACGGTGGTCGTCGTGGAGACGGGAACGCCGTCCTTCGCCGCCGTGACGACTACCGCTCGACCAAGGCCGTCGTACGTGTTGAGGGTCTGGTTCGCGACCTGTTTGTGCAGGTCGGCGGCGCTGACCGGGGTTGACACCGTGGGCAGGGTGGTGTCGTCCCACCAGCCGTTGTAGGTGCGGGTGACCCAGCCTCGGGTGTCGTAGAACGAGTCGGTGACCATCCGGCCGCCGTTGGGCGTCATCGACTGGACCTGCCGGGTACGCAGGAGCGCGTCGTAGATGGTGACCGACGTCTGGTAGAGCGACAGTTCGCTCATCGTCTTGGTGGTGGTGGCGGTCACGCCGGTCTTCGACACCTGGTAGTCGAAGGTGTAGTTCGCGGGGAGGCTGGTGGCCCGGGAGTCGGTCCAGACCGCCTTGTTCCGGCCGAGCGCGTCATGTTGTTGGGTGGTGACGACGCTGTTCGGGTCAGTGGAGGTGAGGGTCAAGCCCCGGGTGGTGTCCAGGGTGGTGGACGAGGTCTGGTTCAACGAGTTGGTGACGCTCACGCCGGTGGTGAGGCCGACCGCGTTGACCGTGTACGAGGAGCTTGTCTTGTTGCCGTTGGCGTCGTAGGCGAGGGTCGGGCGACCGTAGTCGTCGTAGGCGCTGGCGCGGCTGGTGGTCTGCCATACGTACGCGCCCCCGGTGTAGTCGGTGGCGGTACGGGTCATGGTCGCGGCACCGGTACTCGGCGGGTTCGGCTGCGGCCAGGTGGTGGACCAGTCCTGGTCGTCGTAGTAGGTCCGGACGGCCTTCACGGTCTGGGCGGGGCGAGACACCGTGGTCGGGGCGGTCAGGGTGTTGAGGCTTCCCGGTACGGATGCCGGAGAGCCTGAGGTGAAGCCGCCGCAGGCCACCGCGACGGTTTCGGTCTCGGCGACCAGACCGACGAGGTTCTTCGTCACGTTCGCCGGGGCGTATGTGCTGGTGGTGCATTGGTCGTAGGCCGGGTCTACCGGCACCGTGTGGACGTAGGTGCGTTGCAGTAACCCGAACGAGGTGCTGCTGGTTGTCGTGTCATAGCTGTTGTCGGTCTGGGTGACCCGCCAGGTGGTCGCCCCGGGGCCGGTGATCGCCTGCCGGTTGTACGTCTGGACCGGCGCGACGACGTTCGAGGTCAGGGCGGGCAGCCCGGTGCGGCTCCGGGTGGCGCTCGCCGCCGACACCCAGTACGACGTGATGGTGGAGCTGTCGACCGGGCCGCCGTCACCGAGGTAGGACGTCGACTCCAGCACCATGCCGGACAGCTCGTCGGCGTCGTCGTGGTTGCCGCCCTGTGAGTCGGTGATGTTCACCGCCGCGCCGCCGTTGTTGCGCGACATGCCCCGGTAGTAGGTGGCTTCGGACAGCGTCCGTGGGTCGTTGACCCCGTCACCGTTCCTGGTCTGCACGCGGGCGTAGCCGCGGAACTGCCCGTAGGTTCGGTTCTTCGCCTTGACGAGTTCGTTGTCGTCGAAGTGCCACGCCGCCCCGTCGAGGTACCGGTAGCTGGTGGCGGTCGCCGCGGCGCCACCGGTCGGGTCGGTCGAGGTCACCTTGGTGACCGCCCACTTGTTGAACCAGTCCCGGATGGGGTCGACGAATCCGTCGGGGGTCCAGTAGACCGGGTAACAGGAGGAGGTGTTGGTGGCCGGGTCGAGGGTCACCGGGGTAGCACACGGTTTCGGCAGCTCGTAGGTCGCGGTGATCACCGAACCGGTCTCGGTGGTGATGGTGCCGATCCGGCGGCGCATGAACGCGACCAGGCCATCCGGGTTGGTGCGGTTCTGCAGTTCGACATCGCCGAACGAGACGGACGGAAGCGTGATCGACTCGGTCGAGCCGTCGGCCTTGGTGCTCGACCCGGTGCGGGTGATCGAGTCCAACCAGAGCGCGGGCGAGGTGCCGTCCCCCGTCTTCGGGAACCGGTGCGCCAGAGCGTAGGTGTCCACGGGCACGTACTTCGACAGCGCGGTCGACCACTGTTGGGTGCTGATTGACTTCAGTCGGACGGTGGAGAAGTGCGACGGGCTCCACGCCGTGCAGGTCGTGCCCGCCGCGCAGACCAGGTCGTACGGCACGTCGGGCCAGTTCGCCTTCGTGCTGTCGCTCAACGGGGCGCAGGTGCCGGACACGCATCGGTTGTCGGTGTTGAACAGCACCTGGTTCGGCACAGTGCCGTAGGCGCCGCCGTCACGGAAGCCGTAGTCGATTCGGGCCGGGTAGCTGTCGCGGGTGTACGAGACGTTGCTCGTGCCCTTGTTACGGCCGTAGTAGTTGACGTCCTGCTTGTAGTAGTAGGCCATCGCGTTGCCGCGGATGTCCTTGACGTAGTCCAGGTTCCAGCGGTAGGCCATGGTGCAGACCGACGAGGTGAATCCGGCCGCGTTGTAGCACGGGTCGCCCGGGTGGGGCGAGTAGACCGGTTGCACGTCGACGGAGTTGGTGGTCGCCTTGCCCGACGACCAGCCCGGCAACTGGTTGCGGCCGAACTCGTAGCTGGTGCCATCGCGCAGGGTCACCCGCCAGTAGTCGGTGTTGTAGGTGCCGGTGCCGTTGTTGGCGTCGGTGACGTGGATGATCACCTCACCCTTGTCACTTTCGGCCTTCCACACCTTCTTGCCCGCGTCCCAGATCAGCGACGACGACGATCCGTTCAGCGACAGGGTCAGGATCGGACCGTCGTAGCACTGGTCCGGGGTGGACACGGGTGACGCGCTGCCGCCCGGGTTCTCCGAGCACGACACGAATGACTGCTCGATGAACGACTTCGGGGTCGACCAGCCGTCCCCGACCCAGGACGACTGGGCCTGGGTCGAGGCGGTCTGCCCGTCCACGCTGCTCGAGTCGTAGTTCAGCGACAAGGTCGGAGCCAGCGATGTTGACGCCGGCGGCACGGTCATCGGGTACGAGTAGCTGAACGTTCCCGTGTTGGTCCCGGCCGCCCAGGACCCCGACGGCATCAGGTCGGTGGCGGCGTACGTGCCGGCCTTGCCGCCGTCGGCAGCGGCGGCGGACACGGCCGCGAGCACCATCGGTGCTGTCCCGGTGAGCTTCACCCGTGCCGACACACTCTGGCTGGCGGCGTCGTTCGTCGACGGAAGCGGTGTCACCTGCCGGCACGCCGGCAGCGCCGGGGTGCTCGTGGCGCAGGCCGGTAGTGCTACCAGACGTAGTCGGAGTCCGTAGTTGCCGCCGTAGGCCTGGGCGAAGGAGGAGTAGTCGAGTCCGACGGTGACCTCGCCCTGCGAACCGGCGCCGGCAGTGGCACCGGCCCCTGCCACCGTCAACAGCACTCCCGCGACACCTGCCGCCTGTGCGTCCGAATGCTCGAGTACCCGGACATCGAGGGCGGTCGGGCCGGCGTAGCGGCCTTTACTGTCGGCTACGGCTTGCGCCCATACCGGTGATCCGTCGCCGCGTACCTTGGCGGCCTGAATCCCGCTGGTCGCGGTGGCCGCTGAGGCGAGGGTGAGTGAGCTCATGCGGGCGGCCGGCCAACTGGTGTGGGTCGGGGCGTACGACTCGGTCGGCTTTGCCGGCGACGCGAAGTGAGTCGGCAGGGGCTTCACCCCGCGCACGGCCCGGACATCCGGGGCGGTCGGCGGCGGTGTGGGTTTGGCGGTCACCGTGGCCGCCGTGGCGGGGGCGACCACCACCGCGCTACCGAGCACCGTCGTGGCCACGGCGGCGGCGAGTACGCCCCGGATCCGTGCCCCACGCGACAGTCCCGTGTGTCGTCTCATCGCACCCTCACCCCGTCAGATCGAGGAATCGACCGGCCTGCGGATGTTTGTCCGCTCATGGCCGGGCGCCACTGTCCCATGATCAAACCGTCGGGCACGATCACGAAAAGGTAACGGTCCAAGATCTAAATGCGAGCAACCGTGACAAGCTCGTCCGAAATAGACAGTGACCTCCGTCGCACGCAGGGTGACCGCCGCGATGATCTTGATTAGCTGTCGGAGCCTTCGGGCACCTCACCTGTCACAGCGCGCGAAAGTAGCCCTTCATGCGTGTATCCACACGTCGCCGACCCAACAAGGTCCTAACCGGAGCCGTCGCGGCGACCACCGCGCTACTCGGCGCCGTCGGACTCGTCTCCGTCCCCGCCGTCTCTGCCGCGCCGGTGGACGAGCCGGCCGCGCCGGTCTCGACGGTCCTCACCACCGAACAGGCACTCGCCCAGGCGCAGCGCACCGGCAAGGCCGTCGACGTGGTCGGCGCGACAAACGCCACCGACCTGGTGACCGCGAACCCGGACGGCACCCTGACGCTGACTCGCTCGGCAGTGCCGGTGCGCAAGCGGGTCGGCGACGACTGGAAGAGTCTCGACACGGCCCTCACCCGCACAGCGGAAGGCGCGGTCAGACCAGCCGTCACGACCAACACCATCACCTTCTCCGGCGGCGGTTCCGGCCCCCTGGCCACGATGGCCAACGGCGGGCGCTCACTCGCCCTTACCGCGCCGATGCCCCTACCGGCACCGACGCTCAGCGGCGACACCGCGACCTACGCCAACGTGTTGACTGACGTGGACCTTCAGGTGACCGCCGACGCCCAGGGCGGTTTCCGGCAGGTCTTCGTCGTGCGCACCGCAGCCGCGGCGGCCGACCCCGCACTGAAACAACTCGCCCTGAACACCACGGCGAACGGAGTCACTCTCGCCGCCGACGATGCCGGCAACCTCACCGCGACCGACCGCACGGGTCGGCCGGTCTTCACCGCACCGACACCGCTGATGTGGGACTCCGCGACCACCCAGACCACGACCACGGCCAGCGCCGGCACGAAGGGCGCGACGCCGAGCCCCAGCCCCAGCGGCAAGACCAATGCTGCGATGGCCTCCGCGTCGAGCGCTCGCGGGCCGGGTCAAGGTGCCCATACGGCCAAGGTCGCCGCGACCGTCCGGGCCAACACCATCATTCTCTCCCCCGACACGGAACTGCTGTCCGCGGTGGACACGGTTTATCCGCTGTTCATCGACCCGAGTTGGTCGTCGTCCGGGTCGAGCAGCAAAGGCTGGGCCACGGTGGGGAAACCGTACCCGACCACGAACTACTGGATGAACACCCCGGACCCTCAGGGACGAATGCAGGTCGGTAACTCCGGGCCCATGTGGTCACACACCCTGATTAACTTTCCGATCAACACCACGGCACTCGCCGGCGCGACCATCAACGAGGCTACCTTCAAGATCACCGAGACGTACTCGTACTCCTGCAAAAAGACGCAGGTGAACGTCTACGCTCCCTCGACGACGCTTTCTCAGTCGAACGCCACATGGAACTACTGGGACGGTGTCGACCTGGGCACCGCTGTCGCCAATCAGACCGTCGCGCACGGCTACAACTCCACCTGCCCACAAGACGGTGTGTCCTTCAATGTGCTCTCGGCTATCAAATCCGCCGTCAGCGGCAACAGGAAAACTCAGACGTTCGTCATGACTGGCGTCAACGAGTCGTCTGACCTGGAAAGCTGGAAGAAGTTCCTCGAGACCAGCCCCACGCTGACCATCACCTACAACCACACACCGAACACTCCCAGCGGCCTACACACCTCCCCCGCCACGTCATGTACGGCGGCGACGCCCACCGCCCTAGGCGACGGGCCGGTATCGCTGTACGCGCCGATCTCCGACCCCGACGGAGGCAGCCTCGGGATTGCGTTCAAGCTCTGGAAGACCTCCGACACCAACCAAGCGCCGGTCGCCTCGTCCAACCCGGCGAGCTTGACCTACACCTCCGGCACCACCGCCGTCCTCAACGTCGCCCAGGCCACACTCAAGGCCGCCGCTGGCAACGCTGTCACCCGGTTCTCCTGGAAGGTCCAGGTCACCGACACCCTGGCCACCAGCAACTGGTCGACTACCTGCAACTTCGACTTCGACCCCACCCGAGCCGGCGCACCGACCGTACCGACGCCAGGTGAGGACACGACCACCATCGGCACACCCGCCACGATCACGGTCAACCCACCGACCTCCGGCACCATCCCGACGTCCTACACCTACCAACTCAACGGCGGCGCACCCGGCAGGGTCACCGCAACGGCCAGTGGAGTCGCCTCCATTGCCGTCACCCCCACCCGCCGCACCAACACCCTGACCGTCACCAGCCTCTCCCCCGCCGGAAACTTCGGCGACACGGCCACCATCACCTTCAACTCACGGCCGTCCGGAGCAGCACTCGACGGAGACCTCAACGGCGACAACGTAGCCGACCTGCTCCTCGCCGGCTCAGCGAACGGACTGCCACCGGGCGCATGGCTGGCCACCGGAAAAACCACCGGCGCGCTGGCCACCAACGCAAGCAATTTCGGCGCCGACGGCTTGCTCGGAACCCGAAACCCCGCCGACTTCGACGGAGCCCAGATCAGCACCGGACGATTCACCGGCAACGGCCTGCAGGGCGTCCTCGCCTACTACCCCACCGGCCCACGCGCCGGAAGCGGCGCCTACCTCACCGGCAGCGGTGACGGTTCCGCGATGCAAACCGCACAAAACGGGGCCAACATCCGCCCCGGCGACCTGCTCGACGACAACAACCTGAACCCGACCCAGCTCGTCAGCGCCGGCGACGCATCCGGTCAGCACCTCGCCTGGGCCGACCTACTCTCCATCACCGGCGACAGCGACCATGGCTACTACCTGAACTACTACGCCAGCGGCGACGGCACCGCCAACTACCAATGGCCGATCACCCTCGCCACCGGGACCCCCACCGGTGGCACGGACTGGAACAACTGGACCATCACCAGCGCCGAAACGCCGACCGGAACCGCCCTGTTCCTCTGGAACAAGAGCACCGGTGCGCTGTTCCTCTGGCAGCGCCTCGCGTTCGACGGCATCGACTTCACCTACACCCAAACGCAGCTCGCCACCGGCTGGAACACCTCGGCCAGCCTCGTCCTCCGGGCCGCCGACATCAACAGGGACGGCAACCCCGACCTCTGGACCGTCGGCGCGGGCGGTCGGGTCACCGCTTACCTGACCGGCAACCTGACAACAACCCCCACCATCACCGCCCAACCAACACAAACCCTCGTCACCTCCGCCCACACCTGGCCGTTGAACGACGGCTTCGGGAACACGGTCGCGACCACCGCAGCTGACACCACCGGCGGCGCACCGCTGACGGTCAGCGGACGGCCGATCTGGCACGACGGTGATCTCCACAGCCCCGACCTGCTGATGAACACCAGCGCCAACGGCACCAGCCCGGACGGAACCCGCACGGACGTCCTGACCAGCAACAGCACACTCATCGACACAACAAAGTCGTTCAGCATCGCGGTCTGGGTCAAACCCACCGCCGCCGGCGGCGTCATCGTCTCCGAAGACGGCGCCCACTCATCGCGTTTCATCCTCTGGGACAACGCCGACGACAACACCTGGCGTTTCGGCATGGCCAACAGCGACAACACTGGCTGGGTATATGACCAGGCCGTCGCCCCCGCCGGCGCCCAACTCGGCGTCTGGACCCACCTCGCCGCGGTCTTCAACGCCAGCACGCACACCATGTCCCTCTACGTCAGCGGCACCCTCGCCGACACCGCATACCATGACCCGGCCGGCACCTGGCCCGCCGGCGGCAAGTTCGTCATCGGCCGCTACCTCAACAACAGCGCCCCGTCCTCGTACTACTCCGGACAAATCAGCAACGTCCAAACCTGGAACGCGGCACTGACCCCCACCGAACTGGGCGCAACCAACACCCAGCACGCACTCGCCGGCGAATGGAAATTCGACAACGCCACCGGCGGCACTACCGACACATCCGGCAGCTACCGCAACCTCACCCTCGTCGACGGAGCAACCACCACCGGCGCCGGCAAGTACGGCCAAGCGCTCACCGTCAACGGCACCAACTACGCCACCGCGCCAAACACGGTCAACAGCAGCATCGGCTACACCATCTGCGCCTGGGCCAAACACACCAACAGCGACCTACGCTGGCACGCCATCTTCAGCCAAGAAGCAACCCGATCCAGCGGCCTCTACCTACGCACCAACGGCGCCGGAGCATGGGAATTCGTCATCGCCACCAGCGACAGCCAATACGCCGCCGTCGCCGCCCCCGGCACCGCCACCCCCGACGTCTGGACCCACCTCTGCGGCGTCTGGGACCCCGGCACCACCCAAATGATGCTCTTCGTCAACGGGACCCTCGTCAACCGACAACTCTTCACCGGCGGCGTAACCACCCTCGGACCACTTCGCATCGGCAGCTACAAATACCTTGACAGCAACGCCGGCTTCTTCCCCGGCACCATCGACGACGTCCGCGCCTACGACGGACCCATCACCGACACCGACGAAATCAACGACATCATGAACGGATTCTCCAGCACCGCACCCGGCGTCCAACACGCACTCGCCGGCGAATGGAAGTTCGACAACGCCACCGGCGGCACCACCGACACCTCCGGCAGCTACCGCAACCTCACCCTGTACGGAACCGCCAACACCGGCAACGGCGGCAAGTACGGCGAAGGCCTCACCCTCGACGGCGCCAGCTACGCCACCGCGCCCAACACCCTCAACAGCACCATCGGCTACACCATCTGCGCCTGGGCCAAACTCGACAACAGCGACCCACGCTGGCACGCCATCTTCAGCCAAGAAGCAACCCGCTCCAGCGGCCTCTACCTACGCACCAACGGCGCCGGAGCATGGGAATTCGTCATCGCCACCAGCGACAGCGCCTACGCCGCCGTCGCCGCACCCGGCACCGCCGCCGCCAACACCTGGACCCACCTCTGCGGCGTCTGGGACCCCAAAAACACCAAAATGACCCTCTTCCTCAACGGCACGCAAGCCGCCACCGGCACCCTCGCCGGCGGCGTCGCCGCCACCGGACCCATCCGCATCGGCAGCTACAAGTACCTCGACAACAACGCCGGCTTCTTCCCCGGCACCATCGACGACGTCCGCGCCTACGTCGGACCCATCACCGACACCAACCAAATCCGCACCATCATGAACGGAGGCTAAAACCCCGGAACCCACGGATGGGCCGGCGCGCGTTACGCGCCGGCCCATCCGTGTTTCTTGCCCGCTCAGTGGGGTCCGGGTCAGTAGGCCGGGGTGGCTCCGGTCCGTCCGGTCCCATCCTGATGAACGGCTGGGCGCGAATGATCCGGTGACGACGGCCGTTGACCGTAAGGTCGTTGACCACCTTCCAAGGAAGCAGCCGGATCGGCGCTTCGTACTCCTTGCGCTCGGCAGCGCTGTCTACCGCGTCCGCCGGCTCGCTGAGCAGCCTTCGGAAAGGTGGGAACCGAGACCGTCCCGGGTGGGTCGCCGGACAAAGTGACTGCCCGCGACGTTCACCATGCCGATCGCCGCGACCCGCACACCGGGGCCTGCCGGAGTATTCGCCCTTGCCGAGAAACGGACCTAAGGCGTGTTTCATAAGCCGGTCATAGCCACTCAGTGATGATGGTGATGGTGAGTACGGCTTGGAAGCGGACTGCGAGCTTGATGCCCCTATGGATGTCAAGCGGCTGTGGAACTGGTGGGTTGGGTGATGAGCTCGTAGAGCTCTCGCGCGACGTAGCGTTTGAGGCAGCGGA
>NZ_JBITIH010000037.1:0-42745 GCF_044458865.1 Micromonospora sp. NPDC050417
GGCTAGCTCTTCCCGGTGGTGGGGGGGGGCGGGGGGGGGGCCCCCCCCCCCCCCCCCCCCCCGGGGGGGGGGGCCCCCCCCCCCCCCCCGGGGGGGGGGGGGGGGGGCCCCCCCCCCCCCCCCCCCGCTGTGTTGTCGCCGGATTTGTTGTTTCTCCAGGTGAAACGCTAATGGTCGGGCGCGTCGGGCGAGATGTTTGACTACAGTACGCAGTCATGCGAACACAACTTTCCGTGGTCGGTTCGGCCTGCACAGTTCTGCTCATGGCGGCGGGGCTGGCCGTTGCCGCGCCGGTGTTCGCAGCCCTACCCCGCGAGGCCGTGCCACGGGATGCCGTACCGCATCCGGCGGTAGCGGTCGCCGCCGATGTGGACCTCGCGATCACCCTCGACGGGACGACCCTCACCAACCAGAGCCAGCGCAAGACCGCCACCGCGACCGTGACCAACCACGGCACCGCGACCGCGTACGGCGTACGGCTGCGCTTTTCCGGTCGGGTCGACGGCGAGGTGGTCAATCCCAGCAGCGTCGCCTTCTGCCCGACGGCGGCGACACCCACCCCCGCCCCGCCGACCACCGCACCGTCCCTGGAGGTGACGGTCGGCGGCGAGTGCGGGCTGCCGGACCTCGCGCCCGGGCAGACACTCCGGCTCACCAGCACGATCGTCCGAACGGCACACGGCACCGGTCAGGTCGGCGAGGTCACCGTACGGGTATCACACGCCGGGACCGACCGGGCGGCGGCGAACGACTCCGCGACCGCCTCGATCGGTTTCGCCGAGGGTGCCGGACCCGACCTCTATGCCCGTGCCTGGGACGGACCGGCGGACCGGAGCGGGACGCTCACACCGGTGCCGCCGGGTGGCAGTGCCGACCTTCGCTTCGAGATCGGCAACCACGGCGTCGAATCGGTCAGCGGCATGGTGGTGACCATCGGACTGCCGAACCACGTCATGTTCGCCGAGGAGAGCGCCGGGTGCGCGTACGACGCCGGTCGGCGCAACGCCACCTGTACCTATCCGGACCTCTCCCTGGTGCCCGCGCGGGCGGATCGGGGCAGTGGCGATCGGAGCTTCTCGGCGGTCCGGTTCCGGCACCCGGTCCTGATCTCCCGGTCCGCTCCGGCCCCCGCCCGGCTGGACGGTGGGCGGGTCGAGGTCGAACCGCTGCTCGCCGGGCAGTTGCCGCCCACCGAACGGCTGCCCGAGGGGGCAACCGGGTTGGCGGCGACCGAGACGGTCGGTGTCGCCGACAGCGACCGGTTCTCCATGTCGACCGTGACCCGTGCCGGTGCGGCGGCCGGCCTGCCGTTGACCGGTACGCCGACCGGGCTGCTCGGCGGTCTCGGGCTCGGCGTACTCGTCGTCGGAGGCGGGCTGGTACTGCTGGCCCGCCAGCGTCGACTGGTCCCGGTGCTCCCGGCCACGTGACCGCCGCTGGCGGCGGCTCCAACCGGTGGTCATCCGGTGGGGATCCCGCTGGTGTGCCGCCCCGGTCCGGACGCGACGGCGGCGGCTGGCAGAGTGGTACGGCGTGACCGGTACCCCACACGGACAGCGCGCCAGCCTGGACAAGCAGCCGCACGAGGTGGCGGCGATGTTCGATGGCGTCGCCTCCCGGTATGACCTGACGAACACGATCGTCTCCTTCGGCCAGGACCGGGGATGGCGGCGGGCGACCCGGGCCGCGCTCGGGCTGCGCCCCGGTGAGCGGGTTCTCGACGTCGGCGCCGGCACCGGTGTATCGACCGAGGAACTGGCGCACTCCGGTGCGTACGCGGTGGGGCTCGACCTCTCCATCGGCATGCTCCGGGCCGGCCGCCGGAGCCGACCGGACGTGCCGTTGCTCGCCGGTGACGCGTTGCGGTTGCCGTTCCCGGACGCCTCCTTCGACGCGGTGACCATCTCACTGGCGCTGCGCAACGTGGTGGACAGCGAGGCGGCGCTGCGGGAGATGGCGCGGGTGACCCGGCCGGGTGGCCGGCTGGTGGTCTGCGAGTTCAGTACGCCGACCAACCCGGTCTTCCGTACCGTCTACCTCTCCTATCTGATGCGGTCGCTGCCGGCGGTGGCGCGGACGGTGTCGAGCAACCCCGACGCCTACGTCTACCTGGCCGAGTCGATCCGGGCCTGGCCGGACCAGGCCAGGCTGGCCGAGCGGATTGCGGCCTCGGGCTGGGGTTCGGTCGGTTGGCGGAATCTGACCGGCGGCATCGTGGCGTTGCACCGGGCCGTCCGCGAATAACTCCGCACGTCCGTGAAAGACCGGCACGTCCGCGAACAGGCCGACGCGTCCGCACTCGGGCTCCGGATACATAGAGCCGGTTTTCGTGTTTCGTCCCATTAGTACGGTCTGGGCCAGTAGGCTGCCCGCATGGCGGGTGCATATCGGCAGCCGGACCGCGACGACTGGTCGGCGGCGGCGGAGAACGGCGCGCCGGCCGACACGGACGCGGCTGAGCTGATCGCGCAGATCCGGCAGTTGGCCGCGGACGCCGACCCTGCCGGTGTACGGCAGGTGGTCGCGGAGGTGCTCTCCGCACTCGACCGCGCCGCCGGGGGTGCGTTACGCGAACAGTTGCCGAACGGACTGCCCGGCGTGGACGGTTACCCCGAGTCTTCCTCGGGTCACGCCGTGCCGAAGCGCGGTGTTCCCGATCCGGATCAGAGTGGAAACGGTGGGGAACCGTCCGGGGACGGGTGGAACTCCGCCACGGCGGAGCCCTCGGCCGGTTTCGCACAGCCGCCGGTCGACCTGCCGGCCGGGTACGAAAACGCCCCGGTCGATCTGCCGGCCGGAGGCGAATACCCGGAGCTTGGCCGAGCGGCGGAGTCGGACGGACCACCCGCCAACCGGCTGACCGGGGACGACGAGCCACCGGTGGGACTGTCCGATCTGGAGGCTGCCGGGTCGGAGGAGCGCCCGACCGGAGGGGCTTGACGGAATTCGTACGCGGTCGCACGCTCCTGACCGTGTCCACCTCGGTAACTTAGGTTCACCTAACCCGCTGGCGACCTCGTGGCGGTCTTAGACTCCTCACCGGATTCGCTTGTGAAGCATTTCACGAGCACTCGGGAAGGAGGCGCTGATGGCCACGGTCGAGTACGACGCGGACGTCATCGTCGTCGGTGCCGGACCGGGTGGTTCCACCACGGCCTATCACCTGGCCCGCAACGGCCTGCGTGTGCTCCTTCTGGAGAAGACCGAGTTCCCGCGCGAGAAGGTGTGCGGCGACGGCCTCACCCCGCGCGCGGTCAAGCAGCTCGTCAAGCTCGGCGTCGACACCTCGCCGGAAGCCGGTTGGCTGCACAACCGGGGACTGCGGGTGATCGGTGGCGGCATGCGGCTGGAGCTCGACTGGCCGGAACTCGCCAGCTTCCCCAACTACGGTCTGGTCCGGACCCGACTCGACTTCGACGACCTTCTCGCGAAGCAGGCGGTGGGCGCTGGCGCAGAGCTGCGTACCGGAGTCAACGTCGTCGGTCCCGTCCTCGACGACACCGGCCGGGCGATCGGGGTCCACGCGGAGTCCGGCCCGGGCAAGGAGCCGGTGACCTTCCGGGCTCCCCTGATCGTCGCCGGCGACGGCGTCTCCGGGCGTCTTCCGCTCGCACTCGGCCTGGCCAAGCGGGAGGACCGGCCGATCGGCGTCGCGGTCCGCCGCTACTACCAGTCACCGGCGAAGACGAACGACAACTACCTTGAGTCATGGCTTGAGCTGCGCAGCCGCGACTCGGGCGACAATCTGCTCCCCGGCTACGGCTGGATCTTCGGCATGGGCGACGGCCGGGTCAACGTCGGGCTCGGCGTGCTCAACTCCTCGTCCGCGTTCGGTAAGACCAACTACCGCCGGATGCTCACCGACTGGCTGGCGAACACGCCGCCGGAGTGGGGCATGACCGACGAGACCAATGCGGAGGGACCGATCCTCGGCGCCGCGCTCCCGATGGGCTTCAACCGGGTGCCGCACTACACCCGGGGCGTGCTGCTCGTCGGCGACTCCGGCGGCATGGTCAACCCGTTCAACGGCGAGGGCATCGCGTACGCGATGGAGTCCGGTGAACTCGCCGCCGAGGTGATCGTGCAGGCACTGGCCCGCGCCGAGGGCGCGGACCGGGAACGTGCGCTCGCCGGCTACCCGGCCGAACTCAAGGCTCGCTACGGCGGTTACTACCGGCTCGGCGGGATCTTCGTGAAGCTCATCGGCAATCCGCAGATCATGCGGATCGCCACCAAGCACGGCATGCCGCATCCGACCCTGATGCGGTTCGTACTGAAGCTGCTGGCCAACCTGACCGACCCCCGTGGTGGGGACGCGATGGACCGGGTGATCAATGCGATGACCAAGGTGGCACCAGCGGTGTGAGCAGCGGCCCCCGGGCGAAGGTGCCCAGGGGACTGTGAATAGTGTGAATTTCGTTAATCACCGAGGGCAGGGAAGGACGAGCAGGAGAAGAGATGTCGCTCTCGCCTTACGTACCCATCATCGGGCTCCTCGCCCTCGCCGCGGCGTTCGCGCTGTTCTCCGTCGGCGCCGCGCGGTTCGCCGGTCCGCTGCGTTACAACAAGGCCAAGCTCGAGGCGTACGAGTGCGGCATCGAGCCGAGCCCCCAGCCGCCAGGTGGTGGTCGGTTCCCGATCAAGTTCTACCTGACCGCGATGCTCTTCATCATCTTCGACATCGAGATCATCTTCCTCTATCCGTGGGCGGTGTCGTTCGACGCGCTGCCCATCTTCGGTTTCGTGGAGATGGTGCTGTTCATCGTCGCGGTCTTCGTCGCGTACGCCTATATCTGGCGGCGCGGCGGCCTGGACTGGGACTGAGGGAGGACGTCAGATGGGTATCGAGGAGAAACTCCCGGCCGGTGTCCTGCTCACCTCGGTGGAGAAGCTGGTCAACTGGTCCCGCAAGTCGTCCGTCTGGGGTGCGACCTTCGGTCTGGCCTGCTGCGCCATCGAGATGATGGCCGCCGGTGGCCCGCACTACGACATGGGCCGCTGGGGCATGGAGGTCTTCCGCGCCTCGCCGCGCCAGGCCGACCTGATGATCGTGGCCGGCCGGGTCAGCCAGAAGATGGCCCCGGTGCTGCGCCAGATCTACGACCAGATGGCCGAGCCCCGTTGGGTGCTCTCGATGGGCGTCTGCGCCAGCAGCGGCGGCATGTTCAACAACTACGCCATCGTGCAGGGCGTCGACCACATCGTTCCGGTCGACATGTACCTGCCCGGCTGCCCGCCCCGGCCGGAGATGCTGATCGACGCGGTGCTGAAGCTCCGCGAGAAGATCGGGCACGAGCCGCTCGGTCCGAACGGGCGCAAGATGCTTGAGGCCCGCAAGACTCGCGGTGACGTGCCGGTGGTGCCGTACGGCTCGATGCCGTCGTCGTACCGGAACGACAAGGCCCGGCGGGC
Organism: Micromonospora sp. NPDC050417; assembly: GCF_044458865.1. Lineage (NCBI taxonomy): Bacteria > Bacillati > Actinomycetota > Actinomycetes > Micromonosporales > Micromonosporaceae > Micromonospora > Micromonospora sp. NPDC050417. Next base: position 5,413 of record NZ_JBITIH010000037.1, read on the forward strand.
GGAGTGGACACAGGCGGTGCGCGAAGGCCGCGAGGAACAGCTCCGGATCGAGAACTGGATGAAAGCACAGAACCACATCGGTGGGGGTGTCAAGCCGTGACCACGCCCAGTGACAAGCCCGGTGAGGGCGTACCGGTGGACGCCCCGCCGGTCGGCGCGACCAGCGGGGCACCCGCCGAGTACCCGCCGGCCAGCCCGGCCGGGCGCGGCATGTTCGGCATCCACGGTTCCGGCGACACCTCCGGCTTCGGCGGACTGGTCCGCCGCCGGGTCGGCCTGGTGGACAGCCCCCGGCCGTACGGCGGGTACTTCGACGAGGTCCGGGACGCGCTGGAGGAGGCGTACCCCGCCTTCGCCGACGCGATCGAGAAGATCGTGGTCGACCGCGGCGAGCTGACCCTGCACGTACGCCCGGAGCGGATCGCCGAGGTGTGCCAGGTGCTCCGCGACGACCGGGCGCTGCGGTTCGAGCTCTGCTCCTCGGTCTCCGGGGCGGACTACCTCGGCAGCGACGAGCGCCGGCTGCACGTGATCTACCTGCTGACCTCGATGACCTACCGGCGGCGGATCCGCCTGGAGGCCGCCGTCACCCCCGAGGAACCGCACCTGCCGAGTGTCACCGCGATCTACCCGACCGCCGACTGGCAGGAGCGGGAGGCGTACGACATGTTCGGGGTCGTCTTCGACGGCCACCCCGGTCTGACCCGGATCCTGATGCCGGACGACTGGGAGGGACACCCGCAGCGCAAGGACTACCCGCTCGGCGGCGTGCCGGTCGAGTACAAGGGCGCGGAGATCCCACCGCCGGACAAGCGGAGGAGCTACCAGTAATGACTACTCCTGGATACGCGGCGCAGCGCGAGACGACCGAGGGTCGGGTCTTCACCGTCACCGGTGGCGACTGGGACACCGTCGTCGCCGGCCACGACCCGATCGCGGACGAGCGGATCGTCGTCAACATGGGTCCGCAGCACCCCTCCACCCACGGCGTGCTGCGGCTGATCCTCGAACTTGAGGGCGAGACGGTCCGCGAGGCGCGCAGCGTCGTCGGCTACCTGCACACCGGCATCGAGAAGAACCTCGAATACCGCAACTGGGTGCAGGGCTCGACCTTCGTGACCCGGATGGACTACCTGGCGCCGATCTTCAACGAGACGGCGTACAGCCTGGCCGTGGAGAAGCTGCTCGGCATCACCGACGAGGTCACCGAGCGGGCGACCACGATCCGGGTGCTGATGATGGAGCTGAACCGAATCGCCTCGCACCTGGTCTGGCTCGCCACCACGGGCATGGAACTCGGCGCGATCTCGATCATGCTGTACGGCTTCCGTGAGCGTGAGTACATCCTCGACATCTTCGAGATGATCACCGGCCTGCGGATGAACATGGCGTACGTCCGCCCCGGCGGTGTCGCGCAGGACGTACCGGACGCCGCGATCGTCAAGATCCGTGAGTTCCTCGCCATGATGCCGAAGCGGCTCAAGGAGTACGAGGACCTCCTCTCCGGGCAGCCGATCTGGATCGAGCGGACCAAGAACGTGGCCGTGCTCGACGTGACCGGCTGTGTCGCGCTCGGCATCACCGGCCCGGTGCTCCGTTCGGCGGGGCTTCCCTGGGACCTGCGCAAGACGATGCCGTACTGCGGTTACGAGACGTACGAATTCGACGTACCGACCTCGGAGGACGCCGACGTCTGGGGACGCTACCAGGTTCGGCTCGGCGAGATCCGCGAGTCGCTCAAGCTGGTGGAGCAGGCGCTCGACCGGCTCCGCCCTGGCCCGATCATGGTGGCCGACAAGAAGATCGCCTGGCCGGCGCAGTTGGCCATCGGCGTCGACGGCATGGGCAACTCCCTCGAACACGTCGCGAAGATCATGGGTCAGTCGATGGAGTCGCTGATCCACCACTTCAAGCTCGTCACCGAGGGCTTCCGGGTGCCGCCCGGCCAGGTCTACGTCGCGATCGAAGCTCCCCGTGGCGAGTTGGGCGTACACGCCGTCTCCGACGGTGGCACCCGGCCGTACCGGGTGCACTACCGCGAACCGAGTTTCGTCAACCTGCAGGCCATCCCGGCGATGGCCGAGGGTGGTCTGATCGCGGACGTGATCGCGGGCGGTGCCTCTCTGGATCCGGTGATGGGTGGGTGTGATCGCTGATGGGCTTCAGTGAAGAGACGTACGGACGCGCGCGGGAGATCATCGCGCGTTACCCGGCTGACCGGTCCCGCTCGGCACTGTTGCCGCTGCTGCACCTGGTCCAGTCCGAGGAGGGCTATGTCTCCCCGGCCGGCGTCACGTTCTGCGCCGAGGTCCTCGGACTGAACAAGGCGCAGGTCGGCGCGGTCGCGACCTTCTACACCATGTACAAGCGCCGGCCCACCGGCGACTACCTGGTCAGCGTCTGCACCAACACCATGTGCAACGTCCTCGGCGGGCAGCAGGTCTACGACACCCTCTCCGAGCACCTCGGCGTCGGGCACGACGAGACCACCGCCGACGGCAGCATCACGCTGGAACACGCCGAGTGCCTGGCCGCGTGTGACTACGGCCCGGTGATGACCGTCAACTACGACTTCTTCGACCAGGTGGACCCGGACAGCGCGGTCGGCGTGGTCAACGAGCTGCGGGCCGGCAACCGGCCCACGCCGAGCCGGGGCGCCCGGCTCTGCACGCTCAAGGAGATGTCGCTCCAGCTCGCCGGTTTCTCCGACGAGCGCGAGGGCGCGGTCGCCGACGGGGTGCCCGGCGAGCCGACGCTGCGCGGTCTGCGCCTGGCCGAACAGCACGGCATCTCGGTGAAGGGCTTCGACCCGAACACCCCGATCAAGCGCAAGCAGGACGCCGCACCGGCACCGGCCACCACCCGACCGGCCGCCGCGACCGGCAGCACCGCGCCGGACGTACCGGCGCCGGACCAGAAGTCGCCGCAGTTGCGTACCGCGGAGACCCGCGCGCCGGACGCGAAGACGCCGGCACCGGACGCGCCGGGGGTAGCCACCCCGGTCGACGGCGAACCGCCGGTACCGGCGGACGCCCAGGCCGCCGCCGCCGCAGGCACCGCCACCAACCCGCCCGCCAGCGATGGCAAGCCGGCCGGTGACGACGCTGAGCAGCAGCAGCGTTCGTTGAAGGAGGCTCAATCATGAGTACGCCTCGGCCGGAGACGCTGGCGAAGCTGACCCCGGTGCTGACCAAGCGCTGGCTCTCCCCGGACGCCTGGAAACTCGACGTCTACCAGCGGCTCGACGGATACGCCGCGCTGCGTAAGGCGATCGCCGCCGACCCGGACGACCTGATCCAGCTGATCAAGGACTCTGGGCTGCGTGGTCGTGGTGGCGCGGGATTCCCGACCGGGCTCAAGTGGGGCTTCATCCCCCAGGGCGACGGCAAGCCGCACTACCTGGTGGTCAACGCCGACGAGGGCGAGCCGGGCACCTGCAAGGACCTTCCGTTGATGACGCACGACCCGCACTCGCTGGTCGAGGGCGTGATCATCGCGTCGTACGCGATCCGGGCCAGCCGGGCGTACATCTACATCCGGGGTGAGGCGGTCTACGCCGCCCGGCGGCTGCGGCACGCGGTCGACGAGGCGTACCGGGCCGGTTACCTCGGCAAGAACATCCTCGGCTCCGGGTTCGATCTGGACCTGGTCGTGCACAGCGGCGCCGGGGCGTACATCTGCGGTGAGGAAACCGCGCTGCTCGACTCGCTGGAGGGCTTCCGGGGGCAGCCCCGGCTGCGCCCGCCGTTCCCCGCGACGCACGGCCTCTACGCCTCGCCGACCGTGGTCAACAACGTCGGCACCATCGCCAGCGTGCCGTACATCGTGCTCGGCGGTGCCGACTGGTGGAAGAGCATGGGTACGGAGAAGTCCTCCGGCCCGATGATCTACTCGCTCTCCGGTCGGGTGAACAACCCGGGTCAGTTCGAGGCTGGCCTCGGCATCACGCTGCGCGAGCTGATCGAGCTGGCGGGCGGCATGCAGCCCGGGCACAACCTGCGGTTCTGGACCCCGGGTGGCTCGTCGACCCCGCTGCTCACGGCCGACCACCTGGACGTGCCGCTCGACTTCGAGGGGGTGGCGGCGGCCGGATCGATCCTCGGCACCACCGCGACCCAGATCTTCTCCGACCAGGACTGCCCGGTCTACGCGACCTACCGGTGGCTCGAGTTCTACCACCACGAGTCGTGTGGCAAGTGCACCCCGTGCCGGGAGGGCAACTACTGGATGGTCCGGGTCTACCGCCGGATCCTCTCCGGACAGGGCACCCAGGAGGACCTGGACACCCTGCTCGACACCTGTGACAACATCCTCGGCCGCTCGTTCTGCGGTCTCGGCGACGGCGCGACCAGCTCGGTGACCTCGTCCCTGCAGTACTTCAAGCAGGACTACCTCGACTACATCGAGGGGCGCACCGCGCCGAAGCTGTCGGACAAGCAGTTGGTAGGTGCGCACTAATGACTGATCTGAAGGCCGTCAACCCGGCCGGCGCCGCCGCGCCGGTGGAGACCGTCACGCTCACCATCGACGGCATCGAGGTGACCGCGCCCAAGGGCACGCTGCTCATCCGGGCCGCCGAGACGCTCGGTATCGAGATCCCCCGGTTCTGCGACCACCCGCTGCTCGCCCCCGCCGGGGCCTGCCGGCAGTGTCTGGTCGACGTGGAGGGCCAGCGCAAGCCGGTCGCCTCCTGCACCCAGACGGTGGCCGAGGGCATGGTGGTCAAGACCCAGCTCACCTCCCCGGTTGCCAAGAAGGCGCAGGAGGGGGTCATGGAGCTGCTCCTGCTCAACCACCCGCTCGACTGCCCCATGTGCGACAAGGGCGGCGAGTGCCCACTGCAGAACCAGGCGATGTCCACCGGCCGCCCGGAGTCGCGCTTCCACGAACAGAAGCGCGAGTACGAGAAGCCGATCAACATCTCCTCGCAGGTGTTGCTCGACCGTGAGCGGTGCGTGCTCTGCCAGCGCTGCACCCGGTTCTCTGAGGAGATCGCCGGGGACAAGTTCATCGACCTGATGGACCGCTCCTCCGGTGAGCAGATCAACGTCTACCGGGACGAGGTCTACGGCGGCGAGGGCGACGGCAGCGGACGCGACGCCGGCGGTGCCGGAGACGTCCCGTTCAACTCGTACTTCTCCGGCAACACCGTGCAGATCTGCCCGGTCGGCGCGCTGACCGGTGCCCAGTACCGGTTCCGGGCCCGCCCGTTCGACCTGGTCTCCACCCCGAGCGTCTGCGAGCACTGCTCCGCCGGGTGCGCCCAGCGCACCGACCACCGCCGGGGCAAGGTGCAACGCCGGCTCGCCGGTGACGACGCCGCGGTGAACGAGGAGTGGAACTGCGACAAGGGCCGCTGGGGCTTCCGCTACAGCACCGCCAACGAGCGGCTCACCAACCCGCTGATCCGCGACGCCAAGACCGGTGAGCTGCGGGAGGCTTCCTGGAGCGAGGCGTTCGCCTTCGCCGCCGAGGGGCTGCGTCGGGCCCGGGACGGCGCGTACGGCATCGGTGTGCTCACCGGTGGCCGGCTCACCGTGGAGGACGCGTACGCGTACGCGAAGTTCGCCCGGGTCGCGTTGAACACCAACGACATCGACTTCCGCGCCCGTCCGGTCGCCGCCGAGGAGACCCAGTTCCTGGCGAGCAACGTGGCCGGCGTGACCGACGTGACCTACGCCGACATCGAACAGGCGTCCGCGGTGGTCCTCGCCGGCCTGGAGCCGGAGGAGGAGTGCCCGATCCTCTTCCTGCGCCTGCGCAAGGCGTACCAGAAGAAGGGTCTCAAGGTCTACGCGCTGGCGCCGTTCGCCAGCCGGGGGCTGGAGAAGCTCGGCGCCAAGCTCGCCCGGGTCGTCCCGGGTGAGGAGGCGCGGGTGCTGGCCGAACACGACACGGTCGCCGAGGCGCTCAGCACGCCGGGCGCGATCCTCTTCGTCGGCGAGCGGCTCGCCACCGTACCGGGTGGACTCTCCGCCGCGGCGGCGGTCGCCGAACGTACCGGGGCGAAGCTGGCCTGGGTGCCGCGGCGAGCGGGCGACCGGGGTGCGGTCGACGCGGGCTGCCTGCCCAACCTGCTCCCCGGCGGGCGCCCGGTGAACGACCCCGGTGCGCGGGCCGAACTGGCCGGTGCCTGGGACGTGGCCGCTGGGGTCATCCCGAGCCAGGTGGGTCGGGACACCGACCAGATCATCGCGGCGGTCGCCGACGACCGGATCGGCGCGCTGGTGGTGGCCGGAGTCGACCCGTCCGACCTGGCCGATCCCCGGCTCGCCGAGGAAGCCCTGGAGAAGGTGCAGTTCCTGATCAGCCTGGAGATCAAGGGCGGTGCGGTCACCCGCCGCGCCGACGTGGTCTTCCCCGTCGCCCCGGTGGTCGAGAAGGCCGGTAGCTTCCTCGACTGGGAGGGCCGGCTGCGGACCTTCGAGGCGGTGCTCGACACGACCGCGATGAGCGACGCCCGGGTGCTGGACGCACTCGCCGCGCAGCTCGGAGTCGACCTCGGCACCGCCGACGTGAACAGCATCCGGCGCGAGCTGGGCGGACTGCCGGTGACCCGGGCGGGACGTCCGGCCAGCCCCGCGGTCGCGCCGGCCGAGGCCGCCGCCCCCGGCACGGCCGAGGCGGTCCTCGCCACCTGGCACCACCTGATCGACCTGGGCAGCCTGACCGAGGGTGACGCACAGCTCGGCGGCACCGCCCGCCCGCCGGTGGTCCGGCTCGGCAAGGCCGCCGCGGAGACGCTCGGCGTCGCCGACGGCGACGCGGTCACGGTCGGCACCGACCGGGGCGCGCTCACCCTGCCGCTGGAGATCACCGACATGCCCGACGGTGTGGTCTGGCTGCCGACCAACTCGCCCGGCTCGACGGTCCGGCGCAGCCTCGGCGTCACCTCGGGCGCGATCGTCCGGCTCTCCGCCGGTGCGTCCCACCTGGTCGCCGCCGACGCGGCCGACCGGCCCGGCCCGCTGCTCAACGCGGCAGCAGGAGGTGGAACCGAATGAGTATCGACTATCTGGCCCAGGATCCGACCCTTGCCGACTTCGGCAAGGACACCTGGTGGCTGGTGCTGCTCAAGATTGTCTTTGCCTTCGTCTTCGCGGTGCTGGCCACCCTGCTCGGGGTCTGGTTCGAGCGACGCGTGGTCGGTCGGATGCAGGTCCGTCCCGGACCTAACCAGGTGGGCCCCTTCGGTCTGCTGCAGACCCTCGCTGATGGCCTCAAGATGGCCTTCAAGGAGGACATCCTGCCGAAGGCGTCGGACAAGGTGGTCTTCTTCTTCGCCCCGACCATCTCGGTGATCAGCGCGGTGACCGCCCTCTCGGTGGTCCCGTTCGGCCCGATGGTGAGCATCTTCGGTGAGCGGACGCCGCTGCAGGTCACCGACGTGCCGGTGGCGGTCCTGGTGATCCTCGCCTGCTCCTCGATGGGCGTCTACGGCATCGTGCTCGGTGGCTGGGCTTCCGGCTCGACCTACCCGCTTCTCGGTGGGCTCCGGTCGAGCGCCCAGATGATCTCGTACGAGGTCGCGATGGGTCTCTCCATCGTCGCCGTCTTCATGACCGCCGGCACCATGTCGACCAGCGGGATCGTCGCCGCGCAGTCCGGCAACTCGTCGGCCAGCTGGGACATCTTCGGCTGGCACCCGACCGCACCGGCCTGGTACGCGATCCTGCTGCTGCCGAGCTTCATCATCTTCTTCATCGCGATCGTCGGCGAGACCAACCGGGCGCCGTTCGACCTGCCCGAAGCCGAGTCCGAGCTGGTCGCCGGCTTCATGACCGAGTACAGCTCGCTGAAGTTCGCCCTCTTCATGCTCTCCGAGTACGTCGCCATGGTGACCATGTCGGCGGTGACCGTCACGCTCTTCCTCGGTGGTTGGCGGGCGCCGTGGCCGATCACCTTCTGGGAGGGTGCGAACTCCGGCTGGTGGCCACTGCTCTGGTTCCTCGGCAAGGTGGTCCTGCTCGTCTTCGTCTTCGTCTGGCTCCGCGGCACCCTGCCCCGGCTCCGGTACGACCAGTTCATGAGGTTCGGCTGGAAGGTGCTGCTGCCGATCAACCTGGTCTGGATCCTGGCGCTCTCCGGCATCCGCTCGATCGACGGCTGGCGCGCGACCGACCGGTGGATCGTCATCGGCATCGTGGTCGCGGTCCTGTTGCTGATCGTGCTCTTCTGGCCCAACCGCAAGCCGGAACCGACCGAGACCCTGCAGCAGCAGGTGCGCTCCCGCCCGGCCGGCAGCTTCCCGCTGCCCCCCATGGACCTGGTGGTCCCGCCGAGTCCGCGGCTCAAGCGCGCGGTCGCCGAGCGGGAGCAGGCCGTCATCACCGCTGGCGCGGACGAGAAGGAGGTGTGACGTGGGCATCTCGGGGACCTTCAAGGGTTTCGGGGTCACCTTCTCGCACATGTTCAAGAAGGTGGTCACCACCGACTACCCGTTCAAGCCGCCGACGCCGGCCCCGCGCTACCACGGGCGGCACATCCTCAACCGTCACCCGGACGGGCTGGAGAAGTGCATCGGCTGCGAGCTGTGCGCCTGGGCCTGCCCGGCGGACGCGATCTACGTCGAGGGCGGCGACAACACCGACGAGAAGCGCTTCTCGCCTGGTGAGCGGTACGCCAGCACGTACCAGATCAACTACGCCCGCTGCATCTTCTGCGGACTCTGCATCGAGGCCTGCCCGACCCGCTCGCTGACGATGAGCAACGAGTACGAGCTGGCCCGGGACTCGCGGCAGGACCTGATCTTCACCAAGGAGCAGCTGCTCGCGCCGCTGCTGCCGGGGATGGAGCAGCCGCCGCACCCGATGCGGCTCGGGGACACCGAGAAGGACTACTACGTCGGTGCGCTGACCAATCCGGGCACCTCGGCCGGCGCCGAGCGGGCGCCCTGGTCGGAGACTGGTACGGCGGACGCCGCCGGGTCGACTGGAGACAAGTGATGACGACGCAGACGGTGCTCGCCGCAGCCGGCGACGTCTCCACCGGCGAGGCGGTGACCTTCTGGATCCTCGCCCCGCTCGCCCTGATCGGCGGGCTCGGCATGGTCCTGGCCCGCAACGCGGTGCACTCGGCGCTCTGGCTGGTGCTGACCATGCTCTGCCTGGGCGTGTTCTACGTACTGCAGGCCGGGCCGTTCATCGGCATGGTGCAGATCATCGTCTACACCGGCGCGATCATGATGCTCTTCCTGTTCGTTCTGATGCTGGTCGGTCGGGACGCCTCCGACTCGCTGATCGAGACACTGCGCGGCCAGCGGGTCGCCGCGATCGTCCTGGGCCTCGGCTTCGCCGCACTGGTGGCGAGCGGGGTCTACCGGGCGGTCGAGGGCACCACGGCGGTGGGGCTGGACGAGGCGAACCGGGACGGCAACGTCCAGGGCATCGCGTCGCTCCTCTTCACCAAGTACGTCTTCGCCTTCGAGGTGACCTCGGCGCTGCTGATCACCGCGGCCGTCGGCGCGATGGTGCTGGCGCACGTGGAGCGGCGTAAGGAGGAGCGGATGGACCAGGTGGCGACGATGAAGGCGCGCTTCGCCCCGGGTAACTACCCCGGCCCGAAGCCCGGCCCGGGTGTCTTCGCCACGTCGAGTTCGGTCGCCACCCCCGGCCGGCTCCCGGACGGCTCGCTCAGTGAGCGCAGCGTGCCCGAGATCCTGCCGACCCGGGAGATGACCGAGTCGGAGACCGCGCTGAAGGGGACCGAGAAATGAGACCGGAGTACTACCTCGTCCTCGCCTCGGTGCTCTTCACCATCGGCGCGGTCGGGGTCCTCGTCCGCCGTAACGCGATCGTGCTCTTCATGTGCGTCGAGCTGATGCTCAACGCGGCCAACCTGGCGCTGGTCACCTTCAGCCGGATCAACGGCGACCTGAACGGCCAGATCATGGCGTTCTTCGTGATGGTGGTCGCTGCGGCCGAGGTCGTGGTCGGACTCGCGATCATCATGTCGATCTTCCGGACTCGGCGCTCGGCGAGCGTCGACGACGCCAACCTGCTGAAGTACTAAAGGGGCCCTCGAGTGGAAGAGACTGTGGAGTACGCCCAGGCCACGGGGCTACTGAGCAGCGTGTGGCTGCTGGTGGCCATCCCCCTGGCCGGCGCGGCGATCCTCCTGCTGCTCGGCCGTCGGGCCGACCGGTGGGGTCACTGGCTGGGCGTGGCGAGTATCGGCGCCGCATTCGTGCTTGGCCTGACCTATTTCTTCCAGCTGCGCGGCCTGGACAACAAGTCCGTCGAGAGCAGCCTCTGGGAGTTCATCTCGGTCGGCAACTTCAAGGTCGACTTCGGCCTGCTCTTCGACCCGCTGTCCGGGGTCTTCGTGCTGCTGATCACCGGCGTGGGTTTCCTCATCCACGTCTACGCGGTCGGCTACATGGAGCACGACCCGGGCCGGCGTCGATTCTTCGCGTACTTCAACCTGTTCGTCGCCGCGATGCTGATGCTCGTGCTCGGCAACAACTACGTGATGCTCTACTTCGGCTGGGAGGGCGTCGGTCTGGCGTCGTACCTGCTGATCTCCTTCTGGTACGGGCGCCCGTCGGCGGCCACCGCCGGCAAGAAGGCGTTCCTGATGAACCGGGTCGGTGACGCCGGTCTGGCCATCGCCATCTTCATCATGTTCGCCACCTTCGGCACCACCCAGTACAACGAGGTCTTCAACGGGGTGATCGGCGGCGTCGACGCCGGCACCCTGGCCGGCGGCACCGTGCTGGCGATCGGACTGCTGTTGCTGCTGGGCGCGGCCGGCAAGTCCGGTCAGTTCCCGTTGCAGGCCTGGTTGCCGGACGCGATGGAGGGTCCGACCCCGGTCTCCGCGCTGATCCACGCCGCCACCATGGTCACCGCCGGTGTCTACCTGATCGCCCGGTCCAACCCGATCTTCTCGGCGGACCACACGCTCCAGACCGTGGTGGTCAGCGTCGGTGCGCTGACGCTGCTGATGGGCTGCATCATCGGCGCGGCCAAGGACGACATCAAGCGGGTCCTCGCCTGGTCGACGGTGAGCCAGATCGGCTACATGTTCCTCGGCGTCGGACTTGGCGGCGGCGCGTACGCGCTGGCCATCATCCACCTGCTGGCGCACGGCTTCTTCAAGGCCAACATGTTCCTCGGCGCCGGTTCGGTCATGCACGGCATGAAGGACCAGGTCGACATCCGCCGCTTCGGTGGGCTCGCCAAGTACATGCGAATCACCTGGCTCACCTTCGGCGCCGGCTGGTTGGCGATCATCGGCATGTGGCCGTTCTCCGGCTACTTCTCCAAGGAGCCGATCATCGCCGCCGCCTTCGAGCGGCACGGCTGGACCGCCTGGCTCTACGGCGGAGCGGCCCTGCTCGGTGCCGGCCTCACCGCCTTCTACATGACCCGGCTCTTCGTGCTCACGTTCCACGGGCCGAAGCGCTGGACCGACGACATCGAGCACCCGCACGAGTCGCCAGCGATCATGACCATCCCGCTCATCCTGCTCGGGATCGGTTCGCTCGGCGCCGGCGCGCTGCTCGCCACGTCGGTGCCGGACTGGCTCGCCCCGGCGGTGCTGCCGGAGGCCGAGGAGGGAGCACACGGCGTGCTCTCGCACGGTGTGATCACCACGCTCTCGCTGGTGCTGACCGTGCTCGGTGCCGCGCTCGCCTGGCTGCTGTTCCGTAACGGCACCGCCCTGCAACAGCAGCCGGTCGGGCCGGTGGTGCAGGCCGCGCGGCGCAACCTGTACACGGACGCGTTCAACGAGGCCGTCTTCGAAAAGCCCGGCATCTTCCTCACCCGGGCCCTGGTCTACCTCGACAACCGCGGCATCGACGGGCTGGTCAACGGACTGGCCGCGGCGGTAGGCGGCGGCTCCGGCCGGCTGCGCCGGCTGCAGACCGGATTCGTCCGGTCGTACGCGATGTCGATGCTCACCGGCGCCCTGCTGGTGGTGGCGGCGTTCCTGGCCCTGCAGATGGGATGGCTGGCCTGATGGAGGATTTTCCCTTCCTCTCCGTACTGACGCTGGCGCCGCTGGTCGGCGCCCTGGTCGTGGTGTTCCTGCCACGCAGCCAGCCGGAGCTGGCCAAGCGGGTCGCGCTCGTCTGGTCGGTCGCCGTACTGGTGCTCTCGATCTTCATGTGGGTGGCGTTCCAGGCCGGCGGTGACCGACTCCAGTTCCGTGAGTCGTACTCCTGGATCCCGCGCTGGGGGGTCAACTTCACCTTCGCGGCCGACGGCATCGCGCTGGTGATGCTGATGCTGATCGCGATCCTGGTGCCGCTGGTGATCCTGGCGAGCTGGCACGACGCGGACAAGTCCAAGCGGTCGGTGCCGGTCTACTTCGCGCTGCTGCTGCTCCTCGAATGCACGATGATCGGCGTCTTCGCCGCCGCCGACGTCTTCCTGTTCTACGTGTTCTTCGAGGTCATGCTGGTCCCGATGTACTTCCTGATCGGAAGCTACGGCGGACACCAGCGCCAGTACGCGGCGGTGAAGTTCTTCCTCTACTCGCTTGTCGGCGGGCTCTTCATGCTCGCCGCGGTGATCGGCCTCTGGGTCGTCGGCGGCAAGACCTTCGACTGGCAGACGCTGCTCCAGACGCTGCCGCAGATGGACATCTCCACCGGTACGGAACGCTGGCTCTTCCTCGGCTTCTTCATCGCCTTCGCGATCAAGGCACCGTTCTTCCCCTTCCACACCTGGCTGCCAGACGCCGGTGGTGCCGCCCCGGCGGGTGCCGCCGCGCTGCTGGTCGGCGTGATGGACAAGGTCGGAACGTTCGGCATCCTCCGCTACTGCCTGCCGCTCTTCCCCGAGGCGTCCCGCTGGTTCGCCCCCTGGGCACTTGCCCTCGGAGTGATCGGCATCATCTACGCGGCGCTGCTCGCGGTCGGCCAGAACGACCTCAAGCGGCTGGTGTCGTACACCTCGATCGCCCACTTCGGCTTCATCGGCGTCGGCATCTTCGCCTTCACCACCCAGGCCGGCACCGGCGCGGTGCTCTACATGCTCAACCACGGTCTCGCCACCGGCATGCTCTTCCTGGTGGTCGGCATGTTCGTGGCCCGCCGCAACTCGGCGCTGATCAGCGACTTCGGTGGGGCCGGCAAGATGGTCCCGGTGCTGGCCGGGATCCTCTTCTTCGCCGGTCTGGCCTCGCTGGCGCTGCCCGGCACGGCACCGTTCATCTCCGAGTTCCTGGTGCTGATCGGCACCTACACGGTGAACAAGCCGGTCGCCATCATCGCCACGGCCGGCATCATCCTGGCCGCCGCGTACGTGCTGTGGATGGTGCAGCGCACCACGCAGGGCACCCTGAACCCGGCTCTGGCCGAGGTCGAGGGGATGCGGCACGACATGAACCTCCGGGAGAAGGTCGTGGTCGCGCCCCTGATTGCGCTCATCCTGGTACTCGGCTTCTACCCGAAGCCGGTCACCGACGTCATCAACCCCGCCGTCAAGGCCACGATGGAGAACGTCGGCAAGTCCGACCCCGCTCCGACGGTCGGGCACCTTCCGGAGGCCGCGAAATGAACACGCTGCAGTTGCCCTCCATCAACTACGCGGCCCTCGCGCCGATCCTGATCCTGCTCGGTACGGCCTGCGTCGGGATCCTGGTCGAGGCGTTCGTCCCTCGGCGCCTCCGGCACCTGGTGCAGCTCCTCCTCGGTCTCGCCGCCCTGGTCGCCGCCCTGATCGTGGTGGTGGTGGAACGGACCACCCAGACGGTCACCGCCGGTGAGGCGATCGCGGTCGACGGTCCCACCCTCTTCCTCCAGGGTGCGATCCTCGTGCTCGCCGTGATGGCGCTGCTGATGATCGGTGAGCGGACGCTGGAGCACGGCGGTGCCTTCGTCGCCCACGCCGCGGTCACCGTCGGCTCCGAGGAGGACCGGCGGCAGGCGAAGGAGGAGGGCGGCTCCACCGAGGTCTTCCCGTTGACCATGTTCGCGGTCGCCGGCATGCTGCTCTTCGTCGCCGCCAACGACCTGCTCACCATGTTCATCGCACTTGAGGTCTTCTCGCTGCCGCTCTACCTGCTCTGCGCGCTGGCCCGCCGCCGGCGGCTGCTCAGCCAGGAGGCCGCGCTCAAGTACTTCATGCTCGGCGCGTACGCCTCCGCGTTCTTCCTCTTCGGCATCGCGCTCACCTACGGCTTCACCGCCGGTGTGACCAATGGCCAGCCGGGCGACGAGCCGGGCGGCGTCGACTTCGCCACCATCAGCAACGCCGTCGCCGACTCGTCGAACAACCGGATCCTGCTGGTCGCCGGCATCGCCATGATCAGCATCGGGTTGCTCTTCAAGGCCGCCGCCGCACCGTTCCACGTCTGGACCCCGGACGTCTACCAGGGCGCCCCGACCCCGGTGACCGCATTCATGGCCGCCTGCACCAAGGTCGCTGCTTTCGGAGGTCTGCTGCGGGTGCTCTACGTGGCGTTCGCCGGAGCCGCCTGGGACTTCACCCCGATCCTCGGCGCCGTCGCGGTGCTGACCATGCTGGTCGGCGCGGTCCTCGCGGTCACCCAGACCGACATGAAGCGACTGCTCGCGTACTCGTCCGTGGCGAACGCCGGTTACCTGCTCGTCGGCGTACTCGCGCTGACCCGCGACGGCCTCTCCAGCACGATGTTCTACCTCGTCGCGTACGGCTTCACCGTGATCGCCGCATTCGGCGTGGTGAGCCTGGTCCGGGACGCTGACGGGGAGGCCACCCACCTGTCCCGCTGGGCCGGCCTCGGCCGCCGCTCGCCGCTCTTCGCCGGGATCTTCACGTTCCTCCTGCTGGCCTTCGCCGGCATCCCGCTCACCAGCGGCTTCACCAGCAAGTTCGCGGTCTTCGGGGCGGCACTGGACGGCGGAAACACCTGGATGGTCATCGCCGGTGTGCTGACCAGCATGATCCTGGCCTTCCCGTACCTCCGGGTCGTGGTCATGATGTGGCTCTCCGAGCCGAGCGAGTCCACCCCGACCGTCTCGATCCCGGGCGGCCTCACCTCCGCCGCGTTGACGATCGGCGTGGTGGCGACGCTTGCCCTCGGAGTGGTTCCGGCGCCGCTGCTGGACCTCGCCAACGGCGCCGCAGAATTCGTCAAGTGACCGGAATCACGACCCGGCACATGGCTCCGCGCACGATGGATCCCGACCGCCCCCAGCCAGGGGTGGTCGGGCCGGTGTGGCATGGTTGAGAGCGTGGGGAGACCGGCTGACGGCCTGACGGGAATTGGGCTCGACTTCATCGACGAGAAGGTCGAGGCTTCGGCTCTGGCGGTCCTCGCCTCGGTCGAAATCGAACTGCTGGAGAGCGTGGCGAGCGCCGACCCGCTCGTGACGGAGGCGGCCCGGCATCTTGTCGAGGCTGGCGGCAAGCGTTTCCGTCCGCTACTCGTCGCCCTCGGCGCCCAGTTCGGCGACCCGACTTCCGAACTCGTGGTGCCCGCGGCCGTGGTGATGGAGTTGACCCACCTCGCCACGCTCTACCACGACGACGTCATGGACGAGGCCCCCGTCCGGCGCGGCGCCCCGAGCGCCAACTCGCGCTGGACCAACTCGGTGGCCATCCTGGTCGGTGACTATCTTTTCGCCCGCGCCGCCGACATCGCCGCCGACCTCGGCCCTGAAGCCGTACGCCTCCAGGCCCGCACCTTCGCCCGGCTGGTACACGGACAGATCGCCGAAACCGTCGGAGTACGCGAGGGCGAGGACCCCGTCGCCCACTATCTGAACGTCATCGGCGAGAAGACCGGTTCCCTGATCGCCACCTCCATCCGCTTCGGCGGCATGTTCGGCGGCGCCCCCGAGACACACGTCGAGGCGCTGGCCCGCTACGGCGAAACCATCGGTGTGGCATTCCAGCTCACCGACGACCTGCTCGACATCGCCTCGGAGTCGGTCCAGTCCGGCAAGACACCCGGCACTGACCTGCGGGAGGGCGTACCGACCCTCCCCGTGCTGTACGCGCTCGCCTCGGACGACGACGACGCCGCCTCCGTACGGCTCCGCGAGATCCTCTCCGCCGGCCCGGTCACCGACGACGCCCTGCACGCCGAGGCACTGGGGCTGCTCCGCGAATCCCCGGCCCTCAAACGGGCCCGCGAAACCGTCCGCAGCTACGCCGAAGACGCGCGTGAACAACTGGCCCCCCTGCCGAACTGCTCCGCCCGACAGGCCCTCGAATCCCTCTGCGACTTCATCGCCGACCGGACTAGCTAAATTTGCGCCAGCGGAGCTGGCGCGGCTCGCTCCGCTTCGCGCCGCCCAGTGCGGCGTCTTCGCCCTGCGCGCACGACGGCTTCGCCGCGTGTGCTCGGGCTCCAGACGCCGCGGCGGCGCTCGGTCGACTCGCGCCGTGGGTGCGGTTACTGCTGACTGACGTTTTGTTCGCCGTCCGGTTCGGCGTGAGCGGTGGGCGATGCCGCGAGGAGATCTGGAGCATCGGTACGGCCAGCAGGTGATCGCCGCTGTTGGCCTTTTCCGCGATTGATCGGAGCCGGACCCGCACCCCACCTGACGGTGACCGGGGCGGCGTCCCGTGCAGGTGCGTTCAGACCCGTAGGTTGGCCGCTGCGCCCCTCTCGGCGTACCCCAGGCCCCCGGGACCAGGCCCACCGACCAGAGAGAGCGGTCGGCGAAGAAAGTGGCAGTCCGTCCCGACCGCGACCAACGTCGCGAGTCGACCGAGCGCCGCCGCGGCGTCTGGAGCCGAGGACGACGAGGCGAAGCCTTCGTCGCCCGCAGGCGAAGACGCCGCACTGGGCGGCGCGAAGCGGAGCGAGCCGCGCCAGCTCCGCTGGCGCCAACTAACGCGGTATCGGGTCGTTGTACTGGCCGGACCTGCCGGCGTAGAACTTGCCGTTCTGGAGGGGCCAGGAGTTGGCGGTGCAGCCGTGCATGCCGAGGGTCTGTTGCTGCATCACGGGTGCGACCTTGCCCTGGCCGGGGCAGAGCTGGTGGCCGTGGCCGAGCCGGTGGCCGACCTCGTGGTTGATGACGTACTGCTGGTAGTCGGCGAGAGGTGCACCGTAGTCGGGTACGCCGTGGGCCCAGCGGGCGACGTTGATGACGACGGAGTTGCCGTTGCGGCAGGAGGTGTAGCGGTCGTACCCGTCCTGGCAGAGCTGGTCGCGGGTCGCCGGGCTGGCGAGGTAGATGGTGAAGTTCGTTGTTTCGTTCGGTCCCACTCGTTGTAGTCGCCATTGCCCGTTCCCGGTCCAGCTCCGGGGGTCTCCCAGCGTGGTGACGACCGCGTCGGCGAACTCGTCGGCGGCGATGCCCTCGATCTTGTTTTCCACGGCCACGCGGAACCGCAGCAGTTGGCCCGAGGTGCCATAGACCTTGCTGCGGCCGTCCGCGACCTGCCAGGTCCGGGGGCCGGTCTCGGGGTACGTCACCGGCTTCGGGGGAGCGACGGCCTCCTGTGACGGGGTGACGATGGGCTTCGGGGCCTGTCCGGACGGCGACGGGCTGCCGCTGCCGGTGGGGCTGGCGGCGGTGCTGGCGGGTGAGTCGGCACGGGAGGGGTTGGGGTGACGGCCGGCTCCGGTCAGGCCGACCACGGCGATCGCCACGCCGACCACCACGGCCGCTGCGGCGGGCGGCAGCAGGCGTCGCATGGCGGAGGGCCGGCGGCGCTTTCCGGTGCGGCGGGCGGGCATGGAGGGCTCCTCGTGGTTCGGGCGGATGGCGCCGGTGCGGTTTGGGTGGATCGGGGGGTCGCCGATCCGGCCGTGGGGCGTACGGCGCCGACCGGCCCGGTCGTGTCGGGTCGGTGCGGGGCGGTTCGGGAGTGGGATGGGGCGACGGGTCCGGTCTGTGAGGAAGGCGCGCAGGGGACTGTGCGGGTGCCTAGGGGAGCAGGGCCGGGTCGGTGACCAGGTCGGCGAGCTGTTGATCGGGGAGGACAGAACGGCCGAGCGCGTACACGCCGGGGCGGGGACGGCCCGCCTGTTGCACCGTAACGAGTAGGTTTTTGGTGATGTACACGGCCTCGTCCACCGGGCCGGTCACCGGGTGCCAGCTCGCGATGCGTACGGCTGACCCGTTGCTCGCCGTGACCATCCGGCAGGTCTGTTCTTCGGCGTTCATCGGGGTGTCGCAGGGATCGGCGGACAGTCCGCCGGACGCGGTCCAGGCGGGCAGCACTCGTACGGTGAGGACGGCGGCGCGACCGTCGAGTTGGACCTCCAGCGTCGCCGTGTACAGCTCCTTCGGCTTCAGCTCGTTGGTCGACGCCGGGGCGCCGGAGCGCCAGGTGGTTTCACGGGTGGCGTAGCTGCCGCCGCCGGGGGCGGGGGCGAAGTCCGACTCCGGCAGGGTGTAACCGTCCGGGACGGCGGCCGTGAGCCGGTCCATGGCCGCCAGCGCGACGCTGCGGTAGTCCGGTGGTGGGCCGGTGGTGGACGGGGTTGGCGTCTCCGACGGGGTCACCGCGTTGGGCAGGGGTGCGGCTGGTGTGCTGGACAGTGCCGACCGTGGCCAACCAGGCAGAAGTGCGGCGATTCCGGCGGCGACGGCGACCAGCACGGTGGTGGCGACGGTCTGGCCGATCCGGCGGCGGCGGAGCAGTTGCCGGTTGCGGGCGAGGACGTCGTCGACGGGTAGTTGGATTCCGGGTGGCGGGCCGGCCTCGACGGCCCGCGAGAGCAGCTCCCGGATCGAGGGCTCGGTCATCGGATCTCCTTTTTCGGAACCAGGCTCAGCGTGTCGGTGTGGTTCACGATCAACGAACCGAGTTTTGACCGTAATGCGGCTAATGCCCGATGTGTATGTGTCTTGACCGCCCCCTGGGTGATCCCGAGCAGGTCCGCGGTCTGCTCGACCGACATGTCCTCGAAGAAACGCAGAACCAGGGTGGCGCGCTGTCGGACGGGGAGACCCGCCAGCGCGTCGAGCAGGACCATCCGGTCCTCGGTACGGCTGGCGGTGCTGCTGGTCGAGGCCCTGTCCTCCGGCAGTTCCCGTACCGGGTCCTCCCGCCGCCAGGCGCGACGGCGCTCGCTGATGAACGTGTGAAGCAACGTGCGGTGGGCGTACTGGTCGAGGTGCTCGTACCGATAGATCCGTGGCCAGGCCAGATAGAGCTTGGTGAAGGCGGCCTGCACCAGATCCTCGGCCAGGTGCCAGTCACCGCACAGGAGGTATGCGGTAGCGCGCAGCCGGGTGCCGCGAGCCACGTAGAAGTCACGGAAGCCCTGGTCACGCGCGGCGGCCGGATCCTTGGCCCTCGCCATCCCGCTCCCTCCTGCCGTACGGGGGATAAAACGCGGATGAGCTACGAACCGGTTGACGTGATACAGCCCACTTCGGGGCAACCCGCTCGGCAAGGACGGCACATGGGCCGGGTGGAGGAACTTACCGTGTCTGTCGCTGCACGCAGTGTCGCCGTAGATCTGGCATCCTCGATCCGAACGGGCATTTCGTAGTCGGCGGATTTTTCATATGGTGTAAGCCCCAGCGGCGGAGGTGGTTGTGCGCGACCCTCTGGCGGAACCTTCGGACCTGATCCGTAGCGTGTCCCGTGCGCTACGTGTCCTCGAAGCGGTCGGCCGCGCCCCGAAGGGCTTGACCGTGAAGCAGATCGCGCGACGGTGTGAGCTGACCGTCGCCACCACCTACCACCTGGTGCGGACACTCGCGTACGAGGGCTACGTGATCCGGCGCGAGGACGGCACGTACATCGTCGGCCTGGAGGTGGCGGACCGCTACCGCGAGTTGGTGACCGCCTTCCGGGGGCCGCCGGTGGTGGGTGAGTCGCTCCGGCGGGCCGCGGTCGACACCGGCTACAGCCACTTCCTCGGCCGGTTCGTCGGCGGCCAGGTGGCGATCACCGCCGTTGCGGAGGGGCCACGATCGCCGTACCTGGAAGATCTGGTGCCGGGTTTCGACGAGGGAGCCCACGCGACCGCCCTCGGCAAGGCCCTGCTCGCCACGCTCACGCCTGAACAGCGCTTCCGCTATCTGCGGGAGTACGGCATGCGTCCGTTCACCACGGCGACGCTGACCGCGACCGACACCTTCGAGGCCGACCTGACCGCTGGCGACCGGCGCGGAATGCACCTGGAACTGGGGCAGTACCGCCAGGGGGTCGCGTGTGCCGCGGTGTTGGCGACGCCGGACAAGGACATGGAACGCAGGGTGGTGCTGGCCTGCGCGCTGCCGGCCGCGGAGATGATGACATCGGCGCGGGTGGTCCGGGCGAAACTGCTGGCCGTGGCCCGTGCCGTCGCCGACGGGCTCGCCACCGAGGTCTGACCGGCAGAGACGGAGCGGCCCGCCCCTACCGGCGTGTGGTTGCCGGTAGGGGCGGGCCGTCACAGAGGGGTCAGCTCCCCACCGGGCCGCCGTCCAGGCGCCAGGCGACGACCACGCCCGGCTTGGCGAAGTCACCGTCCGGCCAGTTCGACGCCGGCTTCTCGATCGACGCGCCGCTGATCTCGCCGGGGTGCTGTACGGCGACGAAGACCGAGCGGTTGTCCGTGCTGATGAACGGGCCGCAGGTCTCGGCGCCGATCGGCACGGTCAGGAACTGCTTCAGGTGACCCTTCTCCGGACCCTCGATGGGGGTGGCGAACAGGCCGTCGTTGCTGCCCAGCGCGTTGCCGTCGGTCGAGATCCAGAGGTTGCCGGCACCGTCGAAGGCGACGTTGTCCGGGCAGGAGATCGGCGACACCTGGGTTTTGTCGTACCCGGCGAAGAAGGTCGACGGGTCGGTCGGGTCACCGCAGACGATCGGCAGCGACCAGGCGAAGCTCTCGCCGGTGTGGTCGCCCTTGTTCTCGACGATCTCCAGGATCTGCCCGTGCTTGTTGCCGATGCGCGGGTTCGCCTCGTCGACCCCGGGGTTGGTGCCGACGCCCCGGTTGGTGTTGTTGGTCAACGCCACGTAGATCTTGCCGGTGAGCAACGACGGCTCGACGTCCTCCGGCCGGTCCATCTTCGTCGCGCCGACCGCGTCACCGGCGAGCCGGGTGAAGGTCAGTACGTCGGCGGCGGTCATCCCGGGCACGTACGAGGTGTTGCCCCGGACCAGCTTGATCCACTTGCCTCGGCCGTTGAACGCCCCGTCGGTCGGGAGCTTCCCGGAACCGTCGATCTCGTCGGCGCTCGTGTAGTCGAGCTTGGCGACGTACAGGGTGCCGGACTCCAGCAGGGTGAGGTTGTGCTGCCGGGCGGTCCACGAGTTGCCCTTGAGGTACTTCTTGTCCGAGACGAACTTGTACATGTAGTCGAACCGCTCGTCGTCACCCATGTACGCGACCACGTGGCCGGACTTGGCGATGATGACGTTCGCGCCCTCGTGCTTGAGCCGGCCGAGCGCGGTGTGCTTGCGCGGCTTCGCCTCCGGGTCGAGCGGGTCGACCTCGACCACCCAGCCGAACCGGTGCACCTCGTTCGGGTTCTTGGCCAGGTCGAAGCGCTCGTCGGCGCGGTCCCACTTGCGGCTGCCGCTCGGGTAGCGGGCGGTGGTCGGGATGCCGTAACGGGCCAGCTTCGGCTTGAGTGCCTCTGGCGCCCCGTCGCCGCCGACGAAGTACTGGTTGAAGTTCTCCTCGCCGGAGAGCACTGTGCCCCACGGGGTCACGCCACCGGCGCAGTTGTTGAGCGTACCGATGGCGACCATGCCACGCGGGTCCGCCGCCGTCTTCAGCCAGGCCGAGCCGGCCGCCGGGCCGGTGAAGTCGAACCGGGTGTTCAGGGCGGTGATCCGCCGGTTGTACGGCCGCTTGCCGTTGCGGACCAGTTGCCATTCGCCGGTGTCGCCGACCCGCTCCACCTCCACCACGGAGAGGCCGTGGGCGGCAATGGTGGCGCGTACCTGTTCGACGGTGAGCGCGTCCAGCGAGGTGAAGCCCGGGAACATCAGCTCCTCGTTGGTGTACTCGTGGTTCACCACGAGCAGCGCCTTCTCACCCTTGCGGTCCAGCGGCAGTACGGCGACGAAGTCGTTGTTGTAGCCGAACTGCTTCGACTGCCGGGCCGCGGTCTGGTGGTGGACGTCCAGTTCGGGCGCGTCCGGCACCACCGGGTCGCCCCAGCGGATCACCACGGAGTGGTCGTACCCGTTCGGCACGACCAGCGTGTCCAGCTTGTTCGGCGGGATCGACTTGAAGGTCAGGGCGCCGTTGCCGGGCGGGGTCTTCCGCGCGGTGAACGACTCGACGTCCGGCAGGGCCGGGGTCGAACCCTCACCGGGGGCCGCGAGCGCGGGGGCCGCACCGGCGAGCGCACCGGCGGCGGCACCGCCGAAGCCGAGTACGAGGGCGCCGACCGCGCCGGCCCGGACCACTCCACGACGGGTGACCTCGGCCTTGACCACGTCGCCGAAGTACTCGTTCTCCGACTCGTTCGGCACCGGGTGGTCGCAGGCGTTACCGCAGCGGTAGAGGCAGGTCATGGCGCTGCGGCCACCATGACCGGTCGAGCCGAGCAGGGGGAGCAGCCGGGGACGGTCGTTCATGTGGGATGGCCTCCTTGGCTGGATCAAACAGCGTGTCGGTTCGTCGGAACGCCCCCGGAGGCACCGCGCTCGGAGGGAGAGCGGTGGGCGGGGGTGAGCCGCACGCTAGGAGCGCGTCGTGAGCGCCTTTCGGCGCTGTGGTGAACCCCACATGAACAGCCGCAGTTCCGAGCATCGATGGGCCGGATGGCGGTGATCCCTCGGACAGCCGGCCAAGGGTGAATGGACCGCACGGACAGTAGTCGATGGACCTCTCGGGTGCCGGCGGCCGGACCAGCGGGCCCACCCGACCGTGAACCGATCGGTTCCGGATCGCGTGTAACAGTGGCGAGAGTGTCGGGACCACCGACGTCGGTGCGGCAGCGAGGAGGTTGCCATCAGCGACCGGGACGCCGAGTTGCTGCGCGCGCTGCACGACGAGCACGCGGAGGCGCTCTTCGCGCACTCGTTGCGCCTGGTCAACGGTGACCGCCAGCGGGCCGAGGACCTGGTCCAGGAGACCCTGCTGCGGGCCTGGCGCCATCCGGAGGCGCTGGACCCGGCACGCGGCTCGGTCCGGGCCTGGCTCTTCACCACGGCCCGGAACCTGGCGATCGACGCGTGGCGGCGGCGCAGCACCCGGGTCGGTGAGGTGATCACCGACGACCTGCCGGAGCCGCCGCAACTGTCGGACGAGGCGGACCGGGCGGTGGAGGCGTGGATGGTCGCCGAGGCGCTCGCCCGTCTCTCCGCGACCCACCGCGAGGTCCTGGTGGAGTGCTTCTACCAGGGGCGGTCGGTGGCCGAGGCGGCGTCGCGGCTCGGCGTACCGCCGGGCACGGTGAAGTCGCGGACGCACTACGCTCTGCGATCCCTGCGGTTGGTGCTGGCGGAGATGGGGGTGACCCAATAGATGAGCGAGCGCGACGAGCGGTGTGAGTTTGCTCTTGACGACGGCGCGTACGTGTTGGGTGCACTCGCCCCCTCCGAACGTGCCGCGTACGAGCGTCACCTCGCCAACTGTCCGACCTGCCCGGCGGCGGTCGCCGAGGTCGCCGCCCTGCCGGGCCTGCTCGGCCGTCTCGACGTCGAGGGGCTGGCCCGGATCAGCGGACCGTCGCCGACCGTCGAGTCCCGGCTGCCGACCCTGCTCGACGCCGCCCGGTCGGTGCGGCGCCGGGAGCGGTCGGTGAAGCGCTGGCGGTACGCCGGCGCGGTGCTCGCCGCAGCCTGCCTGGCGCTGGTGGTGGGGCTGGGCTCGGTCTGGCTCACCGACCCGGGGACACCGCCCCGGACCGACCTGCAGGTACGGATGGTCGCCATGCAACCGGTCGCCGGTGCGGTGCCGGTGACCGCCGAGATCGGGCTCAACGGCACCCAGTGGGGCACCGAAGTGACCATGCAGTGCGCGTACGGCGCCCGGACCGGTTACCAGAAGGCGTACACGTTCCGGCTGGTGGCGTACGGCCCGGACGGCGCGAGCGAGCAGGTGGGGTCGTGGCTGGCGGCCCCCGGTGACGAGGTCCACTTCACCGGGGCGACCCGGTTCTCCGGCGCGGACCTGGTCCGGCTGGAGGTGCACCGGGTCGACGGCACCCCGCTGCTCGGCTACGACGTGCGCTGACGTCGACTCCCCGGTGCTTCGGCACGGTCGCCGGGCACCGGGCCGTCCGGGGAACTAGACCGGCTCGGCCACCCGGACGGCGTGGACGGTGGCGCGTGCGGACCGGCGGGCGTGCCGGATCGCGTCGGCGGTGAAGACGATCAGGGCCAGCCAGACCAGGGCGAAGCCGGCCAGCCGGGCCGGCGGCATCGGCTCGTGGAAGACCAGCACGCCGAGGACCAGTTGCAGGCTGGGCGTGAGGTACTGGAGCATGCCGAGGTTGGTCAGCGGCAGCCGGTTGGCGGCACCGGCGAAGAGCAGCAACGGGATCGCGGTGGCGGCGCCGGCCAACACCAGCAGGGTGGTGTGGGTGGCCGAGCTGTGGCCGAAGCTCAGCTCGGAGTGCCAGGTCAGCCAGGCGAGGTAGCCGAGCGCGGGGAGTGCGAGCAGCGCCGACTCGACGAAGAGCCCCTCGGTGGCGGGCAGCCCGAGCCGCTTTTTCAGCAGGCCGTACCCGCCGAAGCTCAGCGCCAGGGTGAGCGCGATGTACGGCGGCTGGCCGTAGTCGATGGCGATGACCACGACCGCCAGGCCGCCGATGCCGAGTGCGGTCCACTGCGTCGCGCGGAGCCGTTCGCGCAGCACGGTGACGCCGAGCAGCACCACGACGAGCGGGTTGATGAAGTAGCCGAGGGCGGTCTCCACCACCCGGTCGGCGTTGACCCCGTAGATGTAGACGCCCCAGTTCACCCCGATCAGCACGGCGGCTGCGGCGATGCCGGCCAGTAGCCGGGGCTGGCGGACCAGCGTACGCAGGAACGCCCAGTGCCGGGTGACGGCCAGGATCAGCGCGACGAACGCCACCGACCAGATCACCCGGTGGGCGAGGATCTCGACCGCACCGGTGGGCCGGAGCACCTTGATGTAGAGCGGGAAGAAACCCCAGAGGACGTACGCGCCGAGTCCGTAGAGATATCCCAGGCGAAGCTGGTTCACTCCGCTACCGTAAGGGGCGGATCTGGGAAGTGTTCCTTATCGGTGACCGGCGTCACCCACGGTTGGGGACGCATCAGCTCCATCAGGTTCTGCGGCTTCGACGGCGAACTGAAGCCGACCTTCGCATAGACCCCGTGCGCGTCGTCGGTGGCGAGCAGCATTCGGTACACGCCGAGCTCCGTCACCGCGTCCCGGGCGGTGGCGGCCAGCCAGCCACCGAGCCCCCGCCCCCGCTCGGCCGGGTCCACGAAGACGTCGGAAAGCCAGGCGAAGGTCGCCCGGTCGGTCACCACCCGGGCGAACGCGACCTGGATCCCGTCGCCCGGCCGGTACACCCCGAACACCATCGAGCTGGCGATCGCGCGGGCCGTCACCGCGTACGGGCGGTCGCGCGCCCAGTAGGAGTCGGTCGACAACCAGCGGTGCACCCGCTCGACGTCGATCCGGTCGGGGTCGGTGCAGAGTTCGTAACCGTCAGCGCGGGTGAACGTGATCACCGGGCGACGGTAGTCCCGCCGCCCGGCCCCCGCGCCAGTCCAATTCCCGAACTCTGGTCAGTCGCGGTTGGTGACCATGCCGAGCACCCAGGTGACGACGCTGACGAAGAGCGCCCCGAGTACGGCTGCCGGCCAGAAGCCGTCGACCGCGAACGGAAGCTCCAACTGGCCGGCGATCCAGCTCGTCAGCAGGAAGAGCAACCCGTTCACCACGATCGCGATCAGACCGAGGGTGAGCAGGTAGAAGCCGCAGCCGAGGGTCTTGATGACGGGCTGGAGCACCCCGTTCACGACCCCGAAGATCACCGCCACCAGGAGCAGGGTGAGCACCGCCTCGCCGATCGAGTCCGTACCCAGGGTGATGCCGGGGATGACGAGTGTCGCCAGCCAGAACGCGAGCGCGGTGGTGGCGAGCCGCAGCAGCAGGCCGGTGAGGAAATTCATGCCGGGGATCGTGCCACGGCACGCCTGGCAGCGCTGCCCCGGGACCTGCTCGGCTCCGACCCGCCGGGCCGGTCAGCTCCGGGTCGGCGGGCCGATCAGCTGGACCTCGATCGGGGTCGCGGAGAGCAGCGCCCACCGCAGCACCCGACGACTCACCACGCCGACCATGTCGCCCCGGATCCGGGTCAGCCACTCCGCCGAGTCACCGAGCCCGAGCGCCACCCCGGCCAGTGCGGCCTCGTCGGCGTGCAGCGGTTGCAGGATCACCAGGTCGGCCCGGGAGATGGCGTCCGTGTCCGCCGGGGTCAGCCCGTCCCGGACCACCAGGCTCGCCTGCCAGCCCGGACCGGTCTGGGCCTCCGCGCCGACGGGTCCGATGTCCACCACGACCAGCAGCGGGTGCAGCAGGGTGCCGGGTGGACCGCCGACCTGACGGCCGGGCGGAATGAGCGCAATGGTCTCGCCCGGTGCGCTCACCGCCCGGACGAACGGTTCCCAGACCCGGGGTCGGGCGGTCTGCACCACCACACGAGAGCCGAGGGCCATCGCCCGCAGCGCCACCAGTTGCGCGGCGGCGACCCCGCCGACCAGCAGCACCCGGGTCGCCTCGGCGCGGAAGAGCCGGACGGTGACCGGGGCCCCGTGCCGGTTCGCGCCGATCATCAGACCGGCCGCGCCGAAGGGCAGGTCGAGCAGGTCCACCATGGCCGACGCCGACCGCTGGTCGAGGGCGGTGGAGGGTGTACCGACCGGCAGGGTGGCCGTGAGGCCGTCCAACTGTTCCCCGTCGAGCCGCCGCCCGGTCGCGTTCTCGGCGGCGAGCAGCCGACGTAGGGCCTGGGTGGTGTCCGAGAGTCCCGCCGCTTTCTCGGCCACCAGCCGTACGGTGAGATCCACCGGCACCGGCTCGCCGGCCGTGCCACGCGGGCCGGCGGCGAGCGACACCGTGGTCGCGGTGGCCGGTAACGCGAGCAGCCGGGGCACCAGCCGTCGGGCCGTTTCCGAGCTCGGGTCGGGCCAGCGACGCAGCCGGAAGGTCGTTTGCAGTAGACCGCCCATCCGCACCGCCTGCCAGCTTTCCTGGGCCGGTTGCGCGCCGTCGTGGTGCGCCAGTTCCGCGAGTACGCCGAGCGTGGCGCGTTCGCCGAGCGGACGCGCCGGCACCGGGGCGAGCCGTCGGCGTACCTTCCGGACGGTGCTGGAGAGCGCCCGACACAGGTCCAACTCGGACCAGCCCTCGGTCCGCACCACCCGAACCGCCAGCAGGGCCCGTTCGTGCCCGAGGAGCCGCCCGTCGGTGAGCTGCCGGTACGAGGTGGCGGGGGTGCCGCCACCGGCGCGCAGAGTCGGCGCGGGGGCGCCGGCGAGGACGAGTTGGATCCGGACCGGCGGAGTCTGGGGGCCGGTGGCAGGCAGCAGGCTCGCGGGGCTTGGCAGTGACTGCGCGGCGTCGGCGAGCAGACCGGTCGGGTCCCCGAGTTCGAGGACGGCGGTCAGCCCGTACGCGTCGCTGATCACCGCGGCGGCGTCGCCGGCCAGGTCGACCGAGAACACCCCCGCGCCGGGGGTGAGGAGGTCCAGCAGGGCGGCTGGGTCGGCGTTCGGCGCGAGGGTGCGCCGACGGAGCAGGTAGCGCGTGCCGACCGCGATCCACTCGAAGAGCCACCGGCGACGCAGCCGAAGCCAGGCGGTGAGCACCAGTACGGTGGCGCCGAGTCCGGCGGCGGTCAGCACCAGCGGCCCGCGCCCGGCGGCGGCCAGCAGCAGCGCGACTCCGCTCTGCGCGGCCACGATCTGCCCGGCGCGTAGACCGAGCGAGGTGCGGCGGACCGGGCCGACGGCGGTGGCGCGACCGGAACCTGGGTCGTCGTCCCCGCCGTCCCCGCTCGACTCGCCGGTCCGGGCCGAGTCCCCCGCCACACTCACCGTCACCGCGATAGCCTCCCGTGCGTGGATGGCCCTCGGGCGTCCCCCCGTGACTCGCCGAGGGGCCTATCGTAGGGGCCGGACTCACCGGGGAGGGGCCCGTATGCCGTCTCGGCAGGACCAGTTGCACTCCTACCAGTTCATGGTCCAACGTGTCGTGGCCGCACTGGTGATGCGGGAGACCGATCCGGCGCAGTCGCCGTTTCGACGGGCGGCCGGGGCGACCCTGGCCAGTGTTCTGATCGCGGCGATCACCCTCGGCGGGGTCGGTGTCTATGGCGCGGTCGTGGGCGGTGGCGGCAAGAGTTGGCGCGACCCCAACGCGGTGATTGTGGAGAAGGAGTCCGGTGCCCGTTACGTCTTCCGTGACGAGAAGCTGCACCTGGTGCTCAACTACGCGTCCGCGCTGCTGATCGTCGGTGGCGCGCAGCCGAAGACGGTGCTCGTGTCGCGCACGTCGATCGACGGGGTGCCACGCGGCATCACCCTCGGCATCAGTGGTGCCCCCGACTCGCTCCCGGCCGCCGGCCGGCTTTCGTCGGCGCCGTGGACGGTCTGCTCGACCGTGCTCACCGTGGACGGTACGGCGGTGCCGCGTTCGGTGCTGCTGGTCGGCGCCGAGATCGGTGGTGGTACGCCGCTGGGCGACCGCGCGGCGCTGGTCCGGCACCCGGACGGCGGGCTGTACCTGATCTGGCACGACCGTCGGCACCTGATTCGCGACGCGGACCTGGTGCTGTCGGCGCTCACCTGGAACAGCGAACGGCCGACCCCGG
This sequence comes from Micromonospora sp. NPDC050417, assembly GCF_044458865.1. Classification (NCBI taxonomy): domain Bacteria; kingdom Bacillati; phylum Actinomycetota; class Actinomycetes; order Micromonosporales; family Micromonosporaceae; genus Micromonospora; species Micromonospora sp. NPDC050417. The sequence continues at coordinate 34,064 of NZ_JBITIH010000037.1, forward strand.
TCGCTCCGGCGTTGCTGAACGCGCTGCCCGCCGGTGCCGACCTGGGGCGGGTGCCCATGGCCGACCAGGGCAAGCGGTCGGTGAAGGTGGAGGGTGCACGGATCGGCGAGGTGTTCGTGGTGGAGAGCCAGGGCGGCGGCCGGCAGTACGCGGTGGCCAAGCGGGACGGCTTGGCCGGGATCACCCAGGTGCAGGCCGACCTGCTGCTCACCGCCGCCACTCAGGACGATCCGACGCCGATGTCCCAGGGCGAGTACGCCCGGGTGCCGAAGGTGGGTCCGCTGGTCTCCGAGGATCCCGGCGCGCCCCCGGCGAACCGTCCGGAGCTGGTCCCGGCCGACGACGGTGGGATCTGCGGCGCGGTACGGGACGACGGCGGCGTGCACCAGGTGACGATCGGGTCGACCCTGCCGGATCTCAGCGACGCGGCACGGACCGCCGCCCGGTCCGAACAGGGTGCGACGCTCGCCGACCACATCCTGGTGGAGCCGGGCCGGGGTGCGGTCGTCGAGGCCGCCGCGGCGCCGGGGCTGAGTGGCGGGGCGATCTCGGTCGTCACCGACCAGGGCCGGCGGCACGCGGTGACGAGCGCCGACGTGCTCACGATGCTCGGTTACGGCAGCATCAAACCGCTTCGCCTGCCGGCCGCTCTGGTCTCCCTGGTGCCAGCCGGCGAGGCACTTGACCCGACCGCCGCCCGCGCTCCGGCCACTGCGGACTGAGCGGCCCGTCAGGGCGGGAGTTATCCACAGGGCGCGGTCAGGGGGTACCGGATAGGGGCTCGGCCCGTTACGGTCAGCGACGGAGTCGACCCGTACGGCGTCTGTCGTACCGGCGAATACCAGTGCGGCGTCCACCGTGGTCGCCGTGCGCGCGACGATCGAGAAAGCGGGGTGACGTCCGGGTGTCCCAGACGCAGGCAGAAGCCGCGGTGATGCAACAGACCGCGAAGAAGTTCGAAGATGTGGACCAGTCGCTGCAGTCGATGCTCAACAGCCTGATGAACGAACTGGAAGGGCTCCAGCAGGCGTGGCGCGGCGCGGGCGGTCGCTCGTTCGAGCAGGTCAAGCAGGAGTGGGCAGCCGACCAGACGAAGCTGGGGCGGGCGCTGCGCGAGACGGCGGGTGCGATCCGCACCTCCGGCCAGCACTACGACGCGTCGGACAGCGAGGCGGCCAGTCGGGTCGCCAACACCAACCGCGGCATCCGGCTGCCGCTCTGATTCTCGGGGGAGGACCCAACCGATGAACGATGGCGTGCTTGTTGTCAGTTTCACCGCGTTGCAGCAGGCCAGCGCGGACATCCAGCGGGCACTGAACACGCTCGACTCGCAGCTCGGACAGATCGAGCGCGACGCGGCTCCGCTGGTCGCCACCTGGTCCGGTGAGGCGAAGGAGGCGTACGAGCAGCGGCAGGCGAGCTGGCGCTCGGCCTCGCTCGACCTGAAGAACATGCTCCGAGACATCAAGGTCGCCGTGGACGACTCCGCAGCCGACTACCAGAACACCGAGAAGCGGAACACCAGCCTGTTCCAGTGACACCGCGCCCACCGAAGGCGCTGTCGGCCGCGCGCGGCGGGCGGGCCGGGGGAGAGGGCACAGGCTGGTCTGGCGGTCCGGCCGGCGTCGCTACGCCGGCCCGGCCGGCTGCCAACCCCGTCGGGCGCCCCGAGGCAGCACCACCGCCAGGATGAGCGCCAGCGCGGCCAACCCGCCGGCCACCCCGGCCAGCCAGAGCGCTCGAACGCCTGCCTGCTCACGCCGGTGCTGCTGGGCTACCGCCATCGGATCCGTCTGGTCGGCCGGAAGCGCCGCAGCGGTGGGAGCCGCGCCAGCGGGCCGGGTGTCGGTCAACGCCCGATAGGGGTTGAGCACCCCGCCGCCGTACGCGTCGCTGCGACCGTCGTCCGGGGCCGGATCGGCGCTCGCCACGATCCGGGCGACCACTTCGGTGGCGGGTAGTTTTGGCTGGTACTGCCGGAGCAGGGCGGCGGTGGCCGCCACGAAGGGTGCCGCGTAGCTGGTGCCGTCGTGTCGGCTGTGTCCCGGACCAGCGGTGGCGGCCAGCACCCCGACCCCGGGGGCGACCAGGTCCACCCACGGCCCGGTCTGGGAGAACGAGGCCCGTGCGCCGTTCTCGTGGATCGCCCCCACGCCGAGCACACCGTCGTAGGAGGCGGGGTAGGGGCGTGGGTTTCCGGTCGTGTAGCGGTTGCCGACCGCCGCGACCACCACCACGTTCCGTTCGATCGCGTACTCGATCGCGGCCCGGACCGCGCGGTTGTCCTCGTACAGCACGACGGAGAGGTTGAGTACGTCCGCGTCGTGGTCGACCGCCCAGCGGATGGCCTCGGCGAAGCCCGCCTCGTTGACCGTCCGGCCCTGCTGCTCCCCGCCGATGTCCTGCTGCTCGCTGATCCGTACCGGCATGATCTTCGCCTGCGGTGCGAGCCCGTGGAACCGGACACCGTCGCGTGCGCTCGCGGCGATGATGCTCGCGACGGCGGTGCCGTGGTAGACGCAGTCGTCGGTCCCGTCGCCGCCCGAGTCGAGCAGGTCGGTCCCGTCGGTCACCTGCCCGCGCAGTTGGGGGTGCTTCTCGTCGACCCCGGAGTCGATCACCGCCACGGTGACGCCCGCGCCGGTGGCGAGCGGGGCGAGTCGGTCCGGCAGGTAGCGGCGCTGGGCCCACGGTTCCTCGTCGACGAACTTCCCCGGCGTGGCCCGGGTGGTGCAGTCCGGGGCGACACGCCGTGCGGCGCCCACCGGTGCGGGTGCCGCCCCGGCCGGTCCGGCGGGTAGCACGAGCGCCGCCAGAAAGGCATAGGTGAGGGCGAGACCTAATACCCGGCCCGGCATCGTCCGCCTCCGAAATTGTGTCGGGTTCGCGACCGGATGTTATCTGTGTGCTATCAGCCACGGCACCCACCGCCGGGCTGACATCGTGATCTCGTGCCAACCTTGTAGGTTGTACGCGGTACCTGTGGCCTCTTCGTGGAAAGGAAGGTGGCCGTGACGGAATGGGAGCCGGCCACCGAGGCCGAAGCCGCTATGCGGGACGCGCTACGCGCGAATGATCAGGAACGGTACTTCAGGATTCTGGCCCGTACCGAACTGTTGCTGCCGGTCTCCGCACACGCGCTCGCCGGGCACGCGCCGATGGGCTGGGGGACCTGGACCACCGGCGGGCGGACCCACGTACTCGCGTTCACCTCCGTGAACGCCATGCAGGCATGCCTCGGCGACAGTGCCGGCCCCACCCGGCGTACGGGTTATCACGAGTTGGCCGGTAACTGGCCGAACCTGGAGTGGTGGCTCGCGGTCAACCCCGGTCTGCCGGTCGAGGGCTACCTGCCGGCCTGGTTCGTTTCGCAGCTCGCCCGGGGTGACGTGCGGTTGCCGGGTCGGACCATCGGTGCTCGGGCCCGGCTGGAGCGGGCCGAGAGCGCCGCCCGCGCGCGGGCCACCGCAGTCGTACCGGGGCGTCCGCAGACCCAGGACTCGGCCCCGGAGCCGGCCGCACCGCCACTGCCGACACGACCGTCGCTCGCGGCTGCCGTTGATCCGCTCGTCGGCGCGAACGGCGGCTACCCGGCGAACGGGGCAGCACCGGAAAGCGGCTACCCGCCGCCCGGTGGGCAGGCCCCACCCAGCCAACTCGGCGCTGGACACCCCGGTCGCGACCGGAACGGCAATGGTGGCGACGGCACGGCGAACTTCTTCACCTCGATACCGCGCTCGGCGCGACCCGCTCCCGCCCAGACCGGGGCGGTGACGCAGGAACTCTCCGGCTGGTACGCCGCAGCGGCGAAGTCCGCCGAGCCGCCGTCGGTGCCGGCGCCGGAATCCACGGCACCGTGGCTGAGTGGGGCCACCGCCGGCGCGGACACCGTTCCGGCCGCCCCGACCAGGTCTGGGTGGACTCCGGGGGCAACAGCCGGGGCGGATCTGACCATGGCGATGCGTCGTCCGGGGTTGTCCGGGGATGCGGAGTTGACGACGGCGATGCCGCGTCCGGGGTTGTCCGGGGATGCGGAGTTGACGACGGCGATGCCGCGTCCGGGGATGCCCGCCGAGGCGGAGCTGACCATGGCGATGCCCCGTCCACCGGTTGGCGACCGCGCGCCGGGCGACCCGACCCCGCTGCCCATTCCGCGGCCACCGGCGGAGCTGGCGCCGGAGGGCTACGGGTCGACCGACTCCAGCCTCACCGAGCTGGCTCCGGTCGACCCGGCGTTCGCGGACTACGCCCCGGCCGAGCCGGCGTTCGCGGACTACGCCCCGGCCGAGCCTGCCTACCCGGACCATGCTCCGGCCACGACCGCCCACGACGAGGTCGGTCCGGCCGATCCGGTGCCGGCGGCGCCCGCGTTGCCGCCGGACTTCGTACCCGCCAACGACGTCGAGGAGAGCCTGCTCAGCGCAGCCGGTGACGGCAGCACCGACACGTTCCTTTCGACCTTGCTGCTGGCCACGGTGCTGTTGCCGGTGTCGGCCGCGGCGACGCCCGGGAGCCGCCCCGGGGACGACGGTTTCGTCTGGAACACCGAACGGATGGACGGCGAGACGTACGTGGTGGTGTTCACCTCCCCGGAACGGCTGGCCGACCACCTGACCACGTCGACCGAGACGGTCAGCGTGAAGTTTGTCCAGGTGATCCGCAGATGGCCCGACACCGAGTGGTCGTTCGCGGTGAACCCCGGCACGCCGGTCGGCGCGAAACTGCCCGGATCCCAGATCGTCGCGCTCGCCAACTGGGCTGCCGAGGTCGGGCTCGGCGACGATACCGGGCCGATCGAGCAGATCGAGTCGGCGACCGCGGAGGAAACACCACGGTCGACGTACGCGCCGGCACGGGAAGACCCGGGCCGACCGACGATGATGCAGAAGACCATCGCGCCGAGCCAGGTCATCTACTACCTTGAACGCGGCTACGACCGGGTCTCCGGTTTCGTCCACCGGGCTCCCGAGGTGGCGCACCTGAACACCCCGGCGAAGCTGCACGCCGCGCTCGGGCTCGGCTACGCGAACTCGCCCTTCGCCCGGGACGCCGACGAGATCTACGTGCTGCGCTGGCCGGCGTACCGACCGAGTCTCTACCGCATCCCGTACGGGGGGCAGTCCGAGTCCGCGATGCGGGCGATGGAGGGCTGGGTCATCGAGCGGCCACCGTTCCGGGGCAACGGCTTCGCCCCCGGCGAGAGCAGCGACGTGGTGGCGGAGTTCAAGGTGGACAGTGCCCGGCTGCCGCACGGTGCCGAACTGTGGCGGATCGGCTCGGACGGCACCGAAGTGCTGATCGCCACCTTCGACGCGGACGCGCCGAGCTGGCAGCGGGTGGAGACGCCGTGATGCGGGACGGTTACGTTGCCCGTTGGCGCGGCAAGGAGTACGAGGTCAGCCCGGACGGCGACGAGGTCCGGCTCTACCAGGTCCGCCCCGACGAGGGCTTCACCGAGGTACGTTCCGGCCGGTTCGTCCGGGTGGTGCCGGCGGCCGAGGTTGACGAGCTGGCGTACGTGCGTACCACCTGCCGGTGGAAGGGCGAGCCGTTCATCGTGCTCGCCGAACACGACACCTGGCTGCGGGTGGAGTACACCGGTGGGCGGTGGCCGATCGCCGAGGCGATGGGGCTGGAGGCGTTCGACTTCGGGGTCTACCAGGGCTGGGCGCCCTCCGCCGAGGTCACCGACCTGCGCGAACAGCGGGCCTGACCGCGACCATGGCGGACGCGGTGCGCCAACTCGCCGGGGTGTTGCTGGTCGACCCGTCCGGTGCGGTGTTGATGCAGCTCCGCGACGAGCACGCCCCGAACCATCCCCATCTCTGGGGCACCCCCGGTGGCCACATTGAGCCCGGTGAAACCGCCGAGGAAGCGGCCCGGCGGGAGTTGTGGGAGGAGACCGGCCTGCGCGTCGACGGTCCGTTGGCGCTGTTCTGGAGCGGGCGAACGGACGACACGAGCTATTCGTCCCTCTTCTACGCGCCGACCCTCGCCCGACAGGACGAGGTCGTTCTCGGTGAGGGGGCGGCGATGGTGTTCCTCTCCCCGGCGGAGATTCTCGACCTGCCGATGACACCGGTCACCGATCCTGTCGTACGCCGTTTCCTCGCCTCGCCGCAGTACCGCGCACTCGCCCCGGCGGGCGGCCAGCGTGACGTCCCGGAGGCGTGACGTGGGTGTGTCGGTCCAGCGCAGCGGAGTCGGTCGCCGGTAGCGCGGGTCCCGTACCGGTCAGGACTTCGCCCAGCGCAGGATCTCGCCGAGCACCAGGTCCGGCGTCTCCAGGTGCGGAAAGTGCCCCACCCCGTCCAGCAGCCGCCACTCGTACGGCGCGGTCACGTACCGCCCCGAACCCTGGGCGGTACGCGGCAACACCCCCCGGTCCTCTGCTCCGTGCAACTGGAGCGTCGGGGTGACCAGCGGATTCTGCATCAGCTTCACGAACCGGTAGCCCTGCAACCGCAGCACCGACCGGAACGCCCAGCGGTACCCCTCCATCGCGCAGAACGATGCCTGGGGGATCTGCATCGCCTCCCGGCACCGGGCCGAGTATGCCTCGAACGACTCGCTGCCCACCCACCGCTCGCCACCCCAGGTGGCCAGGAAGTGCCCGACCAGGGCGGCGTCGTCCCTGGTCAGGATGTGTTCGTAGCGCGGGATCTGGAACTTGAGGGTGGGTGTGGCGGCAAGGAACTGCCCACGCGGGTCGGCGAAGATCGCCGTACGCAGCCGGAGCGGATGCGGTGCGCCGAGCACCACCAGCCGTCGGACCAGACCCGGGTGGAAGGCGGCCGTGGTCCAGCCGACCATGCCGCCGAAACCGGAGCCGACCAGGACCGCGGAACGCTCGCCGAGCCCTCGGATCAGCCCGGCGACGTCGGCGGCGAGCGTGTAGCCGTCGTACCCCCGGGGTGGCTTGTCGCTCGCGCCGTAACCGCGCATGTCCACCGCGACCGCCCGGTAGCCGGCGTCCGCGACGGCGGGCAGCATGTCGTGCCAGGCCCACCAGAACTCGGGAAAACCGTGCAGGAAGAGCACCAGCGGTCCGCTGCCCGCCTCGACCACGTGGAATCTGCTGCCGTTCGCGCCGACGAAGCGATGCGTCCAGGGGCCGTCCACCAGCACGCGGGATTCGTCGACGGCAGGCCGCCGGCCACCGCCTCGCTGATCGCTCATGCAGCACAGCCTAGGCCCAGGACCAGCGTCGTCGTCCCTTACGGCAGCACAGTTACGGGTATCGTCAGGGTTGTCACCAGAAACCATGGCGGAATCTCCGATGAACCTCTTCGACGGATACGGATATGGTGCGGAACATGATTTCCGCCGATGACGGGACCTTCGCCCATCTGCCGGTGCCGGTGATCCGGGTGGAGGGCACACCGGAGCGCTGCGGGTTTGACTACGGGATCGCCGCCCGTCAGCCCATTGCCACCAACCTGGACCTCTACCTGCGCCGGTTCCGGGTCGAGGCGGGACTCGACCTCGCCGCCGTACGCGCCGCCGGTGAGGCGTTCCGGCGTACCACGGCCACACACCACCCCCGGGTGGCCCAGATGCTCGACGGTGTGGCCGAGGGGGCGGGGGTCGGGGTGGGCGAGATCTACGCGCTCAACGCCCGGACCGAACTCCTCTTCGGCGCCACCCCCACCGGTGCCCTGGCCACCCCGACCGGCGGCCACGGGTCGGCGGCGACCGTGCCGGACGGCAGGGACGGCGGCTGCACCGCCGCCGGCGTCCTCGGTACCCACACGGCCAGCGGCAACCTGCTGCTCGGGCAGAACTGGGACTGGCATCCCGACCAGCGGGAGGCGATGGTCCTGCTCGCCACCCGGGACGAGCGGGGGTTGACCGTACTCGCCCTGGCCGAGGCGGGAATGCTTGCCAAGACCGGCCTCAACTCCGCCGGTGTCGGTGTCTGCGTCAACATGCTCGGCTGCGACCGGGACGGGCTGCCCGCCGACGGTACGCCGCCCGGAGTCCCGTACCACGTGCTGCTGCGGGCGGCACTGGAGGCGGACAGCCTGGCCGGTGCGCTGAAGGCGGCCTGCCGGGGCAGCCGGAACAGCTCCATCAACCTGCTGCTCGGGCAGGCCGGCGAGGCCGGTGGTGAGCTGATCGACCTCGAACTCGTGCCCGGCGACGCGGGCTGGTTGCACCCGGTCGACGGGGTGCTGACGCACGCCAACCACCTGGAGTCCAGGCTGCCGGTTCACGACACGATGAAGGACTACGGCGGTTCGTCGATGTTCCGCTCGGCCCGTGCCCGCCGGCTGCTCGACCCGGCTGCCCAGGCGCGGAAGGTCACCGAGAGCGACCTGGCCGACCTCTTCGGCGACCACGCCAGCTTCCCGCACGCGATCTGCCGGCACGTGGACGAGCGGGACGCGCTGGCGGACCGGTCGGAGACCGTCTTCTCGGTCCTGCTCGACCTCGACGACCTGCGCTTCGGTATCGCCTCCGGCCCGCCCTGCGGTCACGAGTACGACTGGCTCGTGCTCGCCCGCTGACCACAGCGACGCAAGGGCCGCACCGATGGGAGGGGCCGCACCGATGGGAGGGGCCGGGGGGGGGGGGGCGGGGCCCCCCCCCCGCCCCCCCCCCGGCCGGGTGGGGGCCCCGGCGGGGGGGCCCAGTTAATGGGGGGGGCGCGGAGGGCGGCCCCGTGCCACCCCCCACACC
>NZ_JBITIH010000038.1:0-41200 GCF_044458865.1 Micromonospora sp. NPDC050417
AATTGGGTATGACAATTGATAGTCGTATGCGTTTAGTTGTACCGGTTGAAAAGGATAAAGCAAAATCGGTTTACGATGAATTTGGTGTTGATGAAGATGACTAACGTTAAAATACCTAAAGTGTATGAAAAGCTTCTAAATATACCCAATGATTTAAGAGATGATGCATACAAATACTGTGTCATGGTTCTATCTGGTGCATACATTACATGTAAGGATACTAGACTTGCCTGTATTCGTCATTTAAAAGACATACACAAGTCAATAGATAATCCTGAATGGAATTATATCTATAAACCTAAACGTGCCAAAAAGGTTATTAAATTCATGGAAACACTACCTGATACAAAAGGTAAGATACACAAATTGACATTGTTTCAAAAGTTCATTGTCGCAAATGTCAGAGGTTGGTTCACGAAAGACAGAGATATGCTGAGATTTAGAAAAGCTTTTATCTCAATGTCAAGAAAAGGAGGTAAGTCACTTTTAGTAAGTGGACTTGTACTTTATTCTTTTTTATTCGATAGGGAACCAGCAGAAGGCAGACAGATATTTTGTGCAGCTAATGACAAGAAACAAGCAAGCGTAGTATTCAACATGGTAACTAAACAACTTATGCATTTAGTATCAAAAGTACCAGAATTAAAGAAAGACGTTAAAAAAGTACGCGAGTTGCTTAATAACTTGCGTGATGACTCTTTCGTTATGCCATTATCACGTGATACAAGTGCAGTCGATGGTTTCGAACCATTCCTAGCAGTTATTGATGAATACCATGCAGCGAAAACAGATGAAATGGTCGAATTAATCCAATCAGGTCAAGGTAACTTATACCAATCACTTATATTTATCATCAGTACCGCAGGTTTTAACTTAAATTCACCGATGTTTGTAAATGAATGGCCTTATGCTAAAGATATTTTAGCTGAAATTTATGATGATCCAGAATACTTTGCGATTATCTATGAACAAGACTCGGAAGATGAATGGCAAGATAAAACAACATGGGCCAAGTCCAATCCATTAATCAATGAATCAGACGACTTAAAAGAACAAATTGAAGAGTATTTGGAAAAACGCGTAGCAGAGGCTAATAAAAAAGGATCTATGTTCAAGGTGCTTGTTAAAAACTTCAATTATTGGTTACAAGCAAGTACAGAATCTTACTTAGATTTCAATGATTGGAAAAAGAATGAAACAGATTTTGATATACATGGGTCTAAAACTTATATCGGCCTAGACTTATCACGTGCTGATGACTTAACCGCAGTGTCGTTCGTTCATCTTAATGAAGATAATCAAGAGTATTATGTAACCAGTCATTCGTTTGTGGCTACTAAAGGTGGACTAGATGGAAAAATTGATAGAGATTTTATAGATTATAGACAAATTGCAGAAAACGGTTATTGTACGATTACCGATTTACAAAGTGGAATTATCAATACTGATCAAGTTTTGAATTATATAGAGGATTATATCGACCAATATAAATTAGACGTACAAGCGTTATGTTATGATCCTTACTCAATACATGGTGTTATTGCAGAAATTGAGCGTAGAGATTGGCCTTATGATTTAGTAGAAATCAGACAAGGACCACAAACGTTATCTAATCCGATACTAGATTTTAGATTGAAAGTAATTAATGGCGACATTAAACATCATAAAAATCCGTTACTAGATATTGCGATAAAAAATGCAGTAGCTAAAGATACTAATGACTCATTGATGATTGAAAAGAAAATGAATAGAGAAAAGATAGATCCGCTCATGTCGACTATATTCGCTTATGTGATGGCTTGTGAACATGAATGGGATAGTGAAACTTTAATGCCATTGTTCTTATAGGAGGTGTGATGATGAAAAAATTCTTATACGCACTTGTAGTAATACTATTATTCGTTGTGGGCTTAATAGGTCTATTCTATGGCTTATTTATACTTTGGAAGCCGTTATATATTATTGGTGGCTTGCTGCTCATAGGCCTCTCAGGCGTTTTAAATCAAGCGTACGACAATACCTCGATAAGTCAGAAAGGGGGTGACAGTTAAAGATGCCATTACTTGATTTAGGATTTACAAGCAAACAAGAAAAGATGAACAGAGATTTAGAACGATTATTGTATTGGCAAGAACATGGCACACATGCAAGCTATGTTGGTATAAACGCGCTACGTAACAGTGATGTATTTACTGCTACACGTATTATATCTGCAGACATTGCAAGCACCAAGTTGAAAGTTAAAGGTCACGAAACAAATACAGTGATGGACCAAATACTGGATCTATTTAATAACAATCCGTATTCGGACTTACCGGGTTGGCACTTTAAGTTTATAATCATCGCGAATATGCTGCTTAACGGTCAATCTTTTGTTGAAATTGTACGTGATAAAAACGATTTCCCCGTAGGCTTCTATTTCTTACATAATGATTTAGTAGGAGTTGAGGAAAAAGACGGAGATATTGTCTACAACGTGAGCGAAGATGTGGAAGGTAACGCTGCAAAGATAACCAGTGAGGATATATTGCATTTTAGATACATTACATTAGATGGATATGTGGGTTATAGTCCTTTGTATGCTTTAGCACACGAAATTGGTATTTCTCAAGGTTCTAAGAGCTTCCTACGTAACTTCTTCGATAATGGTGGGACTTCGACATCAGTATTGAAGTATAGAAAAGGGCAAATCAATGCTGAACAATTAAGAGATTTGAAAAAGAATTTCTCAGAAAGCCAATTAAAAAACAATAGTGGCTTAGTTGCTATCGACGACACAATGGAATTCAGCAGGTTGCAAATTCCTACCGAAGTATTGAACTTCTTAAATAGTTATAAGTTCAGTACATCTCAAGTTGCTAAAGCGTTTGGTTTACCAGTATCGAAGCTAGGTATTGAAACAGTAAACACATCTATCACACAAGCTAACCTAGAATATTTGCAAAGTACATTAGATCCAATATTTAAAATGATGATTGCAGAACTCGAAACAAAAATATTTAAGTTTATTGATTCGGGTTACGAATTAGAGTTTGATTCATCACGTCTCATCGACATTGATCCAGAGCTACAATTACAACGTATTACCGAATTGCATAGTAAAGGAATTATTTCAACAGACGAAGCAAGAAGTGTATTTGGTTATCAACCTATTGAACATGGTGAACAACCATTGGTTGACCTTAACAGAGCGCCACTTAACACTTTAGAAAATTATCAAAAATCGAAAATTGACAAAGAAGTTGAAAAGAACTCCATTAAAGGGGGTGATGAGTATGACGAATAGTAACGTTGACACTGGACCACAAGATATGGTTATTAAGGGGTACGCAATTATCTTTAATATAATGAGTGATGACTTGGGTGGGTTCAGAGAAATTGTAGCACCTAACGCCTTAGATGATGTAGATATAAGCGATGTGAAATGTTTAATCAATCATGATTTCAATTACGTTATAGGACGCACACAGGCTGGAACACTTGAGTTAAAAGTAGATGAAAAAGGCTTGTACTTTAAATGTCACCTACCTAACACATCTTACGCCAGAGATATTTATGAAAATATTAAGGCGGGCAACGTAAATCAGTGTAGTTTCTTCTATACATTACCTCCTAATGATTCAACAGCTCGTACATGGCAAAACCTAGATAATGAGTATGTTCAAACCATAAATAAAATTGATGAACTGATTGAAGTTAGCATTGTTACAGTGCCAGCCTACAAAGATACATCGGTTGAAGTCGGTCAACGTGCGAAAGACTTAAAGAAATTCAAACAGTTGGAACAAATGAAGATAGCATTGGATTTAGAAAGCCTTCGTTTTGAAACGTGAGGCTATTTTTTATACCCAAATTTAATAAGGAGTGATATTGCATGGCCAATTTAGATGACCGCAAAAAAGAAATCGCTAATCTGATTTCTAAAGCGCAAGAAGCAGTCGAAAAGGGCGACCTCGAAACTGCTCGTAATTTAAAAGCTGATATTGATGCTCAAAAGAAAGAGTACGAAGAACTCGAACAACTTTCAAAAGAAATTGAAGCATCAGCACCTAAGTTAGAAGAAACACCACCCAAAGACGAGGGTGCAGAAGTCGAAGATAACAAAGGTGATGACACTGGAGAAGGGTCAGAAAGTAAACCATCTGATGACAAAGAGGAGAAACCGTCTGACGAAGAAAAACCTGATGATAAACCAAAACCAGATGACAAACCTGAATCTGAAGCAAAACCGAAACCAGAGGCACCTACAATTGAGAAGGTGGAAGAGCCAACAGAAGAAGAATTAAAAAAAGAAAAAGACAAAAAAGAAGGAGCGAAACGTTCTATGGCGAAATTAAACCAAAACCCAGAAACAAACGAAGAAGTTCTAGCATTTGAACAGTACATGAAATCAAAAGGGGCTAAACGTGACAATGTTAAATCTGATGACGTTGGCGTAACTATCCCAGAGGATATTAAATATATTCCTGAAAAAGAAGTTAAGACAGTCCAAGACTTATCAGAATTGGTACAAAAAACTTCAGTATCAACTGCAAGTGGGAAATACCCGATCTTAAAACGTGCTAACGCTAAATTCAACACTGTGGCTGAATTAGAGAAAAACCCTGAGTTAGCTCGTCCGGAATTCGAAACAATCACTTGGGAAGTAGACACTTATCGTGGATCTATTCCGATTTCACAAGAAGCATTAGATGATTCAGTTGCTAACTTAACTGCTATTGTTTCTGAAAATATTAACGAACAAAAAATCAACACTTTAAATGAACGTATTGGTGAAGTTTTAAAAGCATTCAATCCTACTAGTGTTTCTAATGTTGACGACTTAAAAGAAATTATCAACGTTAAATTAGATCCTGGTTATGACCGCCAAATCATCTGTACACAAAGTTTCTATCAAAAACTTGATACATTAAAAGATGGTAACGGTCGTTATTTACTACAAGACAGTATTATCAACACTGCAGGTAATACTGTGTTAGGTATGAATGTAACAGTTGTGCGTGATGACTTGTTAGGTAAAAATGGAGATGCACTAGCATTTATCGGTGATGTAAAACGTGGTGTGTTATTTGCAGACCGTACAGATGTTTCTGTTCAATGGATTGAAAATGAAATCTACGGTAAATACTTAATGGGTGCTTTCCGTTTCGATGTGAAACAGGCTGATAAAAATGCTGGTTTCTTCGTAACGTTTGAAGATGCAACAGAACCTAGTGGGGATCTAGGAGCATAAGTAAAGTAGGTGATTTCAATGTTCAAAATAGATGACGTTGAAGCCATTAAACAAGCGATACGCGTCGACCATGATTTCGATGATGACTTAATTATGGAAGTGTATTTACCAGGTGCGATTAACGAAATTAAAACAGCTGTATCTTTAAGGGAAGAAGATCAACCTTTTTATGAAAATAACGGATTGTTTAACCTTGCAGTATTGAATGTTGTAGCACATCACTACGATAACCGTTCAACTACTTCCAACGAACAAACTTTCGAAGTACCTGCATCTTCTGTAAAGCTCGTTCAGACATTAAGAAGTAGCTTGATTAAATGGCGTAAGGATAACATTGAGGTGATAGTCGATGAACCTTAACCAATTAGATTACAGAGTTACTTTTTATGAAGTTGTGAATGATGGTCCAGAAGCAGGAATGAATGAACAAAAAGAAATATACAGTTGTTTCGCTGGAATGTACGAACCAACACAAAAAGATGTACAGTTAGGTAATTTAGAACTTAGTAAAAGGTCAGTTACATTAAATATTAGAGATGCACAACCTCAATTTATACCAAGCTCAAAACACGTATTTGAGATAAAAAATGGTATGTATGCAGGGTTGTTTTTTAATGTCAAAAATGTAGCACCTGCTAAGTCGCCTAACTATGTCAAAGTGGTGGGTGAAGAAGAATGACTATGACATTGAAAGGTGATAAAGAAATAATCGCCTATTTAGAAACGAAATACGGTAAATCTGCTACTAAACGCATAACTGACTTTACACTAACTAAAGCTGGCAATAAAGTTGTAAGTATTATCAAAGGTAATATGAAAAGTTTTGAAGATACTGGAGAATCAGTAGAAGAAACTACACTTTCAAAGCCGATGACGATAAAAGGAGTAAGGGCCGTTAAAATTCATTGGCGAGGTCCTAAACAACGTTATCGTATTATCCACCTAAATGAATATGGTCACTTTGATCGTTCTGGAAAGTGGGTTAATACAGCTGGTAAAGGTGTTATTGAAAACGCTATGCGTGAAGGCAGAGAAACGTATTTCAGAACAGTAAAAGAAGAAATGAGAAAGAGGGTGTAATTTATTGGATGACATCACAATGAAAATATACGAAGCGATTATAGATAACAAAGAAATTATGAATCATGTTCAAAAGAACAATATTAAATTCTTTGATTATCCAAACGCACAAGAAATTAAAGATGTAGTGATTGTCATAGATCCATTAGATACACCTACACCTACTGATTTTGGTGATAATGATAATCTCACTTACGAATATTTTTATCAAATAGATGTATTTGTAAAACAAAAACAAGGAGTAAACGGACGAGTCTTATCAGATAGACTCGTTTTTTTAATACAACGAATGATGTGGGAAGTATTAGGTTTTGGAGAGACATCATCAATAAAACCCGAATATATCAAAGAATTTAGTATCTACCGACAAACTAAAAGGTTTGAAGGTAAACAATATTTTAAAATTTAGGAGTGTTTTAATATGGCAGAGAAAAACTATCGTTCATTTACAGGGTTAACAGAATTTTATTATAAAGTGCATGGTGAAGGTGGCGTTAAAAAAGTTGCTGATCCAGAACGCATTAAATATTTACAAGAAATTTCAGTATCCAAAGATCAAGACATCGAAAAAGCATATGGTGATAACCAAGTAGCAGAAATGGCAGTTGCTAACGGAACAATCGAAGTAGAAGCTGGTTTCCATAAGTTACCATTAGAGGACAGAGTTGCATTGTTCGGATTAGAAAAATCAGAGGACGGCATCGTGTCAGTTGGTAACGATACACCACCATATGTAGCTGTTATGTTTGCGAAAACTATGGAAGATGGTTCACGCGAGTATGTGGGATTACCTAAAGGATTATTCACATTCCCTGAATTAGAAGGTAATACAAAAGAAGATGGCGTAGAATTCAGTTCTGACTCTACTACTGCTGAATTCATGCAAGCTAAAGTTAAAGGCTTCGAAGAAGAAAAAGCAATGTTATTAGGTCACGATGCTAAAGGTACATCCGTTATGAAAGACGCTATTTGGGAGGCTGTTTTTGGCGAATCTGCACCAAGCAGTGATCCAAAAGAATCTAGTGGAACAGAATCAGAACTAGGCGCATAACATACAGGAGGTTTGATTATGGCTAAAAATAAGTATGAAGTTTTACACAAATTCATTGATTTAGAGGATAAGAAGAAAGTTTACGATACTGGAGATACTTATCCTAAACCAGCGAACAAAAAAATCTCTGATGAGCGTATTTCAGAGCTTTCTACAAGCAACAACAGACGTGGAAAAGCGTTAATCAAAGAATTAGAAGAATAACTATTATCGAGGACTTCGTGTCCTCTTTTTATTTGCAAATAAAAATCAAAATTAAAGGAGCAATTAAAATATGGCTAAACGTAATTTTATTAAATTAATTCAAATCGATAAAAAGGGTAACGCAGTAACTGATTCAGAAGGTAACGCAAAATTCGACACTTATATTACACCTACACAAATTCCTTTTCGTAAAATCTATGATGCAGCTGATTTAATGGACGGTGCATCAGATGAGAACACTTCTGCGCAAGAAAATATCGATCAAATGTTAGACATGGTAGTTGATATTTACAACAATCAATTTACAAAAGATGATTTACTAGACAGATTGCATGCACCAGATGCTGTAGAAGAGTTACAACAACAAATTCAATTTATTGCACAAGGTCAAATGGATGAAGAAAGAAAAAAGCAACTAGCCAAAATGATTTAAAACCTATCAATTATAAAGAACATAAGGAAAATATGAAGAAGTTAATGTTGAAAATGATGGAAGAAGGCGGTAAGGATATTAACGATATTTTAGATATGCCTTTTGCTTTTTTCATGGAGTTAGTTGACGAAAGTAATAAGAAAAACGTCAAGAAAACAAACAGTATGATCGACGCGTTCATGTAATACATTTTATAAGTAAGGAGGTGGAGTGATGCCAGAAAGAATAAAAGGGTTGCAGATTGACCTATCTATGAAAGATATGGGCGTTCAACGTAGTATTTCGGAAATAAAACGTAGTTTCAAAGGATTAAACGCTGACTTAAAACTATCTAACAACAACTTTAAGTATTCCGAAAAAAGTTTAAATTCATATAAGTTAAGAACTAGAGAATTATCGCAAGCAGTCAAAGAATCTAAAGCTAACGTTGCAGCGTTGAAAGCAAAATACCAAGAAGCAGCAAGAGCATCTGGTGTGAATAGCAAAAAAGCTGCTCAATTAAGGCAGGAATATAGTCGACAAGCTGACAATCTTAATTATTTACAAAACGAACTCGACCAAACGCGAGATAAATATAGAGAAATGATTGCAGTAAGTAAATCGTCTGTCGGTAGACTTGGGCAAACATTTTCTGAAATAGGACCTAAGATAAAATCTATTGGTGACTCAATGAAGTCGGTTGGGCGTAACATGAGTTTACACGTTACCGCACCAATTGTGGCAGGTTTTGGTGCTGCGATGAAGAAAAGTATAGACTTCGATGATACTATGCGCAAAGTAAAAGCCACATCTGGTGCTACTGGCGATGAGTTTAACCAACTTAGAATAAAAGCACTTCAAATGGGTCGAGATACTAAATTCACTGCTTCGGAATCTGCTGAAGCGATGAACTACATGGCACTTGCAGGTTGGGACACCAAAGATATGCTAAAAGGTATTGGTGGTGTAATGGATTTAGCTGCCGCATCTGGTGAAGATTTGGCAAGCGTGTCTGATATTGTAACCGACAACTTAACTGCATTTGGCATGAAAGCTAAAGATAGTACTCACTTTGCTGATGTTTTGGCTCAAACGAGTTCGAAAGCTAATACTGATGTACGTGGTTTAGGTGAAGCGTTTAAATACGCTGCTCCAGTTGCTGGTGCGTTAGGTTACACGATAGAAGATACATCAGTAGCTATTGGTTTGATGTCTAATGCTGGGATAAAAGGTGAAAAAGCCGGCACAGCATTAAGAACAATGTTTACCAACCTTTCTAAACCAACAAAAGCAATGAAAGACGAAATGGATAAACTGGGAATATCTATTACTGATAGCAACGGTGAAATGCTGCCTATGAGAGATGTAATGGACCAGCTTAGAACTAAAATGGGTGGTTTATCCAAAGATCAACAAGCAGCCGCAGCTAGTACAATATTCGGTAAAGAGGCTATGAGTGGTGCATTAGCAGTTATCAATGCATCAGACGAAGATTATAAAAAGCTAACTAAATCCATAGACGGCTCTAAAGGTGCTTCAAAAAGAATGGCTAAAGAAATGGAAGGCGGTATTGGTGGCGCAATGCGTAAAATGAAATCGGCAATTGAAAGTTTAGCGATTTCATTAGGTGATGCATTAGCCCCAATGTTATATAAAGCTGCTAAATGGATTACATCATTAGCGAATAAGTTTTCTAATTTACCTACTGGCGTTCAAAAAACGATTGCAGTTGTAGGATTACTCGCCGCAGCTATTGGTCCACTACTAATGGTCTTTGGCGTTATGGCATCAACAATTGGCACTGCTATAACAGTATTAGGATCTTTAATGACGAGTATGAGAACACTATCATTTTTATCTAAAACCAGTGCAGCAGCGACTGGTATTTGGAATGGCGTTACTGCCACTGCTCGTGGTATCGCAAATGGTTATAGATATGCGGTGGCTGCATTAACCACTTCTCAGACAATACAGGCTATGAAAACTAAAATTGCTGCAGCTGCAACAACAGCTTGGACTACAGTTACTAAAGGTGCAACTTTAGCAACTAAAGGCTTGGGATTAGCAATAAGATTTATGACTGGACCAGTCGGTATAGTTATTACAGCCATCGGATTATTAGTAGCAGGGCTTATTCATTTATGGAAAACAAATAGCTCGTTTAGAAATGCAGTTATCGGCATTTGGAATTCAATAAAAAATGCTGCAATAGCTATATTTGGTTTTATCAAACCTTATATTATTAATATTTGGAACGCAATTAAAAACTCTACAATTGCCATTTGGAACGCGATTAAAAGAAGTGCTGTAATAATATGGAACGCTATTAAATTTGCTGTTCAACATCCTATTCAAGCATTAAAAAATGTCTTATCAGCTTTATGGAATGGCATGAAAAATGCTGCTATTAAAATCTGGACCGCCTTAAAGAACGGCGTTATAGCAATTATTAAAGCATATGTTGCGCAAGTAAAATTTAATATCAACCTTATTAAACGCATTGTAGTTACGATATTTAATGCTATTAAAAGCTTTTCTATTAAAGTGTGGACTGCATTAAAAAATGGTGTGTTAGGAATCGTTCGAGCTTTGCGCAAAGGTGTTCTATCTGTATTTAACGCATTAAAAAAAGGTGTTTCTGTAATATTTAATGCTGTAAAGAATGCCACAGTTAAAATCTGGACGGCTATAAAAAAATCAGTAGTGAATAAAGCAAAAGCATTATGGTCTGGAGTTAAAAATACATGGAATGCACTCAAAAAAGGTACAATTGGCATATTTAAAGCAGTTGGCAGTTTCATGAGTTCTAAATGGAACAGTATTAAAAAAGGTACTGTTAATAAAGCGAAAGCTCTATGGTCAGGCGTCAAAGGTGCTTGGGGATCACTTAAAAAAGGTACTCATAACACCATGAATGCTGTAGGTGGCTTCATGAGCAAGAAATGGAATGGAATTAAAAGTACTACTGTATCTATAGTAAATGGCATGAAATCGAAAGTTATGGGCACCATGAATAAAATGAGAGACGGTATCAAAACAGTTACCGGTAAAATTGGGAATCTTTTTGGCGGAATGGTTAAAGGCGTTAAAAAAGGCCTTAATGGATTAATCAAAGGTGTTAACTGGGTCGCAGATAAATTAGGTATGGATAAAATACCTAAGATTAAATTATCTACAGGTACTCAATCTACGCATACACAAAGTTATATTACCAACGGTAAAATCAATAAAGGTACAATGGCAACAGTAGGGGACAAAGGTAAAGGTAATGGTCCTAATGGATTCAGAAATGAAATGATTCGTTACCCTAATGGAAAACTAGCTTTAACTCCTAATAAAGATACTTTAACATTCTTACCTAAGAAATCAGAAGTTTATAATGGCGCCCAAACACATGCTATTTTATCTAATTCAGGATATGACACTAAGAAGAAAAAACTACCTAAATTTAGTAAAGGTACTAAAAAGAAAGACGGTATATTAGATGTTATTAGCTCTGGTGTAAAAAATGATGTTAATAAAGTAAAAGACATTGGTGGTAAAGCAAGAGACATAGGTGGTACTACGTTTGACAAAGCAAAAGACATAGGTACAAAAGCACTTGATAAAGCTAAAGATGTGTCTAGCACTGTTATCAAGGGTATTGGAGATGTTTTTGATTATGTAGGTCATCCTATGAAATTGGTAAATAAAGTCTTTGAGAAAGTTGGTTTTAACCTAGACTTTATGAAAAATGCACCATTACCATTTGATTTAATGACAGCTATGATTAAGAAACTTAAAAATGGTATTAAAGACTT
Source organism: Micromonospora sp. NPDC050417 (assembly GCF_044458865.1). Lineage (NCBI taxonomy): Bacteria > Bacillati > Actinomycetota > Actinomycetes > Micromonosporales > Micromonosporaceae > Micromonospora > Micromonospora sp. NPDC050417. The sequence continues at coordinate 11,781 of NZ_JBITIH010000038.1, forward strand.
CTTTAATGAAGGTTTAGACTCTGCAGGCGGTGGAGATGGTTCTTCGTTCACTAAATTCCCAATTACTACGGGGTATTATCCTAATGGTGGTGCTCCTGGTTATAGTTTTAATGGTGGTGCTCACTTTGGTATTGACTATGGCGCTCCATATGGTACAACTATCAATGCTACCAATGATGGAAATGTAAAAGCTATCCACAACTTAGGTGGAGGACTTGTTGCACGACTTTTAACAGGTCAGTTCACATTGTTCTTTATGCACTTATCTAAAATATTAAAACAAGGTAAAATCAAAGCTGGAGAACCAATGGCTAAAACAGGTAATTCAGGTCAATGGACTACTGGTCCACACGTACACTTCCAAGTTGAAAGAGGTCGCCATGATGACATCACAAACAGAGGGACAGTAAACCCTGCTAAATGGCTTAAAGGTCATGGCGGTGGCGGAAAAGTTGGTGGTAGTGGTTCTGCAAACGCACGTAGAGCAATTCAAAAAGCACAATCTATTTTAGGTGGACGTTATAAATCGTCTTATATTACCGAACAAATGATGAGAGTTGCCAAACGTGAGTCTAACTTCCAATCAGATGCGGTTAATAACTGGGACATCAACGCACAAAAAGGAACGCCTTCTAAAGGTATGTTCCAAATGATTGAACCATCTTTTAGAGCATATGCTAAACCAGGACACGGAAACATCTTAAATCCAACTGACGAAGCTATATCTGCTATGCGTTACATTGTAGGTAAGTGGGTTCCTATTATGGGGAGTTGGAGAAGTGCATTTAAACGTGCTGGAGATTATGCTTATGCTACAGGCGGGGTTATTAACACTGCTGGATTATATAATTTGGCAGAAGATGGATACCCTGAGATAGTAATCCCTACAGATCCAAGCAGACAATCAGATGCGATGAAATTGTTACATCTTGCTGCAAGTAAAATTAGTGGAAATAACAGAAATAAACGACCTAACCAATTACGTACACCTAATGTTACTAGTAATACAGTTGATAATGCAGAATTACTACTACAAATGATAGAAAATCAACAGAAACAAATAAACGTGTTAATGGAAATAGCACGAAGTAATAAAACTATTGAAAAACAACCGAAAGGTTTTTCAGAACGCGATGTAAGTCAGGCACAAGGTTCAAGGTTAAGACTCGCTGCTTATAGCCAGGGAGGTTTATAAATTGGAAAATAAAAAAGTAAAAATATTTAACGATCATTTCGAAGAAACACTAACGGATATTCCTCATCTTAAGTTTCTAGAATTTGAAGAAGAGGATTTAGATAGGAAGTCCAATCAGATTGAAGTTAATGGTAGCGATGGCGTTTTACAAGGACCGATGAATTTCGGTCCTTTTAATTTGATACTGAGATTTTCATATAAAGGCATGGATTATAAAGAATATAGATTAGCAAAAGAAAAGTTACGTCAATTGATAAATAGGAGAGATCCTTATTTCGTATGGCATTCAGATATGCCAGGTAAAAAATATGCAGTTATACCAGAGGGTGTCAGTAATGAAAATTTAACAAGTCAATTTGGACTTATTGAGGTGACTTATTCTGTCTACAAAGGATATGCAGAATCATTAAAAGATACTTCTGAATTTAGTTGGACTGATGAAAGTTGGCAATTTGAACAAGGTGTTATAGGAAGTGATGAAGTTAAATATAAACACAATATTCGTTACTTTAAAATATTTAACGGTTCTAAAGATACTATTAACCCTTTATTAAGACACAAATTAAATATTAATTGCACACTTACAGCACCTTATGGATTTGAAATCGTTAATCTAACCACAAATGATATATTTGAATATAAAAAACCGCTCAAAAAGCGTAATACGGTTTCTATTATAGGAGTGCATCCTTATATTAATAATAAAAGAGTTGGTAAAGACACAAATTATGATTTTATTACTTTAGCGCCGGGTTGGAATGAAATTTTAATTAGAGGTCACAATATATCCAATAGTCCTAAAACAGAATTTATATTTAATTACATCTATAGGTAGGTGAGAATATTGGAAAATCTAATATTTATGAATAGAGAAGGGACATTTTCGGAAATTGTTAATGACTTTGATTTTGGTTCCTTTAAATATGAATATGAACAAAATAATGAGCGATCCATATCTCTCACTGCTTATAAAACTAATGTTAACGCCGATATATTCGATAGTTTGATTAATGAAAATTATTTAATTTGGAAGGGCCAGAAATATGTTATTAAATCGACTGAGCTTAAGTATGAAGAAGGTGTAATACTTAATGAAATTGAGGCTAAGCATATTTCTATGGAATTTCAAAATCATTATGTACCTAAAGATTTAGATGATGAGTCACTGAATGATGAAGATGAGACTGAAGCAAAAATTTCCATGAAAGTTAAAGAGTACCTTGATTTTGCATTCAAAAATAATAAACTTAATTTCGATTATAAGTTACATGGAAAATTTAATGAGAGTAAATATATTGAACAGTTAGGAGATAAAAATGGTTTAGAACATCTTATTGAAGGTGCTGAGTATTTTGGCTATATATTTTTTGCTAATAATAAAACTTTCCATATTTATACACCTGATAATTTTTATAAAAAATCAGATGAAATATTAGTTTATAAATATAATAATAGTTCGGTTTCGGCTAAAACAATCACAACTGAATTACGCACCTATATTCAAGGATATGGAAAGAAAAAGTCAAAATCCGAAACGAAAAACTATAAACCTATAAAACCTAAAGATTTCTCATACTCTGGAAATTTTAATAAAGAAGGGACTTGGTCTACTGAACATATAGGAGATTCGTTTTATAAGACATTTGATTGTAAGTGGGGGAATGAAACCTTAACTTGGAATCTAAAAAAAGGACCTAAAGGTGGAATTATCGAAGTATTTATTGATGATAAGTCGAAAGGGACTTTTGATTGTTACAGCGCTCATGCTTCGACGCAAAAAGTTATTTTAGCTAAAGGATTATCAAAAGGTAAACATTCTTTTAGAGGCGTTTTTAAATCGAAAAAACCTGGTATTGATTATAAGAAGTCTAATCCAGTCATGTATGTTGGTACGAGTAAAAGTAGTGTTTTAAATCTAACTGCAGTTCTTAAAGGCAAAGATATTTATCATGTATATGCTGAATATAAGTCTCCATATTATAAGCAATATGGTAAATCAGAAGCCCCTACAATATATGATGATAATATTACAAATCAATCAGAGTTAAAGAAGAAATTAAAAGAAACGCTTGATGATATTCCAACAATCGAAGTAGCAACGAATTATTTAGGATTAGAAAGTATTCATGAAAATAATACTATTCGATTTATTCACAAACCTATCGGATTTAATACTGATTTAAAAGTTGTCAAACTTACTGAATATCACCCCCTTGTTTCGCAGCCTATTGAAGTGGAATTCAGTAATGCTCAGAAAGATATTATACAAATGCAATCACAGTTCAATCGTAGGTTAAGAAAGGTTAATAATCTTATGAAAAAAGGATTCAAAACTAGTGACTATTCTTTAAATGTGTTAGAGGAATATAACGAAACAGTAGGAAGTGTATTGATTGATGAGTAAAGAAGTATCGATAAGATATCTACAAGATAGAGATGGAGAAGAATATTTTCCAGTCACGCACATAGAGGCAGTCATCGGTTTAGGTGTTTACTTAGATAAAATAGAAATTTTGGAAAAAGAAAATGAAGAACTTAAAAAGAGAATATCTCATTTAGAGAAGGAATAAAAGGAGGTTCATAAAATGTTATTAACTTTAGACTTTCCTATTCAAATAGGACACACATTTAGAACCAAGATGATAAATAATTTTAGAACAATACTTAATTATTATAATGAATTAGATCATCAGCATCGCGCACACACAGAAACTAACCTTCATGCACATCAAGCCATGCAGGTTGATTATAGAAATACAAACGTTTCTGCATTTTTGGATTATCTTAACGGTAATATTAATGGGCTTGTTTTAGGAGCAAATGGAGACGGTATAGCTGAAACAAAACAAGCCAGAGTATCAATAGATGGTACCGTACATCCTTTGTTGCAAGAAAGACTGCTTCATGACTTTTTAGGAATTAACAGAAAATTAGATAAAGAAATACATTCTAATGGTGCAGTTGACTTTATTTGGAATCCTCCATATATATCAGGAAATAGATTAGGAGAAAATGGGACACCAAATAATTGGGAACCAGAAGCCCATATTGAAGCATTTTTAAACCCTTTAGTTGATAATCAATACGTTACAAAAGAAGTTATAGGAGAAGATACATCAGGAAAATATAATGTGTACAAATTTACGTTTGAACCACAAAATTACAATAAAACGCTACTTATTACTTCATGTATACACGGTAATGAAACTACTGGATTTTTTGATATGTGCCATATACTCAACCTATTGGTCAATCAGTGGGAAAAGTATCCTCAACTAACTTACTTAAGAAAAAATGTACGTTTAATTTATGTTCCTATGGTTAACCCGTGGGGATTCGCAAATCAAAAAAGAGAGAATGTGAACAATGTAGATTTAAACAGAAATTTTGATTATAACTGGAAGGCAGGTAAAGGGACAGATCCTGATAAATCTAACTTCAAAGGTAAAAGTCCTTTTTCTGAAAAAGAATCACAAAATATGCGTAGCTTAGTTCAACGTATAGATAATTTAACTGCTCACTTAGATTTGCATGATATTATTTCAGTAAATAATGATTACTGTTTATTTTATCCGCGTTGGGCTAATCAAAAAAATAATAATATGACTCATCTTATTAACAATTTAAAAAGTAAGGGAGATCTCGTTGTTTGGGGTTCCAGTACATTATCATCTTTTAGTAATTGGGTAGGAATCCGAAATAAAACAACGTCATATCTTTCAGAAATAAATGAAAAACGTGTCGGTGAAAAGAAAAGTCCCGAAGAAATGAGACGTTCAGTACGCTGGGTTGGTAATGTAATTTTCAGAATGGCACAATTTGAATCTTATCAAAATGGTCAAACATCATTAGATCCTTTCATTAAAGTGATGGTATATGATGATAGATTTAACAATAAAACGTCTGAAGTCATTACCCTACGTGCAGAAAGGAATGAATGGCAACGTATAATGATGAGTCAGCAGCGTTTCAAAGTTTTAGCGAATGGATTTGTAGAGCTCTATGGATATGTGACTATAAACGTTGATAGAGATGTCACAGTCGGGATTAGTCCTAATATTGTTCAGAATTATCATCCATTCTTTGGGTTTAATAAAAGTAGAAAACGTAATCTATTTTCAATTGAACATAGACTCAACAAAGGAAATACAACTTTCCCTATTTACGCTGCTGCTGGAGTTCAAATGTCGACGATTACTGAACCAGGTACAAAACGTACTGATACAGTAATGCCAGTATTAGATGTTAAGAAAAAAGGTGCTGGTATTGTAACAATCAAACAAATTAAATTATTTGCGAAGTTCACTCCTACGCATTCTGCTAATTCTATTCAGATATTAAAATCTGGAGAATACGGTAATCTTAAAGAAGATACGTTCACACAAATTTACCCTAATACTATATACGATGATGATTTAAGAAACGTTATAAATGGAGAGGATAAATAATGGAATTAAAAAAGATTGGTAAAATTGAAGTTAAAAACGAGCCTTACTTAAAACCGATATCTGATGAAGGTATCGGTTTTTATAATTTAGATGATAAAACTGCTGTTTTAAGGTTTTATGTGACTAAAAACAAAAAGCCTTTATTAATTAGTGAAGAAAACACTGAAACGTACATATATCTTGAGTCCTCTAACGGTTCTAATCAAGTAGTAGAAAATGTGCGTTTTATTGACCCTTTAAATGGTGTTATTGAAGTAACTATACCTATTGAATTCTTACAAGCTTCAACGAATACAACTGTTATAGGTCAAATATATATTTCGATTAACCATCAAAATCAGGTAGATAGCGATAAATCATCAACTGCAGTTTTAACTGAATTTGAATTCGAAGTGGGTGACGCAATAATAAATAAAATTAATGGTGCAACTAAAATTAAATATATCCGTATGTTTGATGAATTAAAAAGACAAATTAATGCACGAGCCACTGAAATACAAGAACAATTAGATAATTTAGAAGATTGCGTTGTTAAAGTGAAAGATGCAAGTGATGAAGGAATTACAAAGATTCAGATTGAAACAAAAAAAGGATTGGACAAACTTAATCAACAACATAGTAAAAGTGTAAAAGACGTCGAGGAATCTCTTAACGCGGCTAAAAATACAATTCAAAATCTTTATGAAGAATATGACAACGAAATTGACACAAAAGGAAGTCAATATTTGAAAGATTTAAGAATCGAAGTTAGGAATATTGAAAATATATTAAGTCAAGAGGGATACGTCACAATTGATGAACATCGTAAAATCATTACTGAAATACAAGAAAAGTTACCTGAATCTTCAGATTGGATTGAATATGATTTGATTAATGGAGCTATAAAAAATAGGCATTATAAAGCTGAAGGACAAAATGGTTTTAATTGCGCTTATAAAATCATTCAACATCAAGACTACAAGGAAGTGATTTTAAGAATTAACGCTGACAACTTTAAAAGTGGAACTGTTATAGCGAAGTTACCGAGTGAATTAATTACAAGTACGCAAACTGCGTTCCTAAGAGCGGTGCCTGTTAAAGCTGGTGGTGCTCAATTAACTATTGAACCTAATGGAGATGTTAAAGTTTATATTTCTCAGAGCGATCAGTGGTCAGTAAGTCGTGAAGCTTATATTTACGGAGAAATTAGAATGATAGATAAAGGAGGTGAATAAAGTGATGGATACTTATAAATCTATGACTGAACTTGTGAGAAATGAAAAAGATTGGATGATTGAGACGCAAGATAGAAATAGTAAATCACTTATAACTGCTATACACGGAGGTGGTATAGAGTGCGGCACTTCTGAATTAGCGTTATTGGTTGCAGAATTATCGAATTCAAACTATTTCACTTTTAAAGGTTTAAAACCGAAAAACAATAGAACTCTACACGTCACTTCAACAAATTATGATAACCCCAATTTACTATATTGGAATCAATTTATGAATGTAACGATAGCCATACATGGTTATTCAAGCAGTGAAGCGAATAGTTATATTGGTGGACTAGATGAAAGACTTATATCTCTTATTACTCACAATTTAAAAGTTTCAGGTTTTAATGTGGAAGCTGCTTCTGACAGAATTGCGGGCAGAGAAATTAATAATATAACTAATAAAAATGCCTATGGCATGGGTGTACAGATTGAAATATCAACTCAACAAAGAAAAGAATTTTTTAGTCGAAACGATTTTAGTCAAAAGAATAGAGAAAATACACATAATTGGACAGAAGATATGTATTACTATGCTAATGCTATTTGTGCTGCACTTAATGATAGAAAGTGGGTAGAAACATGAAGAAAACACACAGTATGACTGAAATGGAATATATTAATGTTATTTCTTTATTATTTATTGGAACAATAGGTATGGCTCGTGGGTCTTTTTTTATATTTGCTTCTGAAACTCAAGTCGATAAAAGTCCATTGTATAGCAGTATTAATGAAATAATACCCTTAAGTATTTGGGGTATTCCATTCTTTATAGGTGGTTTATGCTTAGCTATTGCAGCTATGGCTTTACCTTATAGAAATATTAACAAAGTCTATAGTATCACTCTTATTTTAGGAGGGATTATTTGTTCTGTGTTTTTCTTTGTAATCACGTTAGCTGGTATTAGTGATTCTTTAAATTGGATGTCACCTCTCATTTACTTTTTAACTACTTTAACGTGTGGTGGTTATGCTTACTTTGGAGTGTTGCATTATGCCAAACAATGAATTACCCCAAAGTTATTATGACGATAGGGATGCTATTCATAAAAGAATAAGAGAAGTCGATGAAAAACATACGAATAATTATAACAATTTAAGTGTGCTATTAGCAGAATTTAAACCTACACTTAATCAAATGGTTGAAGCAACTAAAGAGATGAGTGCTGAACAGAAAAAGACAAACCAACAAATCATAGAACAAGGCCATCGATTGTCTGTCGTCGAAAAGGATGCTCAAATGTTTAGGAAACATTTAAGTCAAGAAGAACAAGAAGCAAAAGAGAAAGGTAAAGAAAATAAAGAGTTTATTTTAAAAGCTACCGGTATATTTGTTGGTGGAGGCGGTGTGGCTTGGCTTATCCACCCATTGTTCGACTTTTTAAAAAATGTGATTAATTAAAGTGGTATTTAAAGAAAAAATCATAGTAAGGCATATATAGTTTTAAAATCTTTCAACTTTGTAAGTTTAAGATGTCATTTTGTAAGAATAGATAAAAGTAATTTTCATTAGAATCTTCTACAATTAAATTGTAATTAAATTGAAGGAGAGTTCATTAATGAGAGATTTAAAAATTTTATTAATTCCTATAATAATCATTATATTATTAGTAATGGGATTACTTTTCGGATTGAGAATTTACGGTGATTATCATCCAAGTAATGAAAATGTAAAAAGTTTGAATATGAAGAACCCTCTTGAGCCGACAAAAGAATATTATGTAAAAACTACTAAACCAGTAAAAGAAAAGCCTAAAAAAGAGGCAGATCAAACTCATGAATACGAAACAACAGGTTATGATAAAAAAGGTAACAGTAAAAAAATCAAATATGTAGGAATGAAAAGACTAAAACTCAATCACTATTTAAAAATTAAACAAAAATTAGATACAGTTAAAAGTTATGAAGAAGTTAAAAAAGATGACATTCCTAAAGAAGCACGTAAACATTTAAATTAATATCTTAGAGTCTGGGACATGAATCCTAGGCTCTTTTATTTTACTATAAAGGAGATGTATTTTTTGAAAATTAACTGGATTAATCGTTTTAAAAACGGAACAACACTCACAGCTTTAGTTGGTGCAGTATTATTATTTTCTAAACAAGTAACCGAAGCATTTGGTATAGATATATCAAGTGAACTTGAAACAATCAGTAGTATTCTGGGAAGTATTATTACAATACTTGTAGCTTTAGGTATTGTTACAAACCCTAACACTAAAGGCGTTGCTGATGCTGGTATTGACCTAGAACTAAATAAACCGCGTAATCAAAAAACGCACCCTGTACAGTTTAAAAGTGAGTCAGGGGCAGTGAAACCTGAAGTTTTCGACACTAACGAATCGTTTACTGATGATTCTGATGAAGAAGAATTCGAATTTAATAATGATGGAGGAGGAGCTCCAGATGAAAACGCAATCTCAAATCAATAAACGTTTACGAGATTATAAAAACGGTGTAGTAGATAGTCCATACAGAGTTAAACGTTGGACGAGTTATGACGCTTCCTTTGGTGCTATGGAACCAGGTTGCATTGATAAAGACCGTGCTTATCACGCACAGTGTATGGACTTGGCGATAGATTATGTAATGTGGTTAACTGATAATCAAACAGAGATGTGGGGCGATGCTAAAAGCTCTATAATAAACAAATTCCCTAAAGGGTGGAAGATTGTAGAAAACAAACCGTCAACGATACCCAAAAAAGGTTGGATAGCTGTATATACAGCTGGAACCTATTCACGTTATGGGCATATAGGTATAGTATATGATGGTGGTAATACTACCAGTTTCCAAATTTTAGAACAAAATTGGAATGGCTGGGCTAATAAAAAACCTAGCTTACGATGGGATAATTATTATGGTTTAACACACTTTATAGTTCCACCTATAGCGAAAGAAATAGAAGAACCTAAAAAAGATGCAAAATCAGCTCCTAAACAGTCAGTTAAGGAAAATAGTAGCATCAAAGTCAACACTAATCATATAAAAAGTTGGACTATGACTAAGAGAGGTCGTAAACCTAAAGGTGTAGTCATTCATAACGATGCCGGCACAATGAATTCAAAACAATACTACAACAATCTAGTAAACGCTGATTACAATAGATTAGCAAGAGGCATAGCTCACGCATACGCTGATAGAAACGGTATTTGGGAATCTATATCAGAAGATAGAATTGCTTGGCATGTATCAGATGGTGTCCAACCAGGTTCAGGTAATTTTGAATTCTACGGAATCGAAGTTAACCAATCGATGTATGCCGGAGATAAAGATTTTCTTAAAAATGAACAAGTTGCGCTTAAATTCGCAGCGCATAAACTTAAAAAGTGGGGGTTACCAGCTAACAGAAATACTGTTCGTTTACACAATGAATTTAGTTATACAGCTTGTCCTCATCGTTCTGCTAAATTACATGCTGGCATTGATCCAACAAAACAAGCATGGACTAAGGCAACACAGCTTGAGTTAAAAGATTACTTTATTAAGCAAATTAGGGCATATATGAAAGGTAGTACACCTAAAGTTACTACAGTTAAAAACAAACCTGGCAGTGCATCCACTCCAGCTAATAGACGAGATATGAACGGTTGGAAAATCAATAAGTATGGAACTTATTATAAATCAGAAATAGCTCACTTTACGCCAAACACTCCTATTAAAACTCATTATGTTGGACCGTTTAGAAGTTGTCCTGTGAGCGGTGTATTACAGCCAGGTCAAACAATAAAATATGACACTGTATGTAAACAAGACGGTCACGTTTGGGTGAGTTATACAGCTTATAATGGTAATGACGTTTGGTTAGCTGTGAGAACATGGAATAAAACAAATGATAGTTTAGGTAAATTGTGGGGTACAATCAATTAATCTGTTATAATAAAATTACCACGTCATTATACAAGGGTAGTCGCTATGGCTACCTCTCATAAATTACAATTAATTATGTCTATAATATGAAGATATTAGATTGATATTAAAAAAACATAGTTTAACACTACATTGGTTACACGGTCTGTGCTATAATTAAATTACATACAATTTAATTTTTTATACTCCTTTATAACTTTTTTGCTACCACGCTCTTTGTGAGCGTGGTTATTTTTGCGAACGCCAACAATTTCTGTCGTAACTATGTTATAATTAAATTGCAAGTCATTTCACAGAAGGGTAGTCTTAACGGCTATCCTTTTTTTTATGTAAAAGTTTTCATAAAACCTCATGCTAGACATAATAAAAACACTCCTAGAACATCCAGTATTGTCAGTACTGGTTATTCAAGAAGTGTTATGCAACTAAGAAAATGGCCTCTCGGTAACTAAACCGTAAGGCCAAATAACAAAGAAAGGATTATACCTGGAGCTTCAGAACTTCTCCATATCATATGATAAAATATTTTTGGGATATTTTCAATTATGAAAGAACAAATATATTTGTATTATTAATATTAAGCGTACCATTACTACTTTTATAGGAAGAGAGATCCATTTTTATTATTTAGATAAAAAGAATAGACGTAGAAAACTTGAGCGAGTATAAATCAAAAATACTTGAATTGATTAGTAGTATTATAACAGGATATCAGATTTTCAAAGAGCAAGCATAAAACAATTTGTCATCTCACAACTACGACTTGAAAATATAGAAGCTGATAACATACTGCAAAAAACTATATGAATATGCTACAAAGTATTATAATAAGGATAGAATACAATTATAATGAAGACTGGTGTGTTGTTTATGGGGAGCTAGTGAAAAGTACTTGAATGGTATGAATGACTAAAAAGTACAAAAGTCATAATGTTTATGTTGAAGGCAAATGGAACACTATTTACATAAAATCATATCAAAGAAGTGAAAAGTGAATAATGAGAAAAGAAATAGAGAAGTTATTAAAGAGTGATCTAACAAGCAATTGCATAGCAACAGAAACAGGTGTAGAACAAAGTACTATTCATCGACTAAGATTTGGAGAACGCACACTTGATAATTTAGGGTTAAAACAATGTGAAAAGTTATATGATTTTGCAATTAAGATAAAACTATAACTATTTCGACTTCGAGGTGGCCATTATATTAAAATAACCCTTGCCCTAATTTAATATTAATACTATATTCTAAACCACTTTCTTTATATCTTTAAATGTGCTAATTTATAAGTATACAATTTAACTTTCCTCTCAAATTTTCATGTATTTATTTAATAACCACGTTCTTAACAGAACGTGGTTTTTTGATACCATAATTGATACCAATTTAATTTAAAACTAAAAATATTGTAAAATTTTCAGATACCAAAACCGCTTAAAATCAACGTTTTTAGTATCTGAAAAATACAGAAAATAGATATTTTACACGAAATGGAAGGTGCAATTGGATAGCCTTCAAAGGCGTGGTTGAGCCATTCTCTATCACTGAAAACAGCTATTGATACCATTTTGATACCATTTACTCGTCAAATATTGCTATTGCATCGTGTTTTTTCTGAGTATATAAATGGCTGTAAGTGCCCATCGTTTCAGTGATTTGAGCATGTCTCATAAGCGATTGTAAAACAAAAATATCTACACCGTTATTTGCAAGGTAAGATGCGTAAGAATGTCTTAACGTGTGTATGTTATAATTAGGGAAAGCTTGTTGGAATTTCTTCTGAGCATGCTGGTAGTGCTTAGGAGCCATTCCACCAAAAATAAAGTAACTACGTTCATCAAAGTATTTGTTTGCTGATTTCTCACGTTGATAGCGTTGAGTTAACATTTCATTGATGAACTTAGGTAAGGGAACAATATCTTCTGAGCTATCTGTTTTAGGTCGTGGATATATTGTTCTATTAGAGATGTCCATTGTTTTACTAATGGATATCTCTTTTTTATATTTATTAAAATCAGTCCAAACTAGCGCCATTGCTTCTCCGACCCTTAATCCTGTATAAAACATCAAAGTAAACAATTCTCTATAGTCTTGTTCTTTAATATCTTTTACACGTTCTTCAAATTCCTCTCTTAGCATATACTTCGGTCTAGGTTTTACACGTGGAATAGGTTTGATGGATATAGTTGGATCTATACGCAACCCGAAATACTTTTTAGCATAGTTAACAACTACTTTGAAACCAGACCATATGGTACGTGCTGTATTAGTTGAAGGTACAGTTTCCATTAAGTATTTACGGAACTCTTGGCACTGATTTTGAGTTATTTTATTCATATTGATGTGTTCGAATTTATCTTTTATATGTTTATTATATTCGTTTCGTTTACGCTTTTTTGTTTTAGGTCGAAGATCGCTATTTTCCAGGTAATGATTGAAAACATAGTCAAAAGTTCTAGAGTCACTATAACCTTCGTTAACTTCATTTAAAAATCTTGCTTCTTCACTCTTCGCTTCACGCTTTGTGGCAAATCCTCGCTTCAATTTACGTTTGTTATTTCCGTAAACATCTTTGTATCGTATAGAGAAATACCACTTTTTTGTACTTTCATCTTTATATACTGGCATCTTTACTCATTCCTCCTTAAAAAAGTAAAAAATAATAAGGGTAGACGGGCTACCCGATAATATGCTCTCTAAATAATAGTCAATGTTACTTATAATTTAATTAAGATAACTCGAGAAGGATTAACGCTGGTCCCGAAAAGGAGTAAGTGCATAAGCACTGAGCATTACTATGTGCCTGGGGTTATCTTTTTTATTTCATAAACTATCAACAAATTTAGTTAGATTTTAAAAATTCTTTATCAATAATTTCATTAGTAATTCTTTCCATATGTTCTTTAGTCATATCCTTGTTTTCACCACTTTGCATACCATGTTCATTTGCTATTTTATCGTTATATTTGTCTAGTGGGTAAACAGTAAAATCATATCTAGAATCTTTATTGCCTGGTATTCTTTCTCTATAGAAATTTACTAGGGATTTCCAATGAACATTTTTAATTACAATTTTTTGCCCTTTTTTTGTTATATCAAAATTTATGCTACCACAAAGATTATTACTTTCATTACCAGTATTTTGACCATTTAAAAAATTACCTAATGAGTAAACTACCAGTGTTTTGTGATTATTTTTGCCTTTTACCCATTTTACCGGTTGAATTACATGGGGATGCATACCTATTACGGCATCGACATTTGAATTTGCGAATACTTTAGCATATCTTTCTTGCTTTTTATTTGGATAATGATGACTCTCTTGTCCCCAATGAGTTGAAACGATAACAGCATCACTATTTTTTTTAGCGTATTTGACATCTCGCTTTATTTTATTTTCATTTAAATAATTAATTTGATATTTATTTTCTGGTTTAAGTCCATTAGTACCAAATGTATAATTAAGTATTGCTATCTTTATTCCATTTTTATTTATAATTTGAAGTTTCTCATTATCTTTTTTAGATTTGTATACACCAGTGAACATAACTCCTTTTTCTTTATACTTTTCCCATAGATTAACTCTATGATTAACGCCATGTGTACCTTTGTCGAGAGCATGATTATTTGATCCGTTAATTAAATTAAATCCTGATTCAACCAAATATTTCGACAAATCGCTAGGAGTATTAAACCTTTTAAAACCTGAATAAGGTATATCATCCCCTCCCATTGGGGATTCTTGGTTGATGTAAGCAATATCAAACTTTTTTATATAAGGTTTAACGTTTTTATACATTGGTGAAAAATCATAGTCATTGTGACGGGTTTTTGCATCGTTATATACAACTGGATGAATTAAATTATCTCCAACTGCAACAAAAGAAACTTTTTCATGATTAAAGTGGGTGTCAATTTCAGCAAATATTATAGTTATAACTGCTAATAGACTAAAAAAAACTATAGCTATTATCTTTTTCAATTTACATACCTTCTTCATGGTTTATTTATCTATTTCACTTGCAATTCTCTCTAATGTTTCTCTAACATCTTTTAAAGTATACATATCTGAAAATGTGTAACAGAAAGTTTTTCCGTTATCAGTTTCGGCTGTAACAGTGTATAAATCTTCAATATGATCATAGCTAATATGATAATTTAAAATTTTCATTCATAGACCCCTTTTGTATGTAGTTTATTAAATTGACCTTTCATTAAAATAACTTTTGACTTGCTACAACTCTACCAATTATTTTTACTTCGTCATCTTTGCCATATACCTGTGGATAGTGGTTTGTATTGTTTGATTCTGGAATTAATATAACTTGGTCACCATTGTATCTAATACGTTTAACAGTCGCGTTATAACCATTAATCATAACAACGCCTAACTGACCATTCTCTACTATAGAATCTTTCTCTACCACAACTATATCGCCGTCTTGAAATATTTTATCCATGCTATCGCCAGACACTTTTAAGCCAAATTCTTCTTTATCAGAATTAAGTTTGTTAGTAGCAAAGTATATATAATCGATTAAATTTTCTTCACTATAGATAGGTAAGCCTGCAGATATTTTAGAAACGACTGGTATCTTTTTGACTGGTAGGGTTTCTATTTGAGGTTGTTCTTCTTCTATTCCCATAATATATGAAGGAGATACTCTCAATGCTTTTGCTAATTTTACAATCTTATCTCTTTTCATATTTTCTATGTCGCCAGTTTCCCATTTTCTCACAGTTGATTTTCCAACACCTACTAAATCTCCAACTTGTTCTAGAGTTAAATTCAATTCTTTACGTCTACTTTTAATGTCGGGTTTCATGTTAAATTTCCTCCTAATTGGTATGTACTAAATATAGCACTTAAGTATCTTAAAAGCAACACTTGTATAGGAAATTAAAATAAAAATGTATTTTTAGACACTTTTGTGTTGACTTAAAGATTCATAGTATGTATTATTAAAGTATCCTAAAAGACACGGAGGTGTTAAACAATGAACAAAGCAAAACTTTATTCTGCTTTGGCGATGAAAGAGATGCATGTAAATTATTTTTTAAAAGAGTTAAACGAACATGGACTGAAACTTTCTAAAAGTGCCTATTATAGCAGGATTAGAGGAGAGCAAGAATTCGACATTAAAGAAATTAAGACTATAGTTAAAGTTCTAAATTTAACTAGAGACCAAATGAACGATATTTTTTTTTGAAGAATTAGTGTCATAAAAGACACATTGGAGGAGGTGGATTAATTGAACGAATTACAAAATGATCCAATTGAAATGTTCAGAACAATTAACGTTTTATTAAAAGTAATACAAAAAAACCCAAACCCACAGTTGATTGAGGCAACTGCGAATTTGGTCTTAGCTTACAAAGAAGTCACTAGATAAATTTTGGTGGTTCAGAACTAGTATTAAAATATTCTATCCAAACCACTCTGTCTAAATTAACGATGATCTTTTCAGGTTTTTCGACTTGAAGAATACCTGCGATTGAAGGTGTGTTTTCTAAAACTTCAACTTTATCGCCATTATCTAAGTGAAGTTTTAAAGACATATCCTCGTATCGATCCAGAAATTGTCGGATGTTATCAATGTTCACAATATCACCTCCTTTTATAAGGAGTATAGCAAAAAGGAGCATAAACGATTGAAAGAATTACAACTCAGCAACGACTTAACCACAATAGAAACGGAAATCAAGAGTTATCAAAATATTGCAGGTCAGTCTATTTTCGAGATTGGTCGAAGATTGAAACATGTTAAAGAAAATGACTTAGCACATGGTGAGTGGTCTGAATGGTTGCAATCAATAAATATGAGTAGAGGGCAAGCAACTAAATTTATAAAAGTAAGTGATGAATTCTCAAATGATTCACCGGTGAACCATTTAGGGATTAAAGCATTATATTCTTTAGCGACCATTCCCGAGGAACAACGAGAGGAAGAATTTGAAACATCTTCTGGCGAAATGAAAAAACCTATAGATATGACAAATAGAGAATTAGAAGACTTAAAACGTCAACTCAAACAACGTGATGAACAAAACGCACAACTCCAATCACAAGTGGAACAAGCACAACGTTCAGAGTCAATTGCACGTAAGAAACTCGAAGATGAACAGAATAGAGAACCTGAAGTGATTGAGCGAGAGGTTATCAAAGAGGTTATACCTGATGAAATTCAGCAACAACTCGAACAATTCAAGCAAAAATTCGAACGTGAAAATAACAATGCTAATGAACTTAGAGATGAATTGCAGCGATATAGAAACAGTTTCAGCGACCCTAACCAAGCATACGAAGAAAAAGAATTAACGAGGTTAGAACGTGAATCAAGTATCAACGCACACAAGATATCAATTAGTATTCAGAACTTCATCAAAGAAAATTCGGTTGAGACATACAGACTAGATACAGTCATCAAAGCGAATACGAAATCGAAAGAAAGACTACAAGAAAATGTAGCATTACTGAAAGAATTTACAACCAATTTAGAAGCAATGTTAAACGGAAGAATCGTCGTAAATTAGGAGGAAAGCAATGCAAGAAGAAAAACAAAAAGTCATCTATTACTACTATGACAAGAAAGGTAATAGACGACTAATATTTGTATCTAATGAGTTAGTAGATAATTATGACCACTTGATTGAACGCTTTCCACAAATTAATAAAAACTTATATGTCTTAATTAATGGATTAGAGTTCAAATTACTGTAAACCAAACATTTGTTTAGCAACAGATGTAGCGAGCTGTTGTAGTACTGGAATAGATACCGAATGTATATAGAAAAATTATAACAGAAAGAAGGAATTCAAAATGGCAAAGCGTAAAGATGAATTAATTTTTTTACAAAATCATATTAAACAAACGAATGAACAAGGGCAACAGTTAGAACAAATCATTGAAAGAATGTTAGATATGGAAGATCACGTTGAAAATCGAGTGTCATATGTAGAAGATATGGTAGAAGAAATCAAGAAAGAAGTACCTATAACTTATGAACAGCAAAAGGAACTGCAGTCAATTGTTCAGTCAAAAGCAAACCAATTTACAAGAGAGTATTACAAAAATGGTATTCCAGTAGATATGAAGTACCAAAATGAATTATTCAAAAAGAAAAAAGGACAATTTATTCGTGCAATGTGGACACGCTTAAAAGAGTATTTCAACGTCCCGAGATACACAGCAATTCAAAAAGTTGATTATGACCGTACTAAACAATTTTTGATAATGATTGCGTTTAAAGATTTCAAGCCCAACGAACTTGAAGATAAAGCAAGTTGGAATATCCCTGGTTTGATATAGAAATGAATTATGGGGCAAAGAAAAGAATTTTTAGAGGATAAGATTTACCTAATAAAAAGAGATTCCTAATCACACTTTTACAAGTGAAGAGGAAACTCTAATGGAAATTTAATCTTCTAATAAATCAAGATTCTTTAACAATTTTTCAATCATCTTGTCATTAGCAAGTGCGAAAGATTCAAAATAGTTATTTGCTATGACATTAGGGTTTTCACTATCCCTTTCTAGAAACATTTCAGCAAATGTTTCTTCGGCATAATCATTTCTTTGATTAATCAGCTCAGATAATTCTTCTTTCGTAATCTTATTCATTATAAAACCCCCTTTGCCATTCATTATACATGAAAAGATAAAGAAGTAATAATCGAGTTAAAAATTAATTTTAGACGAAAGAATAATAATAGATTAGGAGATATAAACATGATTAAAAACTCACTTCAAGCAAAAGAGTTAGCGCAAATATTATCAGTTTCTAAATCAAAAGCATCATTAATAATCAGAGAGCTCAATCAAGAGCTAGAAGAAGAAGGTTACATTGCAATAAGAGGAAAGATACCTATTCAATTAGTTAGAGAAAAATTTCCTTATCATAATATTTCTGATGAGGTGTTGAAAGAATTGGAGAGAACAAAATGAAGTACTTACTAAGTTACATGACGATGTTTAACGCAATGATAATAACATTAATGTTAGGTGCTGGTTTCACGACAGTATTAGGAATTTCGATGTTCGCTTTAATTTTTAGTTCGTTCTTTTGGGAGAAATGGCTAAATGTAACTAAAAAAACTAGTAGACGTAATAACGTCTACCAGTAAGAGAAAGAGACAGTATTAAAATACTATGAATTAATTAAACCAAAAAAGGTGATGATAAGTCAATTATGAATTCACAATTATTATTAGATACATCGAGAATACTGAATGAACTTGTTATGTATAGCAATCAAAATGTGGAAGTTGAATTTAAAAAATACAATGACGGTAATGTAGTTTGTGAGTTTTGGCACTATTCAAGCCATTATCAATATGGGTGTCAAAGTCTTAAATTTAGAAACATTGATTCTATTAATAAAATGAAACAAAAGCTAGAAGTTGCTAAAAAAGTAATTGCAGGGGAGTGTCTAATCGATGAGCAACTTATTTGAATTAAAAGATAATTATCAACAAGTTTATGACCTTATCGCTGAACAAGAAGATGAACAAATTTTAAAAGATACGCTAGCAAGCATAAACGATGCAATCGAAGAAAAAGCAGATGGATATGTAGCAGTTATTAAGTCTTTAGAAGCAGATAACAATGCTATAGACGAAGAAATAAAGCGTTTAAGACAACGTAAAACTTCTAATCAAAACGGTGTCAAACGTTTAAAAGAAAGTTTACAGGAAGTTATGGAGCAGACAGGTAAAGAGAAGTTTAAAACTGCGCTTAATTCGTACAGCATCGCTAACAATCCACCTAGTTTAGATGTTACAGATGAAAGTTTAATACCTAAACAATACTACATCGAACAGCAACCAAAGCTAGACAAAAAAGAGTTATTGAAAGCTATAAAAGGCGGTTTAGAACTCAAAGGAGTAGAACTAAAACAAAGTAGAAGTTTGAGGGTAAGATAGATGACTGAAGAAAAACAAGAGCAAGATATCCTAACTCAACTAGGGGTTAAAGATATCAGCAAACAAAATGCTAACAAGTTTTATAAATTCGCTATCTACGGAAAATTCGGTACAGGTAAAACGACCTTTTTAACCAAAGATAACAACGCGCTTGTGCTTGATATTAATGAAGATGGAACAACAGTTACAGAAGATGGCGCAGTAGTACAAATCAAAAACTACAAACACTTTGCTTATGTAATAAAAATGTTGCCTCAAATTATCGAAAAACTTAGAGATAACGGAAAGAAAATCGATGTCATAGTAATCGAAACGATACAAAAACTTCGTGACATCACTATAGATGACATCATGAACGGTAAGACTAAGAAACCGACATTTAATGATTGGGGAGAATGTGCGACACGTATTGTGCATATGTACAGATATGTTTCTAAGTTACAAGAACAATATCAATTCCATTTAGCAATAAGCGGTCATGAAGGTATCAACAAAGATAAAGACGATGAGGGCAGCACGATTAATCCCACTATCACGATTGAGGCACAAGATCAAATAAGAAAAGCAGTTGTAAGTCAATCAGATGTTTTAGCAAGAATGACAATTGAGGAGCATGAGAAAAACGGACAAAAGTCATATGAGTATGTACTTAATGCTGAACCCTCTAATTTATTTGAAACCAAAATAAGACATGTAAGCAATATAACAATTAACAATAAGAAATTTGTAAACCCAAGCATTACAGACGTTGTACAAGCAATCAGAAATGGAAATTAAAAATAACTAATAAGGACGGTATAAAATTATGAAAATCACAGGACAATCACAACACACTAAAGAAACTAATCAAGAAGCATTTATAAAAGGTGGAGACTTCTTAGGAGCAGGAGAATTCACAGTTAAAGTTAAAGATGTTGAATTTAATGACAAAGAAGGAAGATATTTCACTATCGTATTTGAAAATAACGAAGGTAAACAATACAAACATAATCAATTTGTACCACCATTCCAACAAGACTTCCAAGAAAGACAGTACATTGAATTATTAAGCAGACTAGGAATTCAACTTAATTTACCTGATTTAACTTTCGATACAGACAGATTAATTAACAAAATAGGAACAATCGTACTTAAAAATAAATTTAACGAAGATGAAGGAAAGTATTTCGTTAGATTATCTTTTGTAAAAGTTTGGAACAAAGGTGACGAAATCGTAAATAAACCCGAACCTAAAACTGATGAAATGAAACAACGTGAACAACAAGCTAACGGACAGCAAACGCCAATGACAAAACAAGATAATCCGTTTGCAAATGCTAATGGACCAATTGATATTAGTGATGATGATTTAGCTTTCTAGGACGTGATTAAATGCAGCTTATTACAAGATACTAGCGAGATAACGACGGTACTTATTCCGTCGTTGCTACTGGTGTTGAATTAGAACAAAGTCATATCGATTTGTTGGAAAATGGTTACTCACTCAACGCAGATATAGAAGTGCCAGACCACGAAAAGATAACTCATAAACAACGCAGAACAATTTTCTTGTTATGCGAAGATATTGAATTACATTTAGGTCAACCTAAAGAAGCTATGAGGCAAGATTTTCAATTCGAATTAGAAATAATGAATGGCTATGATTCTATTAGTTTAAAGAATTGTTCTAAAAAAATAGCAAGAGAATTAATCGAAATGATTATTGCTTTTATGTTTCATCATCAAGTTCCTATGAGATTAAAGACGAGTAAGTTGATGAAAGAAGATAAGAGTTATCTATATTGGTCAACGATTAACAGAAATTGTGTGATATGCGGCAAACCTAATTCAGACTTAGCACACTTTGAAACAGTAGGTAGAGGTATGAACAGGAACAAGATAGACCACTACGATAAATACGTATTAGCGTTATGTCGTAAGCACCATACAATTCAACATCAGATGGGGATAGACAGTTTTAACAAATATTACCAATTACAAGATAGTTGGATAAAAGTTGATGATAAATTAAACGCCATCCTGAAAGGAGAGAAAAATGTATGAAAAAACGTGATCATATCATTTATTTATCGATACTGATCCTAAGTTTAATAGCGGTTGTTCTTTCAATTGTTTCTCTTTGTAATTAGTAATATAAACACCTTTACTAGTATAAATTTCAAAATTATAAATATCTAAAATTTGTTTTAAATCAAAAACAATAAACATCTTATGAGAAGCATAAGCGTTTAAATTAATTGGTAACAAACTGCTTTCATTTCTAATATGTTTACCTTTAGTTAATAACACTTTGTTTTGAATACACTCGAATTTTAAGCCTTTATTTTCGTCTATTAAAACTATTTTAGTAATAGAAACTGGGTTTTTAGTTTCATTTACTACATTCAGTTCAAATACATTTCTTTCGCCAGAAACAAAATGATTTTTTAAATCTACTGAAATATTTAATTGATTTTCTTTGTAGTCACGCCAGTATTTATAAGCAGTTAAACATAAAGAAATTATTGAAACTATTAACGCAATTAAAGAAATCCAATTCATTTTTATCACCTCGAAAATATTATATCAAAAAGGAGTTGAGTAGATGAACAACTTATTGATTGATGATTATCCTATATTAGTTTTACCAAAGTTAGCTACTGAGATAGGACTTAATGAAGCAATTGTATTACAACAAATGCACTATTGGTTAAAGAAAAGCAATCATAACTACGATGGTAGACGCTGGATATACAATTCATTTTCTGAATGGCAAAAACACTTTCCTTTTTGGTCTGTGATGACAATTAAGCGTGCTGTATATAGTTTAGAAAAACAAGATTTATTGCATGTAGGTAACTACAACAAAGCTAAATTCGATAAAACAAAATGGTATAGCATTAATTATGGAAAGTTAGAGGATGTGAAACGACCATCGTATCAAAATGATACGACGAGCGTATCAAAAAGAAACGATGGAGTGTATCAAAATGATACAACCAATACCAGAGACTACACAGACATTACTACAGAGACTACTAACAATAATATATTGTCGGGCAACCCGACTGTGTCTCGAATACCTTATAAAGAAATTGTTGATTACCTTAATGAGAAAACTGGTAAAAACTTCAAGCATAAAACAGCTAAAACAAGAAAGTTTATTGAAGCAAGATGGAACCAAGATTTTAGATTGGACGATTTTAAAAAGGTAATTGATGTCAAAACTGATGAGTGGTTAAACACAGACAGTGATAAGTACCTTCGACCTGAAACGTTATTCGGTACTAAATTTGAAGGTTATCTAAATCAAAAGACAAAATCAACTGGTATGGATCAGTTAGAACGTATGAAGTATGACGAGAGTTATTGGGACTAGGAGTGATTATAAATGCAATCAATGGAAAGTTTAGCTAGAAATATCAAACCTAGTAAAAACATCGTAGAAGAGCAACACAACCTTAAATGTAATAAGTGTGGAAACACATACGACTATTACAAGTTTAGTAACGGGCATGAGTTCAGACATGGTTGTGACTGTTCAATGATACAAGCTGGTAAAGAAGCAGAGAAGAAACGTAAGCAAAAATATATAAATAATATCTTCAATCAATCTACTGTAAATGGTTCGCTAAGAGATGCAACAGTAAACAATTACAAACCCCAAAACGAAAAACAAATATACGCCAAAAAAACAGCTATAGAGTACGTTAAAACCTTTTCTGTAGATAAACCTAAGTCTTTAATCTTACAAGGCTCATACGGTACCGGAAAAAGCCATATAGCGTATGCCATAGCTAAAGCAATTAAAAACGAAGGATATTCAGTGGCTTTTATGCACATTCCAATGTTAATGGAGCGTATTAAAGCGACATACAACAAGAACGCTGCAGAAACAACAGATGAACTTGTACAACTGCTAAGCAACATAGATTTGTTAGTACTCGACGATATAGGTGTAGAAAACACTGAACACACATTAAATAAACTATTCAGCATTGTAGATAACAGAGTTGGAAAGAATAATATTTTCACTACAAATTTTAGTGATAAAGAACTCAATCAAAATATGAATTGGCAACGGATCAATTCAAGAATGAAACATAACGCTAGGACTGTAAAGGTACTAGGAGATGATTACAGGGAGCGTGACACATGGTAACGAAAGAGAATGTTATGCAAATACTTGAGTGTTCCGATGTGTATGCTAAAAAAATGATTGATTGGTGCAGTGGGAATCAAGCTGCACTCATCAAGTTAATCAATGACAAATTGGAAGAAAAAGGCAACAGACAGGCAATAACGGAGGTGTCCTAATGGGACTTATCGACGGACTTAAAAAGCAATACATGTTGTATCAAATTGACGGTTGGAAGATGTGTAGTGTAACGCCGCTAGGAGAAGATACTTATAAATTAGGTAACTGTGCAGGGATACACTTTAGAAACACATTTTCAGGAACGGTAACGAAAGATGAACTAGAAAAACTCAAACGTAAACACAAGTTGTTCAGAAAAGAAGAACTGCAACAACAAATGACAATTAACGAATTATTATTTTGAGGTGAGTTATGGAAATAGAGATTAATTTCAATGATACGTATAAGGAACCTATTGGCTCTCCTCGTCCACGTTTTAGAAATGCAGGTAAATTCATTCAAACATACATGCCAACGTCTTATACGAAGCATAAAGCATATATACAGAGTCAATTACCTAAAAAGATGTTGAACAGTAGATTGAAAGTATCAATATATTTTTACTTCGCACCACCTAAGAGTTGGACAAAGAATCAAAAGTTAATATCGATAGGTCAATACAAACGTACGAAACCAGATATAGACAATTTAATCAAAACAGTGCTAGACGCTGCTAACGATCACTTATGGAAAGATGATAACCAAATTGCACACATTGAAAGCTTTAAGCAATATGCAGAAGAACCAAAAATAATCATGAATGTAGAGGAAGTGGAGTGAATGTACAAAGGGACAATAGAAATTAAAGCGAAAGTTGATATGAAAATAAAAGTTCCTGTTGAAGTCAACAGAGTAAGCGATATGTATGAAGAGGAAGAATTCTATAACAAGTTATACCACGATAATAAAGACAAGTTTTTGTCAGAAGCAGAATTTGTGAGAGTAGATATAGATGAAACTGGATGGGAGTTGAATTAAATGGAAGCGACAAAAATGAGAGTTAAAAATAAATACTTCTCTATTACACCAGATGTAGTAGAGAAAATGAAAGAAGCAGATATCAATTCAGATATCTTAAGACAAAGATTGGCTTCTGGTTGGAAGTTTGAAGATGCAATAGAAGCATCTATTGGAGTAAGACGTAGTGAGTGGGATAGTTTGAAACCTAAAGAGGACGAAATCACAAGTTATAAAGAGAGAATGGAGCAACGCAGATTACAGGAATTGAAACGCAAGAAACCGCACTTATTTGAAGTGCCTCAAGTACATCCTAGAAGAGAATGGTGTGTACACCTTATGAAGTACGATATTTTTCCAAAAAGGGTGGTTAGATCATGAGTATTAAAGATTTGATTATAGGCGATAGAATCAGAATCCAAGAAGTTAACGGTGTTGAAATTACAGTGCAAATAAAAAATGTTTATCGTTTAGTTCAGTCAAGTCTTGATATAGATAAATGGGTTGCTGATGTAGAAGCAATTGACGAGAGAACTTGGACTATTGATGATTGTTATGATTTTTACTCATTACCTAATGGAAATGAAGAAACTAAAAAGACGTTAGATGATAAGGTTAACCACCCGTCACATTACAATAGTGAGAAAGGTATAGACTTAATCGAATTTTGCCGTCAA
Organism: Micromonospora sp. NPDC050417; assembly: GCF_044458865.1. Lineage (NCBI taxonomy): Bacteria > Bacillati > Actinomycetota > Actinomycetes > Micromonosporales > Micromonosporaceae > Micromonospora > Micromonospora sp. NPDC050417. The sequence continues at coordinate 37,284 of NZ_JBITIH010000038.1, forward strand.
CAATTCACTGAAGAGGAATTTAGAGGTGCGATGAAATTCACCCAGATGAGATATTCACTTAGAACAGGGAGAAAAGAAAATGATATTCAAAATCAAAAGAAATTGGAAGAATATGCTAATAGATTTGTTGGAGCTCTAGAGAATGGCAGATAACTCAATAGAACTATCTGACACAATTAATCAGACATACAAGTACCAAACTAAGGGTAAAACACCTACAGAGGTACAACATGAATTGAGAAATTTGGGTGTCAAAGGATTCATAGTTGGTATGACATCTAGAAAAGTAAAAATGAAAGTTAAAATAGAAGATATAAAAACAAATAGGGAGTGCTTGAGATGAATTCTGATTATCTATTACTATAACAATTTTATTAATATTCCAGTAATAACTGCGCATGTTCCAAAAAAAGAGAAGATGAAAATTAGTATCCATTTAATCCAAAAGTCTTTTACTGAATAATACTTTTCTTCGCCTTCTCTTGTTGCTTCAACATAGTCACTATATTTTGGAGTCATTAAAGGAGTATTTTCACTTAAATCAGTATTATAGTAGACAATCGTTGGAACAATCCAATTTTTGGATAGCATATATTCAAAGTGCTTATAGTCAGATGGCATTTTAACACTGCCTTCTCTTACGCAAGTACGCAACTTCAAAAACATTGAAATGTTCAAAGCTAAGACCACCTTATCTTTATATAGGTTAATTATATCAGAATAGGAGAATAAGAATGAAGTACTTAGAGATTAAATTATTATCTGTGAACGCGACAATTCCTAAAAGAGCAAATCCTACAGATAGCGGATTAGACCTTTATGTATCAGAAACGATTCACATACCTGCAAACACAACTAAAGTGGTTAAAACTGATATAGCAATTGATTTACCTTTTGGTTATGAAGCACAGGTAAGACCACGATCTGGTAAAACATTAAAAACTAAATTGCGCGTTAACTTTGGGACTATAGACTACACGTACAATAAAGAAATTGGTGTTATTACTGACAATATTGGGGATGAACCTATCACAGTAGAAAAAGGCACTCGAATTGCACAATTGGTTATAGCTCCCGTTGTATATCCTAAACCTAAGCAGGTGGATTGGTTCGAAAACGAAAGTGATAGAGGTGCATATGGAAGCACAGGAGAATAAAGACGTATTAGAAGAGGTTAAAAGAATACTTCGCAAAGAGTAATGAAAAGTGGGGTAAGAAATGCAATAAATTAATAATTAAAAAAGAAAAATAAAAAGCCTATAAAGACTTTTTATTTTTATGCGAAAAGTAATTTTATTCCTAAATATAAATTTTTAATTATATAGTAAAATGTAAGGAAGGCTGTAATCAGACCTACTGTCAGCGTTATATTATTGTGATCGTAACTATATGCAGAAAGGATTAGAAATGACACGATGAAAAAGATGATTGGCAAAATATGGTAAAGTAAAGCTTTTCCAGCATGTCTTGAAGTATCTCCACTTGCCAATATCCAAACTATGAGTGGAAAGATAAATGGTGCAAAAAACACACTGAAATAACAAAATGAAGAAAGAATATTATTTGCTGATTTGTCCATAGCTACACCTCCAAATTTATACTGCAAATATAACGCAATAATTTTAAGATTTATAGGAGTTTTTCTTAATCTTACAAAATTGTAATTTTAAAGGAGTCGATAAAATGATTAAGAGATTAATGAGAATATGGTTTACTATCGCTATGTATGAACTAGGTAAATGGATTGGAAGAGAAATATATTATAAGCTTACCTCATATGATAGTGTCAAAGTACCTAAAGATTTTTATGAAAAGAACGATTAAATAGATATAGAAAATTATATACGAAAGGACGATGAATTTTAAATGTGGATTATCATTTCGATTATATTAGCTATTGCACTCTTAATATCATTATGTGTTCAAACTGGATTGAGAATTAAACTAAGCGAGCATAAACAACTTAATGAATTATTGAATAAGCAGATTAAATATTTTAAAGATAATAGAAAATAAGTATCGGAGGTTTCTTATGAGTCTAGGTAAAGAAGACATACCAAAGTTAGAACAGTTCTTTCGTAATTATGAAGATATGAAAGGACAGTTATTATACAGACGATACGAATTATTATATCAGCCTCAAGATACAAATACTGGTGGGGGTAAATCTAATCTTCCAAGCAGGCCTGTAGAAAATGAAATAATTGAGCTACATAAAGATGATAAATATCGTAACTTACAGGCAACTATCACAGCGGTTGAAGATGTGTATAGAAATGCGACACCTGAACAGAAAGCTATTATTGAATACAGATATTGGGAAAAGGACTTATTAATATATGAGTGGGAAGATATCGCTCACGAGTTAACTAAATGTAGAGAAGATGGCAAGGTGATTAGTCAACATTCGGCTATTAGAATGCGTAATCAAATAATGAGAGATGTAGCAAAAAGGATTGGATGGATATACTTCGATTAGTCGCAATTGGGCGTATAGTGAATTGCGGGTTGTCAATAGGGTATTCTTGTATCGTACCTAATATAAACACATGGTTATTTACCCCTCAATTATAAAGACCTTGTGTTTCTTAGCACCTATATTTAAGGGCTTATGTTAATAAAGCAGTGCTTAAGTGCATGTGTTGTATATAACCTTCAATATATCTTTTGAAGGTTATCATATCAATTTAAGTAAATTCTTATGTGTAACAAACATTCAATGAAGCTAAAAAGTTTCTTTAGTTTAAAAGATTGAATGAAACAAAAAGATTATTACGAAATGAAGTTTGTTGTTTGTATTAATGAATAAAAAGTTTTCTTAATTTGTTTACATTCTAATAATAAAATATTTTTTATGTAAAAGACAGAATGATTTGAGATTATAAATCTTATTTCGTTTTGTCTTTTATTTTTTATATTTGTAATTGAAGTAAAATTCTTTGAAAGAAGTTGAAAAGAAAATTTGTTTAAAGAACCAAAAGTTAGATTAGGAAACAGAACTTATAGTCAAAGCGAGCTACAAGACTATAGGAAAGCCAATGTACAAAGGTATAACCAAGAGGTTAGGCATAATAAGCGCAACAAAGAGTATACATCGTTCTACAACAGTTCTCAGTGGCGTAAGTTACGTAAACAAGTATTATTACGTGATAATTACTTGTGTCAACACTGTTTGAATAAGGGCATAGTGAATGATAAAGATTTGATTGTTCACCATAAGGTAGAACTAAAAGAGGACTGGGGTAAAAGACTGGATATGGATAATTTAGAGGTAGTCTGTATCGGGTGTCACAATAAAATTCACAAAAAATAATTTTTATAATATATGTTCTTATAAAATTAACGGGGCGTTCTAAACCCCCTGTGGCTCTAAGTTTCGAGTTAAACGAGCCGGCCTCATTTCCGACCAAATTCCCAAAACTTAATGTTGTAATTTTACAAAAGGAGGTGGTCAGATGGCTAGACCACGTAAATTGAACCTACAAAAACAAGGGCACCGTACCAAAGAAGAATTACAAGAAGCAGAAAACGTTGAAAATGGGCTTTATGAGTTTGATCAGATTGATGCAAAAAAATTACCTGAAGATTTAACCGAAGGTGCGGCTAAAGAATGGGTGCGTGTTGTTCCTCTTTTACAACAATTACCAATTGCAGAACTAGATTATGGTTTAATCAAGAAATATTGCCAGTTAGTCGACATTAGTGACGAAGCATACCAAGAAATGCAACAAGTTGGTACGTATCAACCAGATAACCATCGTAAAACAGGACCATATGTCACATTCATGGATACTACAAGAGAAATTATAAGCATATGTGGCAAATTGGGTATGACAATTGATAGTCGTATGCGTTTAGTTGTACCGGTTGAAAAGGATAAAGCAAAATCGGTTTACGATGAATTTGGTGTTGATGAA
>NZ_JBITIH010000039.1:0-41125 GCF_044458865.1 Micromonospora sp. NPDC050417
TCCCCCCCCCCCCCCCTTCTTGTTTTTCCCCCGCGTGTTGGGGGGGGGGGGGGGGGGCGGCCCGGGCGGGGGGGGGGGGGGGGGGCGGGGGGGGGGGGCCCCCCCCCCCCGACTCTGCTCCTCCCCGCCAGTGTCGTAGCGGCAGTGGCCTTCGACCACCCGGCCGGATCTCCACGTTGTTGTCCTCGCGCCGGTATCGGACGTACACCCGTTACCTAGCGAACCACACCGAGCCGAGTGCTATAGATCTTGGATGGTCAGGCGCGTCCGATGTGGATGCTGTTGCCGCTGCGACGGGCCGACGCACTCCGCGCCGGACCCCGGCCTGGTGACGTCGTGCTGATCAAGGCCGCGCACGCGGTCGGCATTCAAGCGCTCGCACGCCACCTCATCGAGCAGGAGCAGGTCACCGCCTTACGGCGGGCGTGACGTCGATTCGGGTTCCGGCGAGTGGTAGGGCCAAGGAAGAGACCGCACCCCCGCCACAGCCGAGGGCGAACGGCGGCTGGCCAGGTCGCCGCGGACGCCACCTGGAGCCCCGGTGCTCGTTGAACCATGGGCAACAGGTTCGTTGGTCTCCGCCATCGCCACCGGCGATGGGCCGATGGCTGGAAGCGTGACGACTGGTGGGATACGGATCGCAACCAACGTCGTCGAGCTCAGACCAGTTGTGGCGTGTGCTGGTGAAGGAGTGACATGCGCGCGGTCGTCAAAGGGCTCACCATGCTGGCCGCCCTGGCCGTCATGGCCGCCTGCGAGGACACGGGCAGGATGTCCGAGCCATCCGCTGACAACATGCAGGGGCGACCCTTCGCGACGGTGACCGGCACTCCAGCGGTTCAATCGGCCTGGACCTCCTGCGAGACCGACGCACCCATGGAGATCGGCGGACCACCGTCGGACGCCCTCATCCTGCCGCGCCTCGACCCCGGTTTCGCGGCCACCGTCGCGGTCCACTGCCAACTCGAACCGAAACGACGCGCCGACCACGGGGAGGACCTGGTCCTGACCGAGGGCCGGGCCACCGACCTGACCGCACTGCTCGCCGCACTGCGGCTGCCCGACGAAACGAACATCCCCGACGCCTGCACCGCGGACATGCCCTGGGTGCCGAACCTGCTACTGCTCGACAACGACGGCCGCTGGATCCGACCGGGGCTCCCCACGACCGGCTGTGGGAAGGCACGCGTTGAGGTGGAGGAGGCCGTACGCGCCCTGCGGCTGACCACCGTCAAGGAGAAGGTCATACGCGAGACCTTGTCGTCCGGGGCCGCCATCTCCGGCTGTACCCAGGAGTGGAAGGACATGGTGGCCATCGAGACCAGTGGCCCGGCGCCCCGCGCGCTTCCGGGCCAGGTATCACTTCCTTTCGAGCCCACGTCGCAGATGCGTCTGTGTGTGTTCCGGGTACCGGCCGATCGTCAGGGAACACCCGATGTCGGCGGAACCTTCGACTACGGCCTACTCCTCCCGGAACAGCGACGCGAGGTCATCGTGCGGACGGTGACCTCGATGCCCCCGGCGCAGGAGTGCTCAAGCCCGGCAGACCGATTCGCCGTACTGCGGGCAGCCAACAACACCGGCGGCGAAATCTACGTCGAACTCGACCACTGCCGGCGAATCATGACAAGTCCGATGTCTAGCCCGCCGACCCTGGCCCAGGCCGACCACACGCTCATCGAACTACTCGGAAGCTGACCTCCGGAACCTGCCGGCTTGGCCGTGAACAATCACCACGCGAGCTTCCGTACAGGAAGTTCCCAAACGCCATGTGACCTGCGCATTCCATCAGGTGGCGATGCCGACTTTGAGTCGTTCGCACGATGGCGCACCTGCCGTGATGCCTGCGTTACATCTGGACAGTCATCTCGTTGAGAACGAGGATGGGTACGGGGCCGGCTGGCTGCCGACCCCGTACCAGTGCGGCTACCTCCGGTCGTCCTCCCCAAGCCAGAGATCGACCAGGCGTAGCAGGTGAGCGGTGGCCTTGGCCATCACGGCGAGGCCATCGCGACCACCTGACTGCAGGATCTCTGCCGCCAAGTCGCACGCGATGGCCGTCGCCTTAATGACCCCCCTCCGCCAGTACGCCGGTGGCTTCGGCGGCTGGTCGGAAGGGTTTTCTTCCTCGTGGGGGACATCGCCCCCGTTTTTCTTCTCGGGCATATACGACCCGAGAGGGTTTCCGAGGCTGTTCCCTTTCGCTCGGTCATTTCAACGCGAGAATGCGCGCCGAGATACTGCCACCGGCCGTCGTTACGCGAATCTTGCTCAGTAGGTGGCAATATGACTGTTCTCTCAAATGGCGTTACACCTGAGTAGTTGCGCCACACGAAAAGTTGCATGCCTATCGTTTCCGCTGGTCACGGCCTTGCCACAAATGACAGCGGGACGAGAACCGCGACATGCAGGACAGCGCCGGCATGGGCTTCGTCGCCAGGAGACGTCGAGATCCTTAGGCAAAACGGGCCCTACGGGCGACCAACACGGTACGAGCCGCAGCTCGCATGCGAAGCCAGGCTTGACATTTTGCTTGGTGGAAGTTCCACCGATCGCACGACAGGTGCGATACGGCACACATTCGGTGCGACGACCCGGAGTACACCAATGACGACAGCGCTAATCCGCCGAGCGGGCTCCCCCACCGCCACACTGACGGTATCAATCGTCAAGGGTCAGAAATCGCATCGGCGCGGTTTACCGGTGGCGACAGGTGGCTCGGAACCCGGCGCTGTCGTATCCCTTGTCGGCGAGCATGACCGGGAACCGTGGGCGCCCAGCCTGCGCCAGCAGATCATTCCAGAGCCGAAGCCCCACAGCTCGACGAGATCCCACTCGGCGTCGGTCAGGTCCGAGTCATACGTGCTGGTATCACATCACCGGCTGCCCCACCGGCGACTCGGACCAACCGCTCGATCGCGGCCTGGGCGGGCGACCGTCGCCTGACCACGGCCGGCGGGCCGGTACCCCGCCGACCGCCGCCGATCCTACCGGATCGGCGGCGGTCCGCCTTCTGTCGCGACCTCTCAGTCGTACCCGGTGCCCCGGCCGCACGCTGCGGCCCTCGGTCCGGGGCACACTCCCCAGTCGAGGCGAACAGGGACCGTTACGCCTGCGCCGCGGAGTTGCCCGCAAGCGTCGTCGTGGCCAGGTCATGCGCCAGGATCTCGGTTTCGACCTGGGCAACCGTTGAGCCGCTGCCTACTCCGGACAGCGTCGCCACGTCCAGTGCGTACAGCCGGAACTCGTAGAGATGATTCGCGCCGCCGGGGCAGGGACCGAAGTACTGCAGCGTCTGGTTGCCGCTGCCCGCGCCCTTCTGCTTGGCCGGCGACTGGTTGGGCACGTTGAACCCCAGACCGAGCCCCTCCGGCAGGAACGTCGTGGAGGCCGGGATGTCCCACATCACCCAGTGTTTGAAGGAGTTGGCCGTGTCGACGACCACGAGCGCGTAACTCTGTGGCGCGAGCGTGCCAGGACCCCAGGCCAGCGGTAGGGAGATGTCGTTGCCTGATGCCCCGTCCTGTTGACAGGTGTACCTGATCGGGATTGTGCCGTTGTTCGCGAACGCGGTGCTGGTCAGCGTGAACGGCGGAGCGGCGAACCGGAGCCGGACGATGCTGTTGTCCAGAACGTTCGGCGTACCACCGGACCTGTCGTTGTTCGTGGACGTGAGCCAGAGCCCCCCGTCGGGGGATTTCACCACGGTACGCAGACGCCCCCAGGTGCCATTGAAAAAGGCGCGCGGCGTGTCGGTGGTGTTACCCGTGATCTTCATGACCCACAGGCGCCCGCCACGCACGGCCGCCATGTAGATCCAGTCATTCACGATCTCAAGGCCACTGGGCGACGCCGACGCGGTGTCCCACTGGCGGACCGGGTTGGTCATGCCGGAAACACTGCAAGAGCCCTCGCAGGTCGGCCAGCCGTAGTTCCTGCCCGACTCGATGAGGTTGAGCTCGTCCCAGACGTTGTTGCCGAACTCCGATGACCAGAGGCGACCCTGCGAGTCCCACGCCAGCCCCTGCGGATTACGGTGGCCGTAGCTGTAGACCCGCGTCCCGAAGGGGTTGCCCGGGGCCGGGGCGCCGGTCGACGTCACACGAAGGATCTTCCCGTTGAGCGAGCTCAGGTTCTGTGCTCGGTTGGCGTCCTGTCCGTCGCCCGTGGCGATGTAGAGGAACCCGTCCGGGCCGAACTTGATCCGGCCACCGTTGTGGAAGGTGTTCTTGGCGATGCCGGTGACCAGTGCCTCACGAGGGCCGATCGTGCCGTTCTCGAACTTGAACCGGACGACGCGGTTGTCGCTCGCCGCGGTGTGCATGGCGTACACGTAGCGGTCGGTTGCGAAGTTCGGCGACGCCGCCAACCCCATCAGGCCGCCCTCGCCGCTGGTGGTGACCGCCTCAGTGATCCTCCCGACCACGGTCTTCTGCCCGCTCAGAGTCACCTGAACAATCTCGAACCGATCCCGCTCGGCCACCAGGGCGGTGTTGTCGGGGAGGAACGTTATCCCCCATGGCAGATCCATCTGGGTGTTGACGTTCCGGTCGAAGATCGGATCGCCACCGGTTGCCGAGGCGGTGGTCCGCACGGAGAGGCCCGCGCTGCGTGGCGACACGTTGCTGTTGGCGTCAAACGCCTCAACGCTGAAGACGTAGGTGGTGTTCGGAGTCAGGGCATCGGCGGTGGCGGTCAAGTCCGGCACGGTGGCGAACCTGACGCCGTCCCGGTACACGTGGTAACCGGTCACGCCGATGTTGTCGGTGCTGGCGTTCCAGGCCAGGCTCACGCTCGTACCGCTGACATTGCTGGTACGCAGATTGGCCGGTGTGGTCGGGGCCTGGATGTCGTCACTGGGTGGCGTGGTGAGACTGAGGTTGTTGCTGCCCTGCGACGGGTTACCACTGGTGTCGTAGGCGAGCACGCTCAGCACGTAGCTGGTGTTGGGTTGTAGGTCCACCGTGACCGCGGTGATGTTGCCACCGGCGGTCTTGATGACATTGCCACCGTTGTACACCTTGTACTGAGCGACCCCGACGTTGTCGGTTGACGCGTTCCAGGCGAGATCCACGCCGTAGGGCCGCACCTGACCGACGACACGAAGGTTACCTGGCGGGGTGGGTGGCTCGGCGTCGCTCGGCTGGGTGACCCGCAGCCGGTCGAGGTTCGGTCCGCCGTTGGCCGTTGTTGCCGTCGCCCGGATGGTGTTGGTTCCCGCAGTGAGGCTGAGCGTCAGGCTGACGTCGGCCCAGGTGTCCCAGGTGGGGGTCGACGGAAAGGCGAGTGCCGGGGCGGCCACGGCGCCGTTGACGGAGATGTCCATCGGACGGTTGACGCCCGAGCCGTGGGCGTGGCGGAAGGTGACCGGGTAGACGCCGGTCGCGCCGACGTTCACGGTGAACTGAACGTAGGAACCCACGACGTTGTCGCCGTTGACGAAGCCGGTGCCGGTGTAGCCGGCCCAGTTCGACTCCACCAGGCCGCGGGAGATGGTCGCGTTCTCGGCCTGGTAATCGGTGAAGATCTGCGGGGACTCGAATTCGAGGTAGTCAAGGTTGGGGCCGCCCGCAGCCGTGGTGCCGGTGATCCGGATCGTGTTGCTGCCGACGCTGATCGGCGCCGTCACGTTCTTGGTGACCCAGGTACCCCAGGCGCCGGTGCTCTCGAAGACGAGCCCGGGCGCGACAACGGTTCCGTTGACGGCGACATCCGCGGGGCGCCCGCCGGTTTGTCCGTTCGCGAAGCGGATGCCGAACGTGGCCGTGCCGGCGCTGGTGGAGTTCACGGTCCACTGGACATAGCTGCCGGCGACCGCATCGGTGTTCACAAAGCCGGTGCCGGAGAAGTTGGGATGGTTGGACTCCACCACCCCCTGCCCGATGGTCGCGTTCTCGGCTTCGTAGCGGACGGGTGCGGCAGCCGCCGGGCCGGCGTAGATCACGGCCGTGACGAGCAGCCCTGCGGTGAGCGTCCCGAGGATCTTCCTGCCTGTACGGTGCGTGAGCATGTCACCTCCACTAAATAGAAAACTTTACTTATAGAAGTAAGTGAATGTCATCGCACCCGGGCGGCGATGTCAATGGGGTGACGCGCCGGAAACCTGGCCGGCATCCAGCACCTCCCCAGGGAACCAAGAGCCCGGCCCCATGAGTCCGGGCCCTTGCCGGAGACGTTGACCTTCTTCCAGGTGGTTCCCTCGTTGAACGAGACCTCGGCGGTCAGCGCGGCACCGTCGACGGCACCGAACATGGTCCGTCTGCTCACGTCCCCGGCGTAGGTCGTACGGAGGGAAACCATCCGTCGCACCTGCGTCTGCCGGTCCCGCAACAACGCCTCGGCGCGGCGAGCCTCGACGTCCCCGTCCGGGGCTCCGCCCGACGAAGCCGGACACCTATCCGCCCATGAGGCTGTTATCGAACCCTGACTCGTGACGTGTCTGCTTCCGGAGAGCACGTCGCGCCAACCGTGGTCGCCAATACCAGGCGGAGCGCCGGATTCTTCCGTCCGGGCGTACCCTCGCGGTGACAGGTGAATGACCGTCTACGTCTCCCGAGCCTGGCAGCCCGTCCACCAGCTCTCGTCGGTTCGGCGCTCCCGCTGAGGGTCTCCACCAGCGCTCTGGTAGCTCAAGGCTGGACCGACTCTTCGCAGAATGCTGTTTCAGCGGGAGCGCCGACCGTGCGGCCAAGGATCAGCGCAGAAGGTTGCGTACGGCGGAGGTGAGCACGTCCATCCGGTGGCCGCCCCGCTGGTCCTCGTGTCTGATCCACTCCTTGCCCTCGGCGGCGATACCCTCCAGCACGTGCAGGGTGTTCCGGAGACCGCTGGCATCCAGCGTGGCCTCGGACAGATCACGTGAACTTTCACCCTGCTCCAGTTGCTCCGTGCGAGGCTCGTTCACCGGTACGCTGATCGGCGGGCCGTTGACCAACGTTAGTTCGAAGGTCTGCTGGTCGTTGTCCGCCTCACTCACCCGAACCGAGGCGATCGCGTCGAAGCGGTAGTTGGCCCGCTGCCGGTTATGGAAGCTCACCGCCTCGAAGTCGAGATCGGCGGTTACCTGGCGTACCCCGTCGGTGGTGAGCAGGAATACGAGCAGTCGGTATTTCGACCATCGCCAGGGCCCCTTCTTGACTCGCGCCTTCTTGCTCGATGCGGCGGGCGCCTCAAGGCATGCGTGGGCGATCACCTCGCTCGGGGCCAGTTTGTAGTGCCGCATCGCCTCATCGACGAGGGCTCGGCGGTCGAAGTCCAACCAGGCCGCCATCTCGGTGTCTTCGGGCTTGCGAGCCAGCTTCTTCTGCCACCGACGTAGTGCATCCCAGCTCTCCGCCAGCCGCTGTTGACTCTCGGCCTGCTCGGCCGCGAAACGCCTGTGCTCAAGCACGAGGTGCAACCAAGCGGTTGTGGCGATCCGGGCGCTCGCCAGGGCGAGGATCGTGGCGACCAGGCCGCCGAGCGGCCGGGCCTGCACCGCGCTCCCGATTGTCGAGACGCCGGCCAGCACAAGCGCCACGGAGCCGACGAGGAAACTCACCTTCGTCGCCACCGACACCCGGAACTGGCTGCGGTAGTTGACTAGTGTTCCGTTCCGCCACCGCACTGCCACATCGCTGACTCGATACCGGATCAACCAGTGGATTCTCGGGGCGGGGATTCGACTCTCCCGGTATCCGTCGACAATCTCGTCCCGGAGGCTCCGCCGAATCCCGGCGGTTTCGGACAGCCATAGCTGCTGGTCCACACCCCGCGGCGTGTACTTGGCGAAGTAGTAGGCGAACTTTCGGTCCACCGCGTTAGCGAAGCCGTCTCCGGGCGCTTGGGACGCTGGCTGTCGCGGCACCCAGTACTCCCGGTCCTTGGCGCGTATTCGTGCCGTGCGGGACCTCCACTCGAGCCCGGTGATCGCGCAGACCAGTCCGCCGGTGATGCTCAGCAGGTAGGTAAAGATGGCGGACGCGGTGCCCCCGTGAAGGATCAGCCAGCCGAGGTAGCCGACTGCCACGGCGAGTACGGTGGTGGCCGCCACGGCCCGAATCTGGTGCACCATTGTGATCATGGGCGGTGTGGGCTGTCGCACCCGGGGCGCGGCGGGTTCCGGTTCGAAGAACATCCAGGCCCGGTCCCTGCGGTCGTTGCTCACCCGATCCTGCCTGGCCTGGTCGTGCGCGCGGTCCCAGACCCGATCCTCGATCGGTCCGCTCAGGAAGAGCTCAAGATGCCTTGTGATCTTGTCTCGTTGGACCGGGCCGAGTTCGTCGAACTCCTTCATCACCGTGTCGAGATCCGAATCCGGCGTGCCCAGAGAGTCGAGCAGCCGGCCGATCATCCTCAGCCCTTCGGCCCACCTGTCATTGACCTGGGCGGGGTTCAGTTGTCGGGCTGAACCCAGCATGGCGAGGTCCGCCTCGGACAACTGGCGCAGCCTCCGGCCGCTCAGAATGGCCAGTAGCCAATGGAAGTGAACTTCACTGCTCACGTGGCCTTCGATGATGGCCTCGTGAATGAGCTTCCGGGCCTTCGCCGGCATGCCGCCGTCGAGATGGAGGACGCCCTTGCGGTACCTCTCCGCCGGCGAGGCGTCCGGCGCAACCTGATAGATGAGGTCGCCGTGTACGACGCCCGCTTGAACGCCGACGCTCGCCGAATCACGAGCGATGTTGGCCGAGGTCGGGTGTGGAGCGGTCATGATGTGCTCCCGGCCAAGGCAATGATGGCCGCCAGTTTGGCCGCCAGTTCCATCACATCTCCGGTCAGGCCACGCAGTCGCTTGAGCGCCACCATCAGCGCGCTCTTGCTCTGCGCGGTGCCGGCGGCCAGGGATTCGGTGACGACCTGAAGCTCCGCTTCCGCAGCCATGTACGTTGCCTCATCCAACCGCCCGGTCATCCGCATCTGCCGGAGCTGTTCGCGGAACCTGGCGACCTGCTCATTGAGGCTCGCCGGAGCCTCGGGCTCGGACGCGACCAGGATGTTGCCGTTGACCTGCCCGGCCTGTACGCCGACCCGGGCATTGCCGGTGGCACTGTTGCTGAAGGTCCCACTCATCGCCGTACCCCTCACCGTCTGGCGGCCTGCGGCCGGTCGACCGCCCTGCCCTTCCACAATCAGCGACTGGGCGAGGGCGGTAGCGAATGCCGCCGCGTTGGCCACCGCCCTCGGCTGCCAGTTCTCTCCATCCGTGACCGCCTTGGTGCCGTCAGCCCTGTCGCTGATGCCTCGCACCACGATCACCGGCAGCGACCCGTTCAGGTGCGCGGCCTGCGCCACGCCAGCGGCTTCCATCTCGATCGCCAGAGCGTCGTTGTAGTGCTGCCGCACCCACCGGGCATGATCGGAAACCCTTGAATTCTGGACGACCTCGCCAGCGGCAATCGGTCCGAACCGAACTGTCGGGACCGAGTCACCGTGCCCGAGGTGCCGCTTCCAGTCGCCCACCCGCTCTATGTGCCGGGCGACCTGGTCCGTAGCGTGCGAGATCTCCCAGACCCGGGGGCGAGCTTTCAGCCCGTCGTCCTCGCTGGTACCACCGTGGTACGCGTAGATGTGGGTAGCCACCACAACATCGCCGAGTGCAATGCTCGGTCGCAACGCACCGGCCACGCCCACGAACAGCAGGGCGGCCGGATCAAACTCGGCGATGGCCCGCTCGGCCAGCACGGCCGCGGGGTGATTCCCCTTGCCGACGAGTGCCAACGCCACCCGGCAGTTCCCTTCGGGGAGGCGTCCTACCTCGAACCGGGTGCCGGCCGGGTGCTGGTGCAGTCGTAGGTCGGTCAGTTTCTCCCGGACCGCCTGGTATTCCAGGTTGAGCGCCGTGAGGATTACCACCAGATCACCGTTCATCAGCCTGTTCCTCTCTCGTCCACAGACTCAGCGGGCCGGATCATCGGCGGGTACAACACGTTGCGCGGACCGGCCCGAAAGACCCGGGCTGGTCGCCCGGTCGTTGCCTTGCGTACTGGTCCATCCGCCACCACGAAGCCCTCTGTTCCCTGGACTTTCCGGTAGAAATTTCTTGGATCGAGCTGGACTCCCCACACCGATTCGTAGACCTGTTGCAGCTCGGCGAGGGTGAAGGTGGGTCCGCAGAATGCCGTGGCGAGTGCGGAGGTTTCGAGCTTTGCCCGGGCTCGCTCGACCCCGTCCACCACGATGTGCCGGTGGTCGAAGGCGAGGGCGAGACGCGAGGAGAGCACCAGTTCCACCGGCTGCCAGCAGGCGTCCGCCGCGTCCGTCCCGGCGGTCGGCTCCGGCAACCGGGGCGCGATCGCCAGATGGGCCACCGACACCACCCGGCCCCGGGGATCCCGCCCTGGAGTGCCGTACACACCCAACTGCTCCAGGTGCAGGGTGTCGGCATCAAGGCCGGCCTCCTCCGCCAACTCGCGACGGGCTGCCGCCACGATGTCCTCTTCCCGGTCGCGCAGGAAGCCGCCGGGCAGCGCCATGGCGCCAAGGAAAGGCTCAGAGCCACGTTCGACGAGAAGCACCTGCAGGCGTGAGTCGCGCAGCGTGAGGATCACCAAGTCGACGGTGAGCAGTACGCCTGACGTAATCCATCGATCCTTGGCCATACTCGCAGGTTAACAGCCTTCTTGTCACATTGACAGAAAGTGTGTTTGCGTGTCGGATGCCGGTCAGATCGTTGACTTCCATGAATTTGTCGTGCCTGCTCGCGTCAGCGCCACCTCGGACCGGCACATCCGGCGTGGCTGCGGTCCGCCGCTCACACGCGCCCCGAACGGCGCTCCCATCTCCGCCGCTGTCCAGCAGTAACTCCGAAACTCGACGGCCATGCCACGTCATCGTGAGCCCCCGTTCGTTGACCAGTCGCAGTCGCTGAACCTCGTCTTCGACCTCGACAGCGGCAGCCCTGTGAGCGTCGCGGTGGCGGCCAGTCGCGCCGACCCGCTGGTCTGCAGCGGTCACAAAGAGGGATCACTCCGACGCGACTCCTGTGCCCACGCGTACGCGTAATCAGCGTGGTTACGCCGACCCTTCCGGCAGGGTCGGCGGCGTCAGGCGGTCGCCGGTAGCCGGTAGCCGGCAGCGTCACCGGTAGCCGGCGGCGTCACCGGTAGCCGTGGCGTAGAGCACCGACAACGCCCGGTGCAGCGCCACCGCGTCGACCTCGGGTGGCAGATAGTCGTTGGCCCGGATCTCGTCAAGCAAGTCGGGGTCCGGCGCCAGACCGTAGCCACGCAGGTAGTAACTGGCCGCGTCAATCCAGATCCACCGCCCATCGGTCCGGATCACCGCCGGCACCACCTCGGGCCGCTCCGGATCGAGTACGTCCGGCGCGAGATCCGGCGCGATCAGCAGTGGTACGCCCCGGTCGAGGTAGTCCGCAACCCGATCCTGTTCGGCCTCGTCGAGCCGGGGATGCGTCGAGTCGAAGCCGGGCTCGGAGCCGGGATCGAAGGTGTCGAACACCTGCGCGACCAGGGGTACCACCGCCGGCGTGGCTGTCCAGAGCAGCGCGGAGAAGCCGAGCGAGGTCCGCTGATAGGCCGGGAGTGCGTCCGGGTCAAGGAAGGCTTCCACCTGCGGGTGGGTCTCCCCGGCGGCAGCGAGCGCGTTTTGGAGCCCGGCCGCCAGCCCGGGCAGGGACACCTCGTCGTCGGCCTGAAGCAGATACACCCGGCGGGACGGTGGCCACTCGGTGCCCATCGCAGGGAACCGCCAGACGCGCCAGAGCGCGCGAACCGGAGCCCTGGCGGCGAGGGCCGCCATCGCCGCGACGGCCGCGGCGTCGATCTCGTCCGGCCCACCCGGTCCGTCGTACGGGACGGTCAGGTCGAGGCTGTACGGAACAGCGGGGCCGTGCTCCTCCAGCACCTCGGGGCTGACCGGCGCCACTCCGTACAACGGTTGCGGGTCGGCATCGGAGCGTTCGAGGTCGGCCAGCGCCTCCACGTCCTCGCCGGCGGCGCGCAGCACGTCGGACAGCAGCGCCGCCTCGGCCTCGGTCACCGCGATCCGCGCGGCGAGCGCGGCGAAGACCACCGCCTGGGCGATCCCCACGAACTCGCCCTCGACCAGCCAGTGCCGGGCTTCGACAATCAGCTCGTCAGGCAACCGACCGGCCATGCGCAGCAACAACTGGTGAACGGCGGCGATCTGGTCCTGCCGGCCCTCGGCAACCTGGCTCATCGCAACGCTTGGTCCTTTCCTCGGCGCGTCGGTCGACGTCGGACCCGACCGAGGCCGCCGTTGACGGACGACGTTCGGCAGCGCACTTCGGTTCAATTTCCGTTAGGCGCGATCGTTGCCGCCCACACCCGGTGCCTCGCGTGGAAAGGTGCCCACGGGCGACGATCGGCGCACCATGCGCCACCCCGCCTGTTCCAGACCTGGTGCCGCACGGCGCCAGCGCATGCGCTGGCCGGTCACCCGCAAGACTCAACAGCACCAGCGCGGTCGCGCCATCAGCGCGCGCCGCACGAGGCAACTGCTGCCACGAACCGACCTGCGTCCAGCCGCGCCCTCCCAGCAGGTGCGCCCGTACACCAGCTACACCACCCCGGACAACTGACATCCCGTCAGTCGCCCTCATCGCGGGGATCGGTGGATACAGCGCCCGTGCGAGCCGATTCACGAGGGTCACGCACCTGGCCACCTTCCACCGGCCCCGACGAATCAACCACCCGCGACCGCGGCTGCGACCTTGACCGCGACGGCCCCGGGCCGGTGTTGGCGACCGTGCGATGGGGATACGGCAAAGGCTGCAAACGGCCGCGCAACCGCGCCTCCTGTTCCACCCGAGCGTCGCGCCCGGAACCACCCGACGCGCCCTCCCCCGGCTCGACCGTCACCGGGACCGAACCGCTCGGGTACGCGCGACCCGACCGGCCCCTCCCCGACCCCTGACCGCTGAACCGCCCTGCCTCGGTGGCAACCCCGCCGGCATCGCCGGTCAGCGCGGCCGGGTCGACCACCTCCGGCGACAACCCACCCGCGGCGAACTCCGCCAACCGGGAAACAGCACCCTCCACCGGCCGGCCCGACGAATCAACCACCCGCGACCGCGGCTGCGACCTTGACCGCGACGGCCCCGGGCCGGCGTTGCCAACCGCGCGATGGGGATACGGCAAATGCTGCAGACCGGCTCGCAGCCGTGCCTGTGCCACGCTTCCGACCCGCCCCAAATCGGCGTGGTCGGTCTCCGCCGCTTCGTCCGGCGACTCGGTGTAGGACGGCGGCGGGAACAGCCCCGCGTAGGTGGGCGGCCCGCTGTCGGGGCCACGGGACTGCCCATCTCTGAACCGCAGCAGCAGGCGTCCGTCTTCGTCGCGGGTGAACCCGCGCGTGGCGGCGAAGAGCGCCGACAGGTCAACCAACGGGTACGACATGGACCGGCCGTCCACGTCCGACACGATATCCCGCACGTACTGGCCCGGCACACCGATCAGCTGCTGACCACCGTGGGCGTCCGGCGTCAACACGGCCAGTTTCCAGCCGCCGAACCAGCCGCGCAGCCCGTCCCCCGTGGCCGGTACCGACCTGGGCAGCGGCAACCAGCGCAGCTCGTCGGTCGGCGGTGGTACCGCCTCGTCGAAGGCACGGCGTGCTGCGGCGATCACCCTCGCCGACGGCGCCCCGCGGTCCTGGTCGGCGAGCGCGACAACCGCCTGGGCACCGGTGACGGCCGTGCCGCCGGGCCGGCTGCGTTCTAGCACCTCGGTGAGCAGGTCTACCAGGCGCAGCCGTCTGAGTCTGGACGGTCCGGGTCCCCGCCTCGTCGACCAGAACGGCTCGCCGTTCTGCTCCGCCTGCCAGTAGGAATCAACCTCCCGCGCCTCGACCCTCCGAGGCTCGTGTCCCTGTGTCACCACAACGGCGTACTGCTGCAACTCGCGGTGGAAGGACGTCCCGCCCCAGGGGGCGTGACCCGGCAGGTCTGGCACCACCACGATTGGCCGCCCCTGTCCGGGCCCGCGCGGGGGCAACAACTCGTCCGCGTACTGCTCGGCGGTCAACCATCGGTTGCCGAACGGCGACCGCAGGACCGCGCCGGGCGCGTGCCGACCCACCCGCCCGAGATTCAGGCGGCCCAGTTCGACCAGTACCCGGTCGACCGAGTCTGGCGGAATGCTGTCGATCAGTGTCGTCCGCAGTTCGTCCGGCAGTTCCACGGCCACGAGCCGATCCCCGGCGTAGCTGGTGACCCAGATATTCATGGCCCACCAACTCGGCTCCTGCCTGCCGTTCACCTCTTGCGGGATGTCCCGGACGAGGGGTGGCATGACCAGGACATCCTGCTCCGGCTCCACGCCGGAACGGGGTAGCCGGAGCACGCCGCCGGGCAGCAGCTCGGACACCTGCACCTCGACGGTGGCCTGGTCCTCCGCCGGAACCTCCCGCAACACGGCCATGCGTAGCCAGTTCCGGATGACGACGATCCGCTCGGCGGCGTTCCTCGCCCGGCCAACCGGCACCCGGATCGTCGACCCGTGGCGACCGGGTGGCCGCGCCGACGGGGAGTGCTCCGAGTATTCCGGCAGGTCGAGGATGCCGTAGGCGACCCGGTCGGCCAGGGTGGCATCGGTGTAGCCGTACGGGCTCTCCTCACCCCGCAGCCGGCGGCGTACCTCACGGTGAAGGTCGACGGGCGGCCGGAGGTTGTGCCGCACCGCCACCAACGCTTCGTCGAGGTTGTTGAAGATCGAGCTGGTGCCCGAGAGCGGCATGGGCACCGACCACCGCAGACTCGGCGTCAGGAAGAAATCCCACATCGACGGTTCGGGCGGCACTGAGACGACCAGCGCGGCGGGAACCGGCTCACCCGTCTGACGCCGTTCGTCGATCACGTCCTGGATCGCACTGCCGAGCGAAACCGACTGAAGGTCGCCGGCACCGTGCAGGCTGAGCACCAGCACCCGGTTGGCCATCCCGTTCCTGCCGAGGTGGTCGAAGATGGCGGCCACCTCCACCCGCCCACTATTGGTGTGGGCAGACGCCAGGGACGGCGACACGTCCTGCGGGTTGAACCGCAACGGCACCGCCCCGAGCACCAGCACGTTCGGCCGCCCGCTGATTCCCCGGACCGCGTTCTCGAGCGTGGTCTCGGACACTCCGCTCTCCGGCGGCGGAGGCACCAGGCGTACCCCGGGGGCAATCTGCCGGGTCGGCGGCACCGGCCACCGAGCCCCCGGCTGATTCGACTGACCCCGCAACTCGGCCTCGGCAACGCCCTCGGCCACACCGGTCAGTGTCGCCGGGTCGACGGCGCGCGAACCCTCCGGCGCGCCGATCTCATCGCTCATCGGAAGGAAGTAAACCTCCCCTGACGCGTCCGGCTCCAGCGCCCATCCGGCCCGCTGACCATCGAGGAAATGCACCTCACCGCCGTCACGCACGACCACGTTGAACGCGTGCGAGGCACCCACCCCGAGGCCCGCGTCCCGTGCCCGGACCAGCACAAACCCCCGCGACCCCGCCGGAGCCGCCGCCATCAACGCCCGAACAGGCTCCCAATCGCTCGCATAGACCCGCGCCTCCTCCCCGGGCAGGTTCAACTGCTGACGCTGACGCGCCACCAGATACGCCTCCGGCAAAGGCCCGGTGGACGGAACCTCCTCCGCCACGAACGTGTCATCCGGATCCAGATTCATGTCCGCGGAGATCGCGATTAGCACGCAGTTCGTGGCGGACCCATCCGAGTTCAACGACCTCAACCACGGATACAGCGCCACCGCCCGCGCCTCATCAGGAGCCGGCGACAACGCCTCCTCGGCATGCTCGCCGACCCGCCCGTCATGCACCGGACCGGTCTGCGCCGGCACCGCGAAACGGTCCCACCGGGGATCGTCGGCCGGGAGCAACCCGGTGGAGGGTCGGCGGCTCATGCCGTACAGGCCCTCCGGATAGGCAACGTGCATCACCTGCCCGTTCGGCAGGTATGCCACCACGGTCATTCCGTACCGGTAGTACGTGTACCCCGCCTGCTGCCCCGGGTCACGCTGGACGATGTCGTCCAGCCCTCGGCCCAGGTTCCGCTCGGGGTCGGGCGTGCCCGACCAGCCAGCCGGGCGGTCGCCCGAGCTGATGGGCGTGGTCGTCCGCTGGCCGTAACCGCGTCCGTCCAGCTCCGCCCGCAGCGGCCCACCGTCCTCATCGAGCAGTTGCGACACCTCGGTGAGGACCACACCGAGCCGCACTCCGGTGCCGGGCAGTTCGTACCGGTGGGCGAGCAGTTGCGCCAGGCGGGGACGCAGGTTTCGCTCACCGGTGAATTGCGCGGGGTCGACCAGGACGTCCCCGAGTGCAAAACCGGTGTCCGAGATCAGGTACTGGTGCAGGAGCCGGGCCAGTCGGGAGGTCGGATCGCTGCCCTGGAGTAGCTGCGGCACATCGGCCGCAGGGTCCGCGGCCTGGCTCGTCCCCTCGGGTCGCGACGCCTGCGTGTTGAGCTCGTTGATCAGGACGGCCCCGAGATTGCGGGCCGCCGGCAGACCCATCGGGACAAAGGTCCGGTCGTCGGAGACCAGCATGTTGAGATTCGGCCCGTCCTGCGGAGCGCCCCACTCCGGCGCGGCGACTGGCGGTGGCGCGTCCACCGGCCACGAGTCGGACCTCGGTACGCGCAGCAGGGACTGCCACCGCTCGCTCGTGTCCCCCACCGGCCTGGTCAGGTGCGCCGGCAGCAACCGACGTACCGACCCGCCCGCGATCTCGTGGACCTCCTGCCAGGCGAAGGGCTGGCGCTGGTCGAGGAAGGTACGCATCGTCTGGTCCGCCCCGAACCAACCCGCCACACCCACGAGCACGGATCGGGCCCCCGCGCCGATGGTCTGCAACGCCTCCGGCATTCGAGCCGAGTAGCCGATCTCGATGACGAAGGTGACCGCGTCGGTTTGTTCGTGCGAGCCCGACGTGCCGTACCGGAAGGTGTTCCGCACGGTGTCGCGGTGACCACGCCCGGGGCTGTCGCCCGGCTCCCGGGCCGGACCAAACCGCCCTTCCCCGACGGACCGCCCCGACGACTCGCTCTCCTCCACCGCGTCGGTCGCCTCGTCGTGGATGGTCAAGCTCGTCTCCGGCCGGCTCAGGTCCGACTCTGGCGCGCCCATGCGCCCGGTGATCCGGACGAAGACGAAGCCGACCCCGCTCAACGCTCCGGGCGCCAGGAACCAGCCGTGCACACCCGACCCGAACAGGTCCGCCGGCGCCCACGACTCAAGTGCGTCCGAGGAGAATGCCCGGGAGATCCCGCGCCACAGTGCGTTCGGCCGGTCGTCACCGGGCGGAATGAGTTTCCGCTTGACGAGCGTGGCGCGGATCTGCTCCCGCAGGCCGTCCACCCGCAACCGTTCGAAGCGGCTCGCCGCCCTGCCGAGCACCGGGTCCACGTCGATCCGCGGGGGTCCCTCAGGCTGGGCCACCGGGTTCGCGTTCGGTAGGTGGAGATCGGCGGCGAGCCGATCCGGCACCAGGAACTCCAGCCCGTGCTCGAGGTCCAGGGTCGCCCGCAGGTCCCGGCTGCCGGAGGCGTTCCACCGGACCAGCCGCACCGTGAATCGGACCCGTCCGGCGCGGTAGGCCCGCACCACACCGCCGTACGTGGCGCCGGTGATACCACTGCTGCCCGACCTGACCGCCTCGGCCGTGGCCCGATCGCTGATCGTGCCCCCCAACATGCCGACGGTGGGAGAGTTCGGCACCGTCGAATCGTCGTTCGGCACGGCGTCGTTGCTCATGGTGCCGGCCGAACGGGTCAGTTCCGTTCTCTGGACCACGTCGAAGTGGGCATCGAGCTGCGAGTACTGCTCGACCACGACGTTCTCGCTGTGCCGCAGGTACTCCGGCGCGGACACCACGGCCGAGATTTCGACCGTCGACTCCCAACCGTCCGCGTCGCCGAGCGACACCGACCAGGAGGAGCCGTGCCTGACCAGAGAGGCAAGGTTGGCGTCGAGTTCGGTTGCGACCCCCAGGTTCCACACCGCCTCGGGCCAGTTCATCGGCTCCGGATACCAGTCCTCGGGGCGGTTGTGGAGCGTCCCGTAGAGGCGCGCCACCAGCGCTGACAGCTCCGGCAGATCCGCGAAACGCGGGATCACCCCGGAGGTGCCGAGTGTGTCGAGGGGAACCCGCGGCGCGCTGAGCGGCGGGAGCGGCGTGTCGGGCAGGTAGATCCGGGTCTGGACCGCTGCCGCCTCCGCGGCGGTGACCGGCTGCTGCGGTACATGCTCATCGGCTACGACGACCTGCTGCCGAACATTCGGCCCGTCGATCAGCCACGTCCGACGATCGCCGCCCTCTGGTCGCACGACGACCTCGTAGATCATCTCGTACGAGTGCTCCCGCACCATCCCGCTGGTCGTCGTACGTTGGTAGCTCCGGGTCACCCGCGACTGCGAGCGTTCGGTGGTCCGTACGAGCGAGACCTCGGTCTGCAGCGCGTTGAGCGCGAGTGGGGTGGCAGCATCACCTCCCCCGAAGGTGAGACCCGCTGCGAGTCCGACACCCGCCGACTGCGTGACGGTGACCCCGGCCCCCGATCCAGCCGCGCGCATCACCTCGTTGCTGACCGTCATCGGGTACGACCGGTTGTCAAGCCACTGCCTCGGATACCCGACGACGAGCACCGAATACCGCTTGCCGCCGACCTCGAAGGCGGCGAAGATGCCGGTCCGGAGCCGCCCCGGGTCGCCTGCGAGCGCGGGCGTCCCGTAGTGGAGGTGGATGCCCCGCTGCACCTCTCCCCATTCGTGGGGGTTCAAGGCGAGGGCGGTGGGGTCGATCTCGGCCCGCAGCACCGCCAGCACCAGCGGCGCGACCCGCGACCCGCCGGGCAGGCCGCTGGTGGTGCCCGGACCATCGCCCCGGCGCGCAGCCAGGATCAACGGCTCGTCGGGCTGCGGCGGCACCGCCGGCCGGTACGGTACGCGGACCTGCGGCGCGTCCGGGCGGCGCGCACCCAACCGCCGGACGACCTGGTCCGCCGTCATCGGTGCCGGCGGCTGCTCCAGAATCGGCGTGATCAGTGGCCGGAACCGGACCGGTACGGCCCCGGCGTCGACCGGTGCGCCGAAGTGGGCCCGTTCGAAGGCGTCCGTATCGGTGGCCGGCACCCTGATTTCGGCCTCAGCGGGTG
Source organism: Micromonospora sp. NPDC050417 (assembly GCF_044458865.1). Taxonomy (NCBI): domain Bacteria; kingdom Bacillati; phylum Actinomycetota; class Actinomycetes; order Micromonosporales; family Micromonosporaceae; genus Micromonospora; species Micromonospora sp. NPDC050417. The sequence goes on from NZ_JBITIH010000039.1 coordinate 19,106, forward strand.
CGGTCACCGGCTCGAACCGATGGGTGCTCGACGTGATGCTGACCAGCACCGTTGCCGATGCCCGGTAGCGGACCTGTGGTGTCGTCAGGCTAAGCAGCGTGTGGTTCATGCCCTCGATGCTGAGATCCTGCGCCGTCGAGCGTCCCCACTTCTTGTTCACCTGCGGGCCGAAGCCACCCTCGACGACGCCCGAACCCTCCGTGTTCAGACCCAGGGACCCGGTGAGGGCGAAGGCGGAGGAGACGTCCCAACCCGCCGCCCCCCTACGGGCGACTCCCAGATCGTCCTGGACCGTGCCGTCCGGGGCCTCGCCGAGACGTTGCAGTTCCCGCAGGGTGAGCTGGACGGTGACGTAGCCCTGGAACTGTTGTCCCCCCTCAACCGGCACCACCAGCAGGTCCGTACTGTCCGCACCGCTCAGCAGCCAACGGCTACGCTCGCTCGCGGTCCGCTCGTTGAGCCGCTGGCTCCCGACCTGCCGCGCAATCTCCGCAGCGGAAGCGGCCGGAAGGCCCCCCTCCCGCAACCTCCCGATCAGGTGCCGCTCGGCGTGCGCGAGGTTGATCGCGGCCAGTGTCTCGCGGGCCACCGCGGGCCCCGGCCGCGCTCCGTCTGCGGGCCCGATCAGGGGCGCCTGGCGCAGTCGAGGGTCCTCGCCAACCCGCGGCTCAGGGAGGTTGACGATCAGCAGGCCACGCTCGGCCGGCACCGGCACCGGCTTGCCCCACGAGACTCCGTCCACCGAGATCTCGAACGCCACCCCGCTGACGACGCTGACGCCAGTGTCCGCGCGGAGTCGCCGTCCCGAGATGATCGCGTACGACTCGACTGTCGAACGGTGCTCCGTGCTCTGGGCCACCGGGCGCACACCCGGCAGCGGGGAGAGATAGTTGACCGCGAAGGTGGCCGCCGTACCCAGCGCTCCGGCAACGCCGCGCGGCACCGGCTGCCGTCGGCTGGTGGTGCTGGTCGTGGTCAACGTACCGGGAAGGTCGGCCCGGTTCCCGTTGGACGCGTCCTCCGCCATCACCCTGGGCGCGTGCAACCTGGGTCTGATCCACACGACCCGGTTGCCGATCACCCCAATCCAGCCCTCGCGCAGCAGGTCGTCCCACTTCTCGGTGTTCTCCTCGCCGAGTGCCCGGTCGGCGACGGTGTTGGCGTCGATGTCATTCGGCGCGATGGGTTCGGCCGTGGCGTCCGGCTGGGCGTCGACGACCGGCCGTTCGAGCCGGAGCAGCTCGGCGAGCCGGTCCCGGACTCCCTGGCGCAGCGTCGGCTCCTCGGCGTCGGTACGCCCCGGTAGCCCTGCCGGCAGGGAGGGCAGCTCCTCGACAATCTCCTGGGCCAGCACGGCTTCCCCCTCCCAGCCGGCCGACTGGACGGCGAACGCGCCGCTGGCACCGTGCGCGATGTACCACGGTGCCGTCGCCTCGTCGACCGACACGTCCATGGACGGTGGGACGGCGCCTGACTCGTTGGTCGAAGCCTCATCCACCGATGGCTGGGCCGGGGCGTCCGACATCGCCACGGAGACGGGTCGCAGGACACTGTCCTCCCCGTCACTCGATCCCCTGAAGGTCGAGCGCCGGGTGTGCTCGACCCTCTCGGCGAGATACCGCACATCAACCTCGGGTTGCATGGGTGGTCTGGACCCGAAGCCTTCGGACGGCAGGTCCACCCGGAACCTCGGTAGCAGTCGCGAACCCCGCCCGGCTTCGGGTGTGGATGCCGACCCGGGCGCGGGTTCGGGCGTGCCGGATTCGAATTCCGCAGCCATCCGGCGATGCCGGGTGCTCCGGTCACGGGTCTCCGAGCCGTCGGCTTCGGACGGCGACTCCGCTGGCGCGGCCGACGGTGTGTCCCCGTCAGAGAGGGCTCCGGCCTCACCTGCCAGCTCCTCCGGGCGGACCCGCGTCGCACCCGCCGGTGTGTGAATCCCCTCGGTCACCGGCAGGAACACCAGGTCCACGACGCTGTCCGGCATCCGGGCCAGCCCACCCCGCTGCCCGTCAACGAAGACAACCCCGTCGTCGCCAGGCTCAACACTGTCGATCCGCAACACGTTGAACGCATGCGACACACCGATCCCACCATCGGCCAGCCGACCCCGGACCAGCAACACACCCCGCGACCCCACCGGAGCCGCCGCCATCACTGCCCGAACCGACTCCACATCCGTGAGGAACACCGGAGAATCGACGTCATCCGCCAACCCCAACCGCTGCCGCTGATACGCCACCAGATCCGACTCCGGCATCAGACCCAACGCCGGCACCTGCCACACCGACTCCTCACCCGGAACCGCGGTCACATCCGTCGCGATCGCGGTCATCACACAGTTCGTGTCAGACCCCTCCGGATTCACCAGCCCCAACCACGGCAACACCCGCAGCAGCGCCGTGTCATCAACAAACCGCGACGGAACAACCCCACCAGACCCACCAGCCGAACCCGCACCGGCCCAACCACGACCAGACCCACCAGCGGACCGCCCCGACAGATGCGCACCACCCGGATAGTTCGTCGCGAGGGCGAAGGCGGTCGTCATTGCGCTGGCGGAGCGGGGTGGGGGATGGAGCAGGGAGTCGATCCGCCCGAGGATGACCTGGATGTCCTGCTCGAATCGCACCGCAGAGCGACTCTGGACCCCCGGGCCCGTCCTAAAGGAATGCAGTTGCCCCGCAACATCTCGGAGATGTTGCCCAACCCCATGTAGTGGTCCCGGCCAGGACGGATGGCTTGGGCCGACAGAGATGGCACCCAGATGCCGAGCAATCTCCTCGATCTGGTGATCGGTGACCGGCCGTAGGTCGCCCGATGACGGAGTCCACCTTGCCAACGCACGAAGGATTGAGCTGGTCTCGTACGCCAGACGCACCTCTGGCGATTGACTGCCCTGCTCCCTACGCTCGCCGTCGGCACGCAGCCGCCTAAGCAGGTAGACGATCCTGTCATGATCGCGGTCCGCGTCCTCCAACGAAACCTGCACTCGGCCCAATTGCCGGATCTCGTAGACAGCGGATGTTTTCATGCGCCCATTGTTGTCAACAAGCCGATCGAACGCGTCCGGATCGTCCGACCCACTATTCAGACCAAGGGCCTCATATTGACTGATACGGAACTGGGGCCGCTCCACCAGGGCATTGTCCAGATAATGAACAATCATGTATTCATCATCAACAAAAGCCTTCATTCGCAACTGGAGAAAATCGACCCGGTCGAGGCCTTCGAGCCAGTCCCCCTCTTCGGCAAGCTCGCGCTCAGTCAATATGTACCCACGGAAGCGTTCGCGCCACATTGTTCTGATTGCCACGGCGTCAGCACCAAGAAACGAACGCACCGGCCCCGGCATATTCTCACGGACCACCTGCAACCGGTTTCGCAGGCCGACCGCAAGCAAGTTCTTTGGCAGCATACCTATGTCGAGGCTCACGTTCTCTGCCGCCGCAGAGACGTGCGTGTAGGCATGGATCATGAAGTCCCAGAGTTCAACGACCTCCGGAATGTGCCGGTAGGCGTCAGCCCGAACTGGAGCGACGCCAAGGTAGCGGGCGACAACTTCTCGACCGAATTCCAGAGCATCACGGAGAACTTGACGCGTCCGAGGCACCTCGTCAAGCCCGCTCCCTGATACCAACCATTCCACGAATCCGAGCCCGTCACCAAGTGGTATGTCAAGGTTCCACTGGACATACACGGTGCCGTCTACAAACGGCAGGGATATCCGTGAGCCGTGACCCTCTCTCGTAATCTCCCACCCAGCTTCGGGCGGATAGATCGATTCAAGCGGAACACCGCCCTGGCTATCAGCATGCCAGCGAGGCACCCGCATCAACCGACGACGCACCGCACGAAGCTCCTCGGAAACCCGGCCGTAGGAGGACAGCCCCTCGTCCGCACCGTCACGGTAGGCCCTCGTCGGATGAATCCGTTTCTCGACGATCATGAATGGTCGCCACTTACCTCCAGCCCGCACGTGGGCACGTGCCGCTCTCGGATCCGAATAGAGGGACCCGTCGCTCCCCTGGAAGTAATACCGCCTATCTACGGTCACCTCCATTTCGTAATGCCGATCGACGCCATGAGCAGCGCGCCTTCTCGCCAGAATCGGACTGCTGCTGGAATCCACCCAAGAAGGCAGTTCCACCACCACTGATTCCTCATCCTCGCGGGCGATGCCTGCGGCGTCACCGGTCAACGTGGCCGGATCAACCTCGTCGGCCACCTCTGGCGCGCCGATCTCATCGCTCAGAGGAAGGAACACAAGCTCCCCGAACGCATCCGGCGACTGGGCCCACCCACCCTGCTGGGCGTCGAGGAAGTGCACCTCACCCCCGTCACGCACCACCACGTTGAACGCGTGCGAGGCGCCCACCCCGGGACCCGCACCCCGGTCACGGATCAACACCACCGCCCGTGACCCCACCGGAGCCGCCGCCATCACCGCCCGAACAGACTCCAGATCAGTCCGGTAAATCCGCGCCTGGTCGCCCGACAAATTCAACCGCTGACGCTGATACGCCACCAGGTCCGACTCCGGCAAGGCTCCGGTGGCCGGAACCTGCTCCACCGTGAACGTCTCATCCGGATCCAGATTCGTATCCATGGCGATCGCGAGGAGTACACAGTTCGTAGCAGACCTGTCCGAATTCAACGATCCCAGCTGCGGATACAATTCCACCGCCCGCGCATCATCAGCGCCCGACGACGACCGATCCGCAGCGAGCCCCGCCAACGAAGGAAAGGCGTTCTCGACAGGGGCACCCGAACGGTCGAACACCCGAACCCGCGCCGACGCCGGAGACTCCGACGGAAGCACACCGGACCGCCGCGCCTGCATGGGATCCGCTGGAACCCGCCGCAACCGCGCATTCGGCGACGCCTGGCCCGGGTCGACCCAAACAATGTGTCCATCCGAGGCGTAGTAGACCACGAACGGGCTCACCCGACCGTCCGGGCGCCTGAACAAGACGGAAGCGGAACTTCCCACCCCCGCCGCCCGCACCGCAGCCGTCACCGCCGCCCACGACGGTGTTCGCTGCCCGCCCTGCGGGCTGACAAACTCCCGGCCGCTGCCCCTTGCGCTGGCCGCGTCCGCCGCCTGCGCCGCCATCGGATAGAACCGCGAAACCAGAGCACTGAGTACGGCCAACGGTTCCCGGCGCACCCCCAACTCCCGCAACACCTCATCCGTCACACCAGACAGATCCGCCGAGGAGAGCGGGACCGCTGCGGCAACGAAGCTGTCGGACTGATCGAGCGGTGAGAAATTGGCGTCGGACTGATCGCGTAGCGCGGAGTCGGTCGCGAGTTTCGCCGGGCCGTCGACAGCGAGTTGGCTTCGCCGAGGGTCGTCGGCCGGTACCAGTTCGTCGAACGAGCGGATGCTCATGCCGTACAAGCCGGTTGGATGATCGAAGTTCACCACCCGCCCGTCCGGCAGGTAAGCCACCAGCGTCAGACCGTAGCGGTAATACGTGTAGGCCGATTTGCTTTCCACGTTACGTTCGAGGGTCTCGGCGAGCTCGCCGGAAGACTCCCGCTCACGCTGTACGCCGGCACTCAGATCAAGCCGGTCGCCCATGTGCTTGATCGTCTCGGGATGACCACCTCCCTCGGCACCGAGCTTCATCTCCCAGCCCGACGAACGGCTGGACGAGGCGGTCGCCGTGCTTTCCCGCTGGCTGTACCGGCGCCCCTTCAACTCGCTGGTGAGCGGCTTTCCGTCCTCGTCGAGCAGTTGCGAGACGTCGGTGAGGCGAACGCCGAGCGCGACTCCGGTTCCGGGCACCTGGTAGCGGTGGGCGAGCAGGTGCAGCAGGCGGGGTCGCAGGTTCGTCTCCGCGGTCAACTGCGCGGGGTCGACGAGAACGTCCCCTAACTCGAAATCGGCGCCGCCCGACAGCAGGTACCGCCCCAGCCACCCCGTCAGCCTGGATCCCAGGCCGGTCCTTGATGTCGGCTGCAGGACTTCGTCGAGCTCCCTGTCGCGAAGATCGTGGTCCGAGCGTGGAAGACCGTGGTCCCCGTCCGGAGAATCGTCCGGGCGCGTCGACGGCGCCTGTACCAGCCGGGAGAGCACGTCCAACACGTTGAGCGTGCCCTCCCCTGACGCCAGGGCCAGCGGCAGCACGCGTTCGATCTGGTGCGCCGCCGGCAGGCTCACCGGGACGAAGTACGGGTCGTCGGAGACCAGCGTGTTGAGGTCCGCCTCCAGGAGAGGCGGGCCCCAGCGGAATGCGACGGAAGACTCCGAGGCCACCGGCGACGGCGGGTGCGGCGGTACCCGCAGCAGACTCTGCCACCGCTCGTTCGTGTCACCGACCGGCTTGGTCAGTTGCGCCGGCAGGAGCCGGCGGGCGGTGCCGTCGTCGACCGGGTTCGTCTCGCTCCAGACGAACGGCTGGTGCCGGTCAAGGAAGCCGCGCATCTGCGGCCGGGCCCCGAACAGACCCGCGACGCTCAACAGTGCCGAGCGGGCACCCACACCAATGGCGTGCAGTGCCTGCGGCATCCGGGTCGAGTAGTGCATCTCCACCACGAGCTGCACGGTGTTGTTCAGTTCGTGCGACCTGGACGTGCCGTACCGGAAAATGTCCTTCAGACTGCGTTGTTGACCGCTCGTGACGTCCCGGCCCCACTCCCGGCCGACGCGGATCGCACCCCCGCCACCGTTGCGCTCGGCATCCACCGAACGCCCCCGGACCACCATCGCGCCGCCGGCCGACCAGCCCGAGGTCTCGCTCTCCTGCTCGGCGTCGAACGCCTCGGCGCGGATGGTGAGCTTCGCGTCGGGCCGGCTCAGATCGGACTGTAGGTCAGCGAGGCGCCCGGTAACCCGTACGAAGAGGTAGCCGGTCCTGCGCAGCGGCCCGGGAACGATGAACCACGAAGTCACCCCCCGCCCGAACAGGTCGAACGCCTGCAACTCCAGCGCCTCGGAGGAGAAGGTGTTGGCAAGCGCCTGGTTCAGCAGGTTCGGCCGGGCCTGCCTCTTCGGGATGATCCCCCGGTCGGCGAGCTTCTCGGTGATGAAACTCAGTGGACTGGTGGCCGTCAACCGCTCCAGGTGGCTTCCGGCCCGGCCAAGCTCCGGGTCGACCTCGACCCGGACCGGCGATGCCGGCACGGTCACCGGCGTCGCCTCCGGCAGGCGGAGGTCGGCGGCGATCCGGTCCGGTACCTCGAACTCCAGTCCGTTGTGCAGATCCAGGGTCGCCGACAGTTCCCGAGTGGTGGAGCCCCGCCACCGGACCAGCCGCACCTCGAACCGGACCTGCCCAGCCCGGTAGCTGCGGACGAGTTTCTGGTACGTGGCGCGCGTAATGTCGATGCTGCCGAACTCCCTGGCCCGGGACCTCGTCCGGTGTACGGAGATGCCGCCGGACTGGCCAGCACCCACGAGGCTCAGCGCGCCGAACTCGTCGTCCGTGTGTCGGCCGTCGTCGTCGACGAGGCTGGCGTAGGCGACGGCGCCGACGCCGACCGAGCCCGACAGCTCCGATTCCTCGGTCACGCCGAAGTGCGCTGCCGCCTGTGAGTACTGCTCGACCTCGACACTCTCGCTGGCCTGCAGATGCTCCGGCTCGTACACCTTGGCCGAGATCTCGACCGCCGAGGTCCAGCCGTTCGTGTGGCCGAGCGACACGGTCCAGGCGGTGTCGCGCCCGACCAGGGCCGCGAAGTGGGCGCCGAGTTCAGTGGGTACGGCAAGGTCCCACAACGCCTCGGGCCAGTTCATCGGCTCCGCCCACCAGGTGTCGGGCAGACGGTGCAGCCTGCCGTAGAGGCGCGCGGCCAGCGCCGACAGCTCCGGGACTTCCGGGAAGCGCGCGTACACCCCGGAAACGCCGAGCTGGTTGAACGGAACCTCCCGCGCCGGAGACGGCGGGGGCGCAACCGACAGGTATGTCTCGACCCGAACCGAGTCCACCAGATCGGCGGAGAGCGGCTTCGGCGGCGCGTGCTCCGCCGGCACGACAAGCTGTTGCTGAAGGTTCGGACCGTCGAGCAGCCACGTCGACCGTCGGCCGGCCCGTCGTACCACGACCTCATAGACCAGCTCGTGCGTGTGCTCCTCCACATCGCCGACGGTTTCCGTACGCCGGTAGCTCTTCAACGCCCGTGCCTGCGACCGCTCGGTACTCAGCCCGAGCGACACTTCGGTGTACGCGCTGCTCTGTACCCGGGCACCGGGCAGGTTGACGGTGACGCTCGCCGCGACACCGGTGGTGGCCTGCCGCTCGTTGGTGATCCCGCTCCCGGCCTCCGACGCGGCCAGGGCGCGGTTGTTCACCACCATCCGGTACGTCCGTTTGCCCACCCCCTCCCGTGGGTGTCCGACGACGAGCACCTCGTACCGGGTGCCACCAATGCGGAAACTGGTGAAGATTCCGGTCCGGAGCCGGCCCGGGTCGCCTTCGAGTGCCGGCAAGCCGTAACGGTTACGGATGCGGCGCTGCACCTGTCCCCAGACCTTGCTGCCGGGGACCATGGAGGTGCCCGCCTGGGAGCGCAGCACCGCGAGTACGAGCTGTGCTACCCGCTCGCCGCCAGGCAGGCCGATGGTGGTGCCCGGACCGTCGCCACGGCGTGCCGCCACGATCAGCGGTTCGCCCGGCTCTGGTCCGGCCGGCCGGAATGGTACGCGGGCCTGCGGAGCGTCCGGGCGGATCGTTCCGAGCCGCGTGTCGACCTGCGCCGCGTTCGTCGGCGTCGGCAGGTCCGGCAGGCTCGGCATGACCAACGGCCGGAACCGCGGCGGGACCGACCCGGCGGGGACCCGCGCGCCGAAGTGGGCCCGCTCGAACGCCTCGGTCTCGGTGGCCGGCACGCCGATCTCGGCGATGGCCGGCGCGGTCACCGGGGCGATCTTGTGCGTGATCGACTCGACCCTGACCTGCACCTCCGCCCGCGCCCAGTAGCGGGCCTGGTTCGATTCCCGGTTGAGCATCGTGTGGTTCATGCCTTCGAGGCTGAGTTCCTGCGCTGTCGCGTTCCCCCACTCCATGGCACCGAATGGCCCGAGCCCGCCACGGGTGAGGTCCGTCGCGTCGCTGTCCAACCCAACGGTCAGGAGCCGCACCGCAGCCGCGGCGGAGGAGGAGTCGGACCGGTTCGCCGAGTTGCCGCGGATCACACCGGTGTCGTCCCGAACCCGGACGCCGTCGACTTGGCCCAGATACTGCAGCTCGCGCAGGCGCAACTGGACGGTGACGTAGCCCCGGAACTCTCGTCCCCCCTCGACCGGCACCACCAGCAGGTCGGTCAGGTCCGTGTCACTGGACAGCCAACGGAAACGGCTGCGGGCCGTCCGCTCGTTGAGCAGTTGCGTGCCGGCTCGTCGGACGATGTCGACGGTGGTGGCCGCCGAGAGTCCGCTGTCGCGCAGGCTCCGCTGCATGGCCAGTACGGCAGGGGTGAGGTTGACCGCGGTCAGCACCTCCCGGGCCGACGACGGTCCCGGCTCGGCGTCGCTCTGGGGCGACGCCAGGGGCGCCTCCACGCGCGGCCGATGTTCCTGGTTGACGTAATGCTGCGGCAACTTGACCGTGAGCAGACCCCACTCGCGCGGCACCGACGCTGGTCCGCCCCACGGCCGGCCGTCGACGTGGACCTCGAACGTCACCCCGCTGAGGAAGTTGACACCACCGGTGACAAAAAGCTTCCGCCCTGAGAGCACCCGACGGGAGGAACCCGTCGAGCGGCTGGTGTCGCCGCCGATCCCTACCTGCGGCAGGCCCAACACGAGCGAGGAGGCACCGGTGGAGACAATGTTGAACATCGATTCCAAGGCCATACTCGTACTGAATTGCACCGTCCGCGTACGGCTGCTGCTGTCCGCCGTCGAGCCAAAGGCGACGGCGAACTGCCGGTCGCGCGACGCGACGTCGGAGATCGCGGCCGGCTTGTAGATCCTGGGTCTGATCGAGACCATGCGGTCGCCGATCGCCCCGACCCAGCCCTCGCGGAGCAGGCCCTCCCACTTCTCGATGTTGCCCTCGTCGAGCGCCTGCTTGGCGACCGTCACGGTGTACCCGGAGTCCTGCCCAATCTGCTCGGCCTGGCCGTCCGGCCGGCCTCCCTCGGACAGTCCTTCGATCCGCAGCAGTTCGACGAGTTGGGCTTGTACCCCCCGCCGCAGCTTCTCCTCAGTCACCTTGGCGGGCGGAAGGTCGGCTGGCAACTCGGGCAGCCTGGCCACGATCTGCCCGGCGAGCCGACCGGGTTCCGTCCAGCCGGCCGACTGTACGACAAACTCACCGTTGGCCCCGTGGTCCAGATACCACGGGTGGGCCGGATGATCGGTCGGCGGCCCCGACCGTACCAACTCGTCGGTCGACAGCAGGTCCGAGTCGACGATCGACACATCGTCGATCGGTGACGTCGATGCCGAATCAACATCGGACGCCAGCTCGACCGGCGACATCGACTCCGAATCCACGGTCGACGTCAAGTCGGTCGTCACCACGGGTACCACGTTCCGGCGCGCCCGCTCCACGGCGGCAGCCCGCTTGGCCCGCTCGGCCGCTTCGGCGAGCTGCTCGGAATTGATATCGATATGCGACGGCGGGGCGATCCACTTTCCTATCCGCTGGCCAAGGCCACTGTCCGGCAGACTGACCCGGAACCGTCGCCTCGGTGTCGGACGCGGCGCCGGGGTGGTGTCCGGTACGTCACGTGCCAGCCGCGACTGCACGGCCGCGTACGGCAGCCGCTCCCGATAGGGGGCGAGGATGGCCTCCGCCGTCCGGTTCACCTGCCGCTCGGTCGGCTTCACCTGCCGCTCGGTCGGCTTCGTGGCAACGGGCCTGGTCGGTGTCGTGGCCGCCGATCCGGGGCTCGTCGTCGCCGAGTCGAGCGCCGGCACCCAGGCATCGAAGTGGTTGTTCTCGCCTCGCCACAACCGCAACGGCGGCACGTTCCGGCGGTCGAATTGTGCGTCCGAGACCCGGTGTTCACCGTCTGGACCGGCAATGACCAGCGGCAGGCCCAGCGCGTCGGCGAGCAGCACCGCATAACCGTCGCCCTCGCCGTCGGCCCAGCTACCGGCCCAGGCCCGCACCTGGTTGGCCAGTCCCCTCCGCTCCGACCGGGTCGGCTGGTGCTTGTCCAGGTTGGCCGGCGGGTCGTCAGAATTGGCCAGCCCGGAACGCACCGCCACCGCACCGAACTCGGGGAACGGCGGATCCTCCACCAGCTCCCCCAGCCGGCCCGCCAACACCCGGACGACCTCGTGGACCCGACCGTCGCCGAGCACTCCGTACGCCCCAGCGGGCTGCGCCAACCGGTGTGGCAACTCCAGCAACCAGGCTGTGTTCTCCCGTCCCAGATCGAGGCCCGCCACCGCCTCGGGAGCGGCGAGGACGGCGGAGTACAACACGCACCAGCCATCCGCCGGCACCCGTACCACCCGGGCGCCCCCGGGCAACGCCCGCACCCCGGGACCACGCCCGCGCCCGGCGCCTTCGCCACCGGTCCCGGTGACGTCCGGTCCCGTCGGCTCCTCGGCCGTGCCCACACCGGCGTCCGCCGGATCCTGGGCGTCCGGCGCCCGCAGGACCGTCGCCGCCGGTGCCAGTCGCGTCGGCGCCGACCAGGTCGATGGCCGCCGTCCAAACTGCCAGCTCTCCGAACCGAGCCGACTCATTGCCAGGCCGAGATCCGGGTCACCGACATCCACCCGGTCCGGCGACCGGACGATCTGCCAGGAACTCTCCGGGCCGGTTTCCAACCTGCGCACGGGATCAGCCCCGGCGGCGCCCCGCGGCAGCCGACCGGCCAGGAGGCCGCCGTCTGGGGTGAGCACCACATCGGCCGGAGCTGCCAACACGTCGCCGCCGAGACTGTCCGCGAACCGGCCGGCGAACGACGAGCGGTCGGCAGACCCCGTCGCCGCACCCGGCGCCACCAGTGCCACCGTCCGCTGTCGTCCCAGGGGGGTCTGTGCCCGCACGAACGTGGCCAGATCCTCGGCCGAGTACGTCGCCCCGCCCCACTCGTCCGACAGCCGCACCCGGTCAGTCGCGGGGTCATACCGACCCGACAACACCACCACGCCCGACCTGGAGCCGTCCGAACCCGGCAACCACTCCGACCGGAGGGCGCCGATCGAGTCTGTTGCCGCCTCCGAGTCTGTTGCCGCCTCCGAGACCGTTGCCGCCTCCGAGACCGTCGACGGCGCGGCGGCGGGGCGGCGGAGCGCGCCGTACCGGGGGTCCGTCGGAGCATCAACGAGCGCACGTGCGGTGGAGCGGGACTCGGCGCTCGCCGGAAACACATCGGAGTCCGACACGCTTTCGGCCGCCCGGATCTCGCTGCCGGTCGCGTCGAGGATCACCACCCGTGCGGCGACGGCGGATCCCAACTCGTCGCGCGTGACGAGTCGCCGGCCCCGCTCGTTCTGCGGTTCCATCCATTGCAGGGGCTGGTTCGGGTCGGTGGTGTGGTGCAGGGCGAGAGCGTGGCCGATGCCGTCGGGCCGCTGTTGCAGCACGAGTGCGCTGCTGCCCGGTCCCGCGTCCCGTACCTGCCGTTCGACATCCTCCCAGGACGACACCCGCCGCCACCGCGCACCACCGCCGAGCCGATCCGCCACGTGACCGGTACCGATGACCAGGTCGTCGGTGCTGACGCTCGCCCTGACGACGGGAGCCCGCCACGGGTACAGCGCCGACTGGATAGCGCTGACCAGTTCGACACAGAGCCCTGGATCAGGCTCGGCGACACGGCGACGTCCAACCGCGTCCGTGACCCGGTCGACCAGTGACTCCAGTGCGACGCGGTCGAGCCGCACCGGCGACTGGACCCCGAACGACGGGCCGGTGGTGGACGGGTCGAGCAGCGCGCGGGTCGCCGAGTCGGCGACCGGAACCCCCGCGGAGACGACCGTGCCCTGAAAGTCCGACATGACGACCTGCCGCAGTCGCCCCTCATCGTCCAGCGCCAACCGCACCAGACCCCGCAGCGCCGGCGGCAACACCCACGAGACGTTCACGAACGGCCCGAGGTGATATTCGGCTCGTTCCTCCGGTGAGAACGCCCCCTCGTCCGACCACGGCTCGGGGAGATCGAATTCGAGGAACCGCTCCCCCGGCTCGCCGTGCGGGTCCCACACCACCAGTTGGTGGTCCGACTGGCGTTCCACCAATGTCACGTGCACCGGACGATCCGGCCGCGCTATCCACACGGGCGTCACCGCACCCGGCCGCAGTTGCGCCAAACCGTCCGCGTCAGCCCGGACGAACGCACCACCGAACCCTTCCGCCAGATCCTGGGGGCCGAACCTGTCGTCGTTCCTGCCGCCGAAGGGCCCCACGCCCAACGCCGTCACCACCCGCCGTACCCGATCCACGGAGTCCAACGACACTCCGTCCCAGTACGGCAGCTCCCACACCGCCACCCGCAACGGCGCCGACACCAGATGCCACTGCACCGGCACTGCGGACGCCGGCGGCGGCGGCGGGCCCGGATCGGGCAACACAGGCCTTGTAATCGACCAACTTCGGCCTTCACCACTGATCCAGTCGGCCCAGAACCCGTCGTCGATCAGTGCGGTGGTGTCCACCGTCCGCCACCACGAGTCAGTTCGATCATGGTGCAGGAGGTAGACGTACTGATTCGGCACCACCAGATCGATCAAGGTGATCGACTCGGACTCCTCGTCGAGGTTACCGTCTTCGACGGCCACCCCGCCCGTACCCGCCAGCCAGTCCCAGATGGCGTACGGCGATGGAGCACCGGCAAACCGGAACCTCAGGTCTGTGGACCCCTCCTCTGAGTCCCGGGCAGGCAGGGCTCGCCGGACCCTACCCAGTTCCTCCCGTGCGGCGGACCGATCAGAATTGTCCTGCAATCGCACCATCATCGCGACGATGCCTAGCGATCGTGGACGGCGGCCCAGCAGCGAGCCCAGTAGCCCGCCCAGGTCAAGCCCGGCAAGCGTCGATCCCTCCGACCGGTCCCGCCACTCGATCGCCACATCCGCCGGGTCAGGGGACGGCAGGGTTCTGGCCGTGACAACGGTCGTGCCCGCGTCCGACAGGTCACGGACGAACGCCGGATCGTCGCCGCCAGCCTGCGGTGTCAGCGGCGTCACCAGCACCACCACCCGCGGCGCGCCCCCGAAGTCGGGAAGTCGAAGCTGGGCGTATTCCCGCCCGGTCAACCACCCATATCGCGGCGACCAGAGCACCGAGCCGACCGGATGCCGCGCCACGGCCAGTCCCTCAACCGCCGGATTCCGCTGCACAAGGTTGGTGTACTGGTCTTCGGTCATCCAGTGCGTCGCGCCAGGGGGCAGATACACAACCCGCCAGTCGCCCAACTCAACGAGCTCTTGCGTGTTCAGCCGGCCCGGATCGAAGAAAAGCCGGTCGAGCGCGGCAAGCGAAATACTCCTGTCCCCGTGGAGTAGTTGGTCGGCAGTGAGCCCGGACGGGAGCACCTCCGCCGCCAAACCATCCGCGTGTCGGGCGACCCACAGATCCCGCGGACCGCCACGCTCGCCGTCGTTCGGCAGCCGGATGGTCACCACGTGCAGGTCCGGGCCTGCTTCGTCAGCCGGCAGGTGCAGCACCGGGGCCGTCACCTCGGCCGGCAGTGACACCTCGACCACGGGCTCGACCACCGAGGGCACCCGTCGCACCGTCCGCGGCCGCAGCCACGTTCGCACCGCATCCAACCGCAGCGATTCGGTCCGGGCCGAACCCACCGGCACCCGCACCGGCCCAAGCGGACCCACCGGCGGTTGCGCCCGGACCGTCTCCTGGTAGGAGGGCGTCGCCAACACGTGCTCGCCGGGATCGAGTCCCGCCTGGTTGGCGATCAAAAACGACAAAGTCTCGTCGTCGACCAACGGGCGCTGACCCGTCAGTCGGCGTCGCAGCTGTGCAGGGAGGTCGATCCGGATCGACTGCTGCCGCCGGGCCTCATCCACCGCGTCACGCAGTCGCCTGTATGGCCCGTACGACCGGGTCTGCCCCGGAATGCTCACCCACCACTCGCCAGTCGTCGTGGAAGGTCCCCACCCCGCATAGACCACTGCCCGCGGCACCGGGTGACCCTGCCAGGCACGCCCGTCGATCTCCCTCTGCACGCGGTTGGCGAGTCTCTCAGACCAAGAGTCCTGCCCACGGAAATACAGCACCAGGACGTCCGGGGAACTGACTCCCGCCCCATTGGCCGCGTCCGCCGCGTTGAACGGCTCATCGAGGAGGCGCTGCACCATCAACGATTCATGGGACTCGCCCGGCGCGGCGATCGAATGCGGCCCGGCCAGTACGCCGACCACCAACGCCGTGCCCTCCGGGGCGGCCAGCACCGCGGTCACCGCCTCGACCGCCGCCACGTCCACCGTCAACCTACCGGCCACCGCCGGTGGCGGCACCAACCACACACCGTTCGGCAAACGCCGCAGCGCAGGCACCAACGCCCCCTTGTCGGTGTCCGGCCCCGCTGACCGCTCCAATCGAGAAGGTCCAGCCTCGACCAGCCCAGAATCACCCACCCCAGCCGAACCCGCCACCGGCCCCCGCAGGCTTCGCGGTGGATCGACTGATTCGGTCTCCGACCACATGGTCTGCGACTCGATCCAGATCTGGGCAAGGGCCTGGTGCATGCTGGCCCCGTCGCGGGCGCCCAGCATGCTCAGCAGCCGTGCCCGCACATCCTGGGCTGACAGTCCTGCCGACCACACATCCCGATCCCTCGCCCCGCCCGTGGCCGAGACGGTGATCACTCGGTCGGCGTCGTCCGGGGAACTTGCGACGATCTGCAGATGGAACTGGTCGCCGTTGGGAAACCTGAACCGTTCGTTGAGCGAGGTGGCGGCCTGCTGGACCAGCGCCTGCTGCTCCAGGACTAGCTGCGGTCCGACCCCCTCACCAGCACGCCAACCCAACCGCAGCAGGAACACCCGAGCGCCCGAAGTGTCGAGGTAGACGTAGGAGGTGTGCTCGCCATCGAACGGAGCATCCTCCAGGCCCGGCGACCCCACCCGGCGGAAGTCGCGCGGACCACCCACCCCCAACGAATCCTCGACGCCACGGACCGGATCAAGCGCCCACCACCAGCCCGGCACGCGCTCCTGGTCAGCCGAGAGTGCCAGCAGTCCCGGCGAAACAAGCGGATCACCGTAGCTACGACGGGGGGTGACGAACCTGATTTCCATACCTGCGGCGAACCGACCGGCGGACAGGTCCAGGCGGCGCTGAATCGGAAGGATCGCCTGCCTCATCGTCACGGCGATCTGCCCCGCGAGGTTTCTCCCGGCCGGCCTGTACAACGCAAAGCGAGAGTCATCGAAGGCCCACTCCAGCCACGTTGCGAACTCTCGTTCCACCACGTCCAGAAGGCGCGACTCGAGGTACATCTCATACAAATCTTCATTCGCGCCGAAGGTGACCGCCAGCCGAGGCATGGGCAGCCCGACGAGGTGCCGGGCCAGTACCTCGTCCATCAACACAGGAACGAAGTTCAAGCTCCCGTGGGGGCTGGTGGAAGGCAACGTTGGCCCGTCAGATCGCGACGAGTCGTCGGAAAGGCCCATGCGCAGCACGACTCGGAGGTCATCCTCAACCACATCCGCACCGGCCGGTGGCGAGTCCGGATCCCACACCTCGATGGTGTGCTCGTTTCCAGACGACTCGAGACCGATCTCGTCCGTCGCTCCCCTCTCAACCGGTAGGTCGCTTGGCAAGGACCCAAGTGCCAAGTACCAGTTGTGTGGCGCGTCGCCGACGGTCTGCTGGAGCATCCAGATCCGCAGCAGATACTCGGCGGGAACACCCCCAGCGACCATCTCATCCCAATACGGCCCATCGCTGGCGACGTCGTGGACGCCCAACATCCGCAACAGCCGGGCGAGCAGCGCGGCCTCCGCGAACTCATGACCTTCGACAAGCAGAGGCTCCGTCGGCCAACGGTCCGGCAATATCGCAGCCGCGTTTGCCCATGTCTCACCATCGAAGACCTCCACCCGCCAGTCGGCTTGATCGGCGACAGCGTCATCGAAGTCCAAGCGGACGTCCACATGCAGCAGTTCGTCGCCGGGCAGAATGAACCGCCCGTTAATCCGATCAGCGACCGAGTTGACGAGCCGGACCAGAGACTGCTCCACCTGGTCCCGATTCTCGACACTCACGGCGAGCCCAAGCTGGAAGACCAGAATGTCCCGGCCACCGACCGCATGACCAGGCCGTAGCCGGAACATCCCGTACGCCGCGACCGGCCGGCTGTCGGACGAATGGGGCGGCTGGAGCCGGACGCGGCTGATCCGGAAGTCGTCACGGGCGGCAAGCGCCTGCCCGACCTCCCCTGCGAGTGCGGTCGTCTCGGGACTCTGGATGGTTCTGATCGTCGACGTGAACAGGGACCGACCCTGCACCCAGTTCGGAACCGTGTGGTCGGCGCCGCTGACCTCCAGCACGTACGACCCCGGAAAATCCGTCCTCGCTTCCCCTGCCACGGGTACAACCGGCAGTGACCAAGACGGGTCCCAGGGCCTGGCTACCAACCCGGCGCCAGCGAGACGCTGGAGGTGTTCCGGTGCCCGCTCGGACACGGTCCGGCGCAACTCCCGGGACACCTGACGAGCGGCAGGCATGTCCCGCACGTTCCCGCGAGAGACGATGCTCGCCGATGGCATCCACAGGCCGAAGCCGCCTCGAACGGCCGCAGCAAGGGCGAGCTGATCACCCAGTTGTCGGATCGCGGCGAGATCGGATTCGGAGAGCCTCCCATCTGCGGAGTCCAACACCAGCTCTACGACGCGTGGGCGGTTCTCGGTCCGGTACGACCGCTGCTCAAACCTCGGCTCCCCGATGGAGTCGACGCTGGCACCGGATGCGTCCTCATCGCGATCGGTGTACATGTCGTCGTCACCGCCGACATCACTGGCCGTACGGTAGACACTCGGCGGCAGGAAAGCATCCCCGCTACCAGGCTCCTCATCGGGATCACGATCGGCGTACATGTCGTCGTCGTCACCGCCGACATCACTGGCCGTACGGTAGACACTCGGCGGCAGGAAAACGTCCCCGATACCGAGCTCCTCGTCGTCAGACGGCTCCGAACCGACCTCGTCTGTCGGTAGTCCGATCAGGGAGGACTCAGGCGCCGTGTAAGAGTTGCGCGGCGCGCGGGTGAGAGTCTCCTGGAGCATCCAGATCCGCAGCAGATACTCGGCGGGAACACCCCCGTCGACCATCTCATCCCAATATGGCCCATCGCTGGCGACGTCGTGGACGCCCAACATCCGCAACAGCCGGGCGAGCAGCGCGGCCTCCGCGAACTCATGACCTTCGACAAGCATGGGGTCAGCCGGCCATGCGTCAGGGATCTGCGTAGCCCAGCTTTCCGGCGTCGAACCATCGACGACGTCAATCTCCCAGTCGGCACCATTGGCGTGGGTGTCGCCGAAGTCCAAGCGGACGTCCAGGTGCAGCAGGTATTCGGTGGGCAGAATGAACCGCCCGTTGACCCGATTCGCGACCTGGTTGACGATCCGGACCAAACGCTGCGCCCCGTCCCGGTCCTCGGCGCTTACGGCGAGCCTGAGCTGGAAGACCAGGACGTTCCGCTCGGCGGCCAGATGATCATTCTCTAACCGGAACACCCGGTAGGCCGCGATCGGGCGGCTCGTGGTGTCATCGTCCCCAGTAGACGGGCCCAAAAGAGACGGCCTCAGTCGAATGTGACCGGCCGGGAAATCATCACGAGAGGCGAGCACGCGCTCGACCTCACGGGCGAGCGCGGTCGTCTCTGAACCCTCCAAAACACTGATCGTCTGTGGGAACAGGACGGAATCGTTCGCCCAGTCCGGAAACGTGTCGTTGGCGTAGTGGACTTCCAGCACGTACGACCCCACGCGACCTGGCCGCCCGATCCTTAACAGCGACGCAACCGGCAGCACCCAGGACGGGTCCCAGCCGGTATCCACCATGCCCCGCCCGATGAGATCCTGGCGGTATTCCGGCGCGCCCTCGGACACGATCCGGCGCAACTCCTGGAAGACCTGAACGGCGCCCTGCACCTCCTGCGGGTCTTGGTGGGGTTGGTCGTCCCGCCCATAGACGAAGATGCCGACCGATGGCATCCGCAGGCCGAAACTGCCTCGAACGGCCGCAGCGAGAGCGAGCCTGTCACCTAGGTGTCGGATCGCGGCGAGATCGGATTCGGAGATCTCGCCGTCCACGGAGTCCAACACCAACTCCAAGGCACGTCCGGAGGTCTCGGACTGGAGCCACGACCGCTCGGTCCCGAGCGCCTCGGCCGAGTCGACGCCGGGGCCGACGGCCTCGGGCGCGGCCTCATCATCGTCGCGAACGGCGTAGAAGTCGTCGCCGTCCTCCTCGCGGTATCCGTCCTCTCCGTCGTCCTCAGACGTGTCGTCCAGCCATCCGGTATCCCTCGGGCTGTCGGTGGGCAGAGTCAGACCGTCCGACGGTTGGCCCGGCACTGCGGCGATCCCGTCGAAGCGCCGGTAACGGCCGTCCGGCAACTGGTCATTGATCACGTCCCAGCCGCCGTCGGAGTCACGCTCGCCATCGATCGTCGGACGGAACAGGACCCAAGACTCGCCGTCGGACGCAAACACCTCGCGGAGGCGTTCCCGGCTTCCGATCGTCACCGCACCGGGCGGGGCCAGTACGTCCGCCTGCCGGAGGTCCGAGAGCCGCTGCGCGAACCCGTTTGCCAGCGCACCTGTGCCGCAGGCGACCAGAACCAGATCCTCGCCATTCGGTGCGACGGTGCCGAGAATCTGCGAGAGTTGCTCCGGGGTGAGCAACGCTGCACCGACACCGCCGTTGTCGAGCCTGATCGGAACCCGGACGGCGTCGTCGGCACCGTGGACGAGCACGGGATATTTCGTCCCGTCGGGCAGCACCTGTCCAGGGTCGACCAGTCGACTCCAGTCGTCATCAGACAACAGCGCAGCACCGCCACGGGCACCATCAATCCGTCGTACGACGATCGGGAACCCGTCGGCCAGCCAGTCACCGTTCTCTGCCTGCCGCACGCTGCTGACGTGCATGGGCCCCGCGCTGACGTCACCGGCCTTGTACGGGCCGTCCCCGGCAGTCGTGCCCGTTCCCGGCTTTGGCAGCACCACCTCGGACTGCTCGGCGTCGCCCCGAACCACGACACCCGAGGGGTCGAGGACAACCACCCGGGCCGCGGCAACGGGTCCCATCAACTCACGCGTAATGAACCGCGCGCCGATCTCGCCGTGCGGCTGCACCCATTGCAGCGGCTGAGCCGGGTCGGTGGTGTGGTGCACCGCGAATGCCTGGCGGGCGCCACCACCGACCTGCTGCCACATCACCAGCGCGGTACTACCTGGGCCGGCCTTCGTCACCCGCTGCTCGACATCGCCCCAGGACGGAACCGGCCGCCATTCGTCGCCATCGACCCGATCGGCCAGATGCCCCGTACCGACCGCCGAGGCGTCCCCGATGTCGGTGCCGCCCGCGCCGGACGCCCGCTGCGGATACAACGCGTCCTGGAGTCCCTTGAGCAGTTCGATGCTCTGCCACGGGTCGGCCCCACGTCGGCGAGGCGCAGGTACCCGACGGCCTGCCGCTCGGGAGGCAACCCTGTTGACCAGGGACTCCAGGTCACCCCGGTCGAGCCTTACCGGCGGTGTTGTCCCGGGCGACGGCTCATCGGGAAGCCGAACGCTCGTGACCGCTTCCGGACCGATGGTGGCATCCGCGAGCTGGTCCGGTGCGGAGGTGCGGCGCCCACCGGTCTCGCCGTGGTTCGTGGTGCTGCCCGGCACTGTTCGGCCCGACTCGACCTCCGAATCCACGGCCCACACATCAACATCGACCGCCGAACCAACACCAGAATCGACATTCGAAGGATCCGCCGGGCTGTCAACACCCGCCCAGCTCACCAGCAAGGGATCCGACACTGCCGACCCCGGCACAGTCACCACCTCAGGAGACGGCCCAGAATCGGCATCCGAGACCGGCAACGAAACCGAGGTCACCCGCGACGGCACCACCGACGACACAGTCGTACCCGGCAAAACAGTGGACCCACCGGAGGTAGCCGGTCCAGTGGACGTGACGGTGGACCCAGCCGGGACCGACGTCACCGGGACATCCAGGTTCGCTGCGGCGGCGCCAGCCGCCCCCAACGTTCCAGGAATCCGCACCGGCCCGGCCATCCCCGCCGACGCGCCCAGCCCACCCGCTTGCGAGGTCCACGACGAATCTGTCGATGTTCCCGTCTGCGGGATCGCCGCCGGACCCGTCACAAGACCAGTCCGCGGAAACGGCAGGCCGTTCTGCGTCGACGCTGGCAAGGACCAGTCGTCCTGCTCGCCGTCCAGCTCGGACATGCTGGTGGTCGGCGGGACGACGCCATTGCTGCCCGGGGCCGGGGGACCGACGTCCGGTTCGGGATCTAGGAACGCGGATGGTTCCGGCGTGCCGGGCAGTACCAACACGGGAGCCGAGTCCAACGGCGGTAACGACACATCCTGCCTGGTCCCGGGGATCACGTCCGGCGGAATGATGACGCCCGGTCCGATAATCACGTCCGACGGAATGATGACGCCCGGTCCGGTGATGACGTCCGGCGGGATGATCACGTCCGGTCCGGTGATGACGTCCGGCGGGATGATCACGTCCGGTCCGGTGATGACGTCCGGCGGGATGATCACGTCCGGTCCGGTCGCCTCACCAGCCGGCGGGACACCAGGCAGGAACACCTCGTCCCCATCCACCGGCGACCCGGCACCGCCACCCGTCGACGAACCCGACCTGCCCGGTCCCGAGACTGACCCCGACCCAGACCCCGAGTTCGAGTTCGAACCTGAGCCAGATCCTGGGCTGGGGTTTGCGGGAGAAACCGGGATCGACGGCGGGGATCCCGGACCGTCCTCCGAATACCCGGGCGGCGAATCCATAGGAGACCCGGAATACCCAGGCGGACCGTCAGGATCAACCGCCACATACGGCGGCACCGGATCCCGATCCGCGACCGTGTCCGGATCAACATCCGCCG
>NZ_JBITIH010000040.1:0-40062 GCF_044458865.1 Micromonospora sp. NPDC050417
GACCGCGTCATCACCTGCTCCGGCTACATGCGCGACCAGGTCAACAACCTCTTCAACCTCCCCACCACCCGCATCGACGTCGTCCCCAACGGAGTCGACGACCGGGCCTGGCACGCCAAGCCACGGGCGGTCGCCTCGGCCCGCGCCCGGTTCGCCGGCGACGGGCCGCTGATCGGGTTCGCCGGCCGCCTGGTCTACGAGAAGGGCGTCCAGCACCTGGTGCACGCCATCCCCCGGCTGCGGGAGCGGCACCCCGGACTGCGGGTGGTGATCGCCGGTGACGGGCCGTACCGGGGCGAGTTGCAGCAGCAGACCGACCACCTGCGTCTGGACCAGACGGTCAACTTCGTGGGCTTCATGAACGAGAGCCAGTTGCCGGCGGTGCTCGGCGCCACCGACGCCACCGTGGTACCCAGCCTCTACGAACCGTTCGGCATGGTCGCGTTGGAGGCCGCCGCGGCCGGCGCCCCGCTCGCCGTCGCCGCCACCGGTGGGCTCGCCGAGATCGTCGAGCCGGGCGTGACCGGGGTGACCTTCCCGCACAGTGACCCGGAGGCGCTGGCCGGCGCGGTCGACACGCTCCTCGCCGACGGGGTCTTCGCCCGTCGGGTCGCCCGCCGCGCCCGGAGCATGGTCAGCGAACGTTACGGCTGGTCGGCCATTGCCGCGCGCACCGCCGCCACCTACGCCAGTGCCGTTCGCGAGGCTGGTTCGGCACCAGTTCGCGGCACTGTCGGTGGGATCGGCACCCGGACCCGCATGGTGGTTCCGGAGGGGAACCTGCTTGCCCTGAACGGAGCCGCCTGCTGACCCGCTGACCAGGTCGTACGGGGACGCCGGTCGGATCGCTCCGACCGGCGGGGCCCCACTGGGTGCCGGTCGGTTCAATGGTCCGGAGGATGTCCAACCACTCATCGGCTAGCTATCGTTTACGGCGGGTAGCGGATGGGGGATCATGACGTGCAGCAGGTGCTCATCGCCGGGCGTTACCGCCTGCTGCAACCGGTCGGCCGGGGCGGGATGGGGCGGGTCTGGCTCGCCCGCGACGAGATGCTACACCGCGACGTCGCGGTCAAGGAGGTCGTGCCACCGGAGTGGATGACCGAGGCCGAGCGCGAGGACCTGCGCCTGCGTACGCTGCGCGAGGCGCGTACCGCCGCCCGGCTGAACCACCCCAACGTCGTACGCGTCTACGACGTCCTCCACACCGGGGACACCCCCTGGATCGTGATGGAGTATGTCCCGTCCCGCTCGGTGCAGGAGGTGCTCTCGACCGACGGGCCACTTCCCCCGCTGCGGGTGGCCGAGATCGGTCGCGACGTGCTGGCCGCGCTCCGCGCCGCCCACCAGGCAGGGGTGCTGCACCGCGACGTCAAGCCGCACAACGTACTGATCTCCGACGAGGGTCGGGTGGTGCTCACCGACTTCGGACTCGCCACCATCGACGGCGGCGACGGGGCGCTGACCCGCGCCGGTATCGTGCTCGGTTCCCCGCAGTATGTCGCCCCCGAGCGGGCCGCCGACGGTACGTCCAGCGTGGAGGCCGATCTCTGGTCGCTCGGCGCCACCCTGTACGCGGCGGTGGAGGGGCGCTCGCCGTACGCCCGGTCCACCGCGATGGCGACCCTGACCGCGCTCGCGGTGGCGCCACCGGACCGGGCCCAACGCGCCGGCCCACTCCGCCCGGTGCTGACCGGCCTGCTCCGCCGCGACCCCCGGCAGCGGCTCACCGCACTGGAGGTCGATCGGCTGTTGAGCCGGATCACCGATGCCGGGCCGAAGTCGCTGCGGCAGACGCTGACCCGACCGCGTCGTACCGAGCCCTCGACCGTGGACGGCGGTCCCGGGTCGGCCCCGGCCGACCCGTCCCCGGACGAGATGACCGACACCGACCTGCCGACCCCGCCCGGGTCACGGCCCGGCTGGCGGGCGACCACCGCGATCGGCCTCGGTTTCGTCCTCGTCGCGGCGCTCGGTACGGCGCTGACCGTGCAGGCGTGGCGGGACATGGCCCGACCGGCGCCCGGCCCGGTCGACCCGTCGGGGTCGTCACCCCAACCCCTGCTGGCGGGACCAGCCTTCCCCTGTGCCGCGCCCTCGGACGCACCGACCCGGGTCATGCAGGCGCCACCGCCGGCCGACGAGCGGTACGGCCTCGTGCCGGGCTGGACCTGGTACGGCGACCCGAGTGGTTTCCGGATCGCCGCGCCGGTCGGCTGGCGGGTCTTCACCGACGGCGGGGTGGTCTGCTTCCAGGAGCCGGACGGCCCCCGGGTGCTCAGTGTGGACCCGTCGGCGCCACCCGTCGCGGATGCCGAGGCGTACTGGCGGTCGGAGGAGTCCCGACTCACCGACCGGGGCTCCCTGCCCGGTTACGGTCTGGTGAACATCGGACCGGTCGACTTCCACCAGGGTGGCGCCGAGTGGGAGTGCCGGTGGACCAACGCCGCCGGCCGACAGGTGCACACCACCCGCGTGCTGTTCCGTACCTCCGCCAGCCGGGCGTACACCATCGCCTGGCTGACGCCGGAGTTCGACTGGCAGGTCAACCAGGTGTACCTGCCGATGATCCGGCTCAGCTTCCGGCCGGCCGGATAGCCGGACCGCTCCGGGCGACCGCCGCCGACCCGGGCCCCGAGAGCAGCGTCACCGTCGGGTTCCCGATTGGAGGGTCCCGGTGATTGCCTAGGGGCGGCGGGTTTGGCAGAGTGATCGCGCTACGTGGGGTGATCCTGGGGAGGACGCACAAAATGATGGGACCGTCCCATGCACTGTCCGGTGCCGCGGTCTGGCTCGCCGGTTCCTGGGGGTTGTACCAGTTCGCCGGTTACGAGCAGTCGCCACTGGCGATCGCGGTCGGCACCGCGGTCTGTGCCGGCGGGGCGCTCTTCCCCGACCTCGACATGTCCGGGAAGGTCACCCGGAACCAGGGTGGCGCGACGGTGGCACGTACCTTCGGCGTGGTTTCGCTCTTCTTCGCCGAGGTGATGGAGAAGATCTCGCTCGGCGTCTACCACGCGACCAAACTGAGCAAGGACCCTGACCGCAAGAACGGGCACCGGACGCTGACCCACACGCTGCCCTTCACCTTCCTGGTCGGGTGGGGAACCACCGCCCTCTGCACCGCGTACGGCAAGTGGGCCGTCATCGGCATCCTGTTCTTCATGATCGGGCTGGCCCTGCGTGGTCTCTTCGACGAGTGGGCGAAGCGGGCCGGCTGGGTGATCGTCACGCTGATCTCGGCGGCGGCGGCGTACTTCACCTTCCTGCACCTGCCCGGTGACCGGGGTTATCCGATGCTCGGCGTGGCGGTCGGGGTGGGTTGCTTCGTCCACATCATGGGCGACTTCATCACCAGCGCGGGCGTGCCGATCCTCTGGCCCATTCCGATCAAGCGTCGAATGTGGTGGATGATCGGTCTCCCGAACAAGATCGCGGTGGAGGTCGGCGGCAAGGTCGAGACCAAGGTGCTGCGGGTCGCGTTCACCGTGGTCTCGGTGCTCGCCACGGCGGGTCTGATCGCACCGTCGGTGCTCTCCCGGTTCAACATCGAGGTGTGACCCGAGCACGTGCCGCCGACCCGGCCACCTCGGCCGGGTCGGCGGTACGTCCGCTCACGGTCTGATCAGACCGCCACCCGCTGGGCCGGCACCGGCACCGTCAGTCCCCAGTGAGCCATCAGTTCGGGCGAATCCACCCTGCTCCCGTCCGCCACCTCGTCGCAGGCGATGTCGACGATCTGGTGCTTGTGCGCGAGCAGGTACGGGCGCGCACCGACGTCGGCGTTGGCCAGCGTGGCGATCCCGGCCCAGTGTCGTCGGCCGAAGAGCATCGGGTAACCGCGTAGTCCGGCATAGGTCGCGCAGACCAGCACGTCCGGGTACGGCAGCGCGGTCACGCGACGGATCGCCACGCTGGTCAGGCCGGGCATGTCCACCGGCACCACCACCACCGCCTCGATGTCCGGGTCGGCGAGCGCGTCGAGGCCCATCCGCATCGAGGAACCCATGCCGGTACCCCAGGACCGGTTGACCACGACCGTCGCGTCGGAGAGGTCGGCGGTGGCGCGTACCTGATCGGCGGCGGCCCCGAGGACCACCACGACCGGGTCGCACCCGGCATCTCGTACGGTGTCGAGCACCTGATCCACCAGTGGCCGCTCACCCTGGTGCAGCAACGCCTCCGGGCCACCGATCCGGCGTCCCCCGCCCGCGGCGATGATCATTCCTGCGATCCGACTCAGCTGCGTCACCTTCCGCCCGGCGTCGACCTACGTCGTACGCACACCGGACCCAACGAACGGTGAAGGCTGAGGTATCGGCACCAAAAGGGACAAAATCGCAGCTACGCCGCATCAGCGTAGCAATCAACTACGGAGACGTCGACCGGGAAGCGGACCGGGCTCTCCCCGAAGAGCAGCCGCCCGGCCCGGTCAGAGGCGGCCCGCACCCGCTCCACCACCGCGTCGGCCTCCTCCTGCGGACAGTGCACGAGCACCTCGTCGTGCTGGAAGAAGACGAGCTGCGCGGCGGAGCCGGCCAACGCCCCCCGGAGCACGGCCAGCAGTGTCAGCGCCCACTCGGCGGCGGTCGCCTGGATCACGAAGTTACGGGTGAACCGGCCCCGGGAGCGGGCGACGGCGCGGGCCCGTGGCCCGAACGGATCGGTCTCCGGCCGCGACTCGACGTCCACCGGCTCCCCGTCCTCACCGACCCCGACCGAGGACGGTGGACACGTACGCCCGAGCCACGACCGGACCAGTCCGCCCGCCTCGCCGGTGCGGGCAGCCGCCTCCACGTAACCGAAGGCGGTCGGATAGCTACGCCGGAGCACAGCCAGCGCCGGGATCGCCGAGCCACCGGTCTGGCCGTACATGGCGCCGAGCAGGGCCAGCTTCGCCCTCGCCCGGTCGCCGTCGAAAGCGTCCCGGGCGAGCGCCGCATAGAGGTCGCCGGCGCCACCAGCGGCGGCCAGTCGAACGTCACCGGAGACCGCGGCCAGCACCCGGGGCTCCAACTGGCCGGCGTCGGCGACCACGATCCGCCAACCCGGGTCGGCCCGGACCGCCCGGCGCACCACCTTGGGGATCTGCAACGCTCCCCCGCCCCGGGTCGCCCACCGACCGGAGACGACACCGCCCGGCACGTACTCCGGCCGGAACCGCCCGTCGTGCACCCAGGCGTCCCGCCAGGCCCAGCCGTGCGCGGTCCAGATCCGGTACAACTCCTTGTATTCGAGCAGCAGGGGCACGGCTGGATGGTCCACCCCCCGCAGCACCCAGGCTCGGGTGTTGGGCAGCTCGATCCCGGCCCGCGCGAACGCCCGCAGCACCTCGGCCGGCGACTCGGCGTGCAGTTGTCGGACCCCGAACGCCGCCGCGATCCGGGCTGCCAGCTCGGCCAGCCGGCGCGGTGGCCCACCCATCGGCGACGGCTCCCCAAGCAGCTCGACCAGCAGGTCGTCATGCACGTCCGCGCGCCAGGGCAGACCGTCGGCCCCCATCTCGGTCGCGATCAGCGCCCCCGCGGACTCGGCCGCGACCAGCAGGCGGAACCGACCCGGGTGCTCGGTGGCCTCGATCCGGGAGTGCTGATCGGCGTAGACCGCGACCAGCGCGGCCAGGTCGGAGGTCGGGGCGGCGGAGACCGGTTCGAAGAGGGCGGCCTGACCGTTGCCGGGCGGGACCGCCGCGCGCGGGGTCGGGTCGGGTGGCACCGGTGCCCCGGTGAGCCGGGCCCAGGCTGCGGCGAGCGAGCGCGGCTCGCCCCACCGGCCGGCATGGCCGAGCAGCAGCGCCTCGGTCAACTCGATGTCGTGACAGCGCTCCACCCGGAGCCCGGTCCGGTGCAGCGCGGGGTAGACCGACGAGGTGGCCGACCAGATCCAGCGAGGGTGTTCCCGCCGCTCCCGGTCGGCGACGGCCTCGGCGAGGTCCGCGACCGGCTCGGCCGGGCCAGCCGGGCGTCCGTCCGGGTGCAGGGGCCGCCACTCGCCCCCGCCGCCCTCGTCGGGCATCACCGCCACCAGCACGAACCGATTCTGCCCGGCCCCACCGACAGTCCTGATCGGTTGGGCCGGGCAGTGCGACGCGAATTACCGTCCGTTGGTACGGCTCACCTACCGGTACGGCTCACTTGCCGGTGCCGGCGGTCAGCCCGTTCTGGATCTGCCGCTGGAAGATCGCGTACACGATGATCATCGGGAGGATCGCGATGGTGAGCGCGGCGAAGAGGCCGGACCAGTCCGCCTCGTACCCGGCGTTGACCGAGATGTCGGCGATGCCCTGGGTCAGCACCCACTTGTCCTTGGCGTTGGAGAGCAGCACCAGCGGTAGCAGGTACTGCGCCCACTGACCAATGATGTTGAAGATCGTCACACTGATCATGCCGGGTTTCGCCATCGGCAGCATGACCTGGAAGAAGAGCCGGGTGTGCGACGCGCCGTCGATCATCGCCGCCTCGGCCACCGAGTTCGGCAGCGTACGGAAGAAGGCGACCAGGAAGAAAACGGTGAACGGCAGCGAGTACGCGGTGTAGACCAGCACCACGCCCGTGTACGTGTTCAGCAGTCCCAGGTTGCGCACCACGAAGAAGAGCGGCACCAGGGCCAGGAAGACCGGGAAGGCCAACCCGGAGACGAACAGGTAGTAGATGAACCGGTTGCCCCAGAACTTGTAGCGGGCCAGCACGTACGCGGCCATCGAACCGAGCAGCATCGTCAGGAAGGTGCCGCAGCCGACCACGATGACGCTGTTGAGGAAGTAGCGGCCGACGTGCGCCTTGGTCCAGGCTCGCCCCCAGTTCTCCCAGCGAAGTTCGGCCGGGAGGGTCCAGGGGCTGCTGAAGATCTCCGTGGTGTTCTTGAACGAGGCGAGGAAGACCCAGAGGATCGGCACCACGATGATCACTGCCCAGAAGAACAGCACCAGGTGGCCCATGCCGTTGAGCAGACTCACCTCGCCACCGCCGGTGCGACGTCCGCGACGCGGTCGCTCCACCGGCGGGAGGGGTCGAGGGTCGGGACCGTCCGACTGGCCAGTCCTCGTCGTGGTCAGCTGTGTACCCATCAGTACTCGACGCTTTCCCGCTTGGTTACCCGCAGCGCGAACGCCGCGAAGGTGATGGTCAGGAAGAACAGCGCCACACCCATCGCCGAGGCGTACCCGTACTTGGAGTAGGTGAAGGCGTTGCGGTAGATCTCCAGCGCCAGGACCGTGGTCGCCCCGTCCGGACCGCCGTTGTCGACCGAGAGGACCGCCACGATCGCGAAACAGTCGAACGCGGCGATGCCGAGGTAGACCCAGGCGACCTGGAGGGTGTCCCAGAGCAGCGGCAGGGTCACCCGGAAGAAGAGTGTGATCCGGCTGGCCCCGTCCATCTCGGCGGCCTCGTAGATCTCGCCCGGGATCGAGGCGATGCCCGCCGAGAAGAGCACCACGTAGAAACCGACCCCCTGCCAGACCAGTACCCCGAGGATCGACCAGAGCGCGAGGTTCGGGTTGACCAGGAACAGGATCGGATCCAGTCCGATCTTCATCAGTACGCCGTTGATCAGGCCGGACTCGTTCGGCCGGTAGACCGTCTGGAACAGCACCGCGATGATCGCCACGGCGAGGACCTGGGGAAGGAAGAACACCACCCGGTAGAACTTCGAACCCCAGACCCCCGTCCGCTGGCCCCCGCTGCTCCTGCCCGCCACGTTGAGCATGAACGAGAAGAACAGGGCGATGGCGATCGTGATCAGCGGCAGGGCGATCAGCAGTACCAGGTGATGCTGGATCGCCTGCCAGAAGCGGTGGTCCTCGCCCAACTGTCGATAGTTGTCGAAGCCCACCCACTTCGGGGCGGACAATCCCCTCCAGTTGGTCAACGAGATCTGGAACGCCTGGGCGTACGGGGCGATCACGAAGACCGAATACAACAGCACCGGAGCGGCCAGGAAGCCGATCACGAATGGGTACTTGCCGTGCCGCATGACCTACGCTCCGATCAGCGCTTGAACTTGGTGACGGACGAATCGGCCTTGATCGCGTCGGCCTTCTTCTGGATACGCTCGCAGAAGGCGTCGGCCTTGATGCGACCGAACATCAGCTCGTTCGTCGCGGTACGGGCCTCGGTGTCCAGCTCCTTGTACCAGCCGTCGAAGAAGAGGTTCACCACGTTCTGGCCGGCACCGGCGAGCGCGGCCTGCGAGCTGGCCACACCGGGCGGGAACGCGTACCCGGAGGAGGCGGCGGTGACCACCGTGGCGGACTTGACCACGTTGGTGAAACCCTTGGCGCCCTCGACGGAGAGCATCTGGCGCATGTACTCCATGGCGCCGCGCGGGTTCTTGCTCTTGGCCGAGACGAAGTAGCCCTCGGCCGCGGTGGCGCGGACCGTACCGGCCGGCATCTTGTCCGAGGCGGTGAGGCTCGGGATCGGCATCATCTGGTACTCGAAGCCGGGCGGGGTGTCCTTGGCCTGCTCGTTCTCCAGCCAGTCGCCGCTGGGGTAGAAGCCGACCTTGTACTGGTTCTGGAGCAACTGGACGTCGGTGTGCTTCAGCCCCTCGAAGCTCTTGTCCATGTACTTGGCGCCGAT
The DNA here is from genome assembly GCF_044458865.1 of Micromonospora sp. NPDC050417. Classification (NCBI taxonomy): domain Bacteria; kingdom Bacillati; phylum Actinomycetota; class Actinomycetes; order Micromonosporales; family Micromonosporaceae; genus Micromonospora; species Micromonospora sp. NPDC050417. The sequence goes on from NZ_JBITIH010000040.1 coordinate 8,583, forward strand.
CTCGGCCCAGGCCGCCGCGGCCTGCTTGACCGGCTCCGCCGTCCAGGCACCCGGCTCCAGGTTGTCGATGTTCTTCAGCACCTCCGGCCCGCCGATCTTGGCGGCGTGGGTGAGGATCACGTTCCACACGTAGTAGGGCGCGTTCGCGCCCGCGTACCCGAACGGGGTGACGCCCTTGGCCTTGATCTTGTCGAGCAGGGCGACGAACTCGTCCCAGGTCTTGGCGGGGGCCCAGCCGTTGTCCTTGAACAGCTTGCCGGAGTACCAGAGGCCGAAGACGGTGGAGACGTAGTTGAGCACGTACGGCTTGCCGTTGAACGAGCCGACGTCGATGGTGCCGGGGACCACGGTGTCGCGGACCTTCTTCGACGGGTCGTCGACCGACGGCGCGTCCCAGAGGTCGGTCAGGTCCTGGAGCTGACCATCGGCGACCAGGGCGCCGAAGTCCAGCGACTTCTCACCGGAGTTGTTGACGAACTCCGGCGGGGTGCCGGCCGCGAACCGGGGCTGGAGCACGGTGGAGATGGCCTGGCTGGCCTCGTGCTTGATCTCCGCCTTCGGGAACTTCTTCTTGTAGAGCGGCTCGTGCACGTCGGTGGCGTACTTGTCGCCGTAGCCGCCGTTGAAGATGATCACCTCAAGCGCGGCGTCCTCCTTGACACCGAACGGGTTCTCGGCGCTCTTGGTGCCCTCGCTCTGCTCCTGGGTCTCGCCGTCACCGCTGGTGGCGCAGGCGCTGAGCAGACCCGCGGCCGGCACGGCGAGCAGGCCGGCCGCCGCCGCCCGCTGCAGGACGATGCGGCGGGTGAGATCCGACGGGCTGTCGGGGGTTACAGACATCTTCGTCTCCTCGGTTGGTTTCGTCGTCGCCACAAAAGGTCGGGGTCAGGCGGTCCGCCGGATACGCCCGGCGTACCGCGACTCCAGGGCGGTGTTGTGCTCGTCCCCGCCGGGGACGTTCGTGGATCGGTAAATTGGGGGTACCTCTCCCACGACGTGGAACCGTCGCACGACCTCTGCGGTCAACAGCTGCGCCAGCAGCGTGGTGGTGACCGAGGAGACCGCACAGACCGCGCCGCCGCCGTCCAGCGGCAGCAGTGCGTCACCGTACGGCGCGCCATTGTCCAGCACGACGTCGGCGATGTCGGCGAGCCGTTGGCCCGACGGGTGCCGTGGGGCCACCCGTGCGGTGTGCTCGACCGAGGTGACCGCGATCAGGTCGTGACCGCGTTCTTTCACCAGCCTCGCCAGCTCCACGATCGAGCCGTTGATGCCGGACTGGGACGCCACCACGAACACGTCGCGGGGCTGCGGCGCCGCGAGCGCGTAGATCTGGTGGGCGATGGTGGGGTCGCGTTCGAGTTTGGGGTCACCGAGCACCTCGGGCGACGCGTCGCCGTAGAGCACCAGGTCACGCAGGGAAAGCTGGTTGGTCGGGACCAGGCCACCGGCGCGGGCGACCAGTTCGGCCGCGAACGCCCCGGAGTGGCCGGCGCCGAATGCCTGGAGCACCCCGCCGGCACGCAGACTGGCGGTGATCAGGTCGGCGGCTCGCCCCACCCCGTCGCCGGAGGTGTCGAGCAGCCGGTCGAGCACCGGGCGGACCGCGTCGGCGTACCCCTGCATGCTGATCATCCCCGTACCTCCTTCGCGGCCTTGTGTCCGCCGACGGCCCGCGCCGTCCGCTGGAACGCCGAGTGGGCCCGGTCGTGGGTCCGTTGCGCCACCGCGATGTAGAGCAGGTCCAGGACGACCAGTTGGGGGTGGCGCGCGGAGAGCGCGTCCGGCCGGAAGGTGGTCGCCTGACTGGCCGTGAGCAGCACGATGTCGGCGAGTTCGGCCAGTGGTGAGCGGGGGAAGCTGGTCAGCGCGATCGTGGTGGCGCCGTGACTGCCCGCCTCGGCGAGCATCTCGATCGTCTCCCGGGTCTCGCCGGTGTGCGAGATGCCGAGCGCGACATCGCCGTCGCGCAGCAGCGCCGCACTGGCCAGACCCTCGTGTACGTCGTGCCACGACCACGCGGCGACGCCGATGCGGTGCAGGCTGAACTGCATCTCGGCGCCGACCAGTGCGCTGCCGCTGGCGCCGAAGATGTTCACCCGGGACGCCGCCGCGACCGCCTCGGCGGCCCGTTCGACCTCCCGCAGATCGAGCAGGGTGGCGGTGTCGTGCATGGCCCGGGTGTCGGCGGCCATGATCTGGCCGAGCACCCGTTCCAGCGGGTCGCTGGGCTGGATCTCCCGGCCGATGTCGACGGTCCAGCCGGCCGAACGCGCGCGGCCGGTCTCCGCCGCGATGCCCAGCCTCAGGTCGGCGTAGCCTTCGAACCCCATCGCCCGGCAGAACCGGGTTACCGTGGCCGGTGAGGTGCCGCTGCGTTCGGCGAGTTCGACGATGGTGGAGCGGGCGGCGGTCGCCGGGTCGGCGAGCACCTGTTCGGCGACGCGTTGCAGGGCCCCGGTGAACTCCGGCAGCCGGGCGCGGACACGCACCAGGACGCTGTCGCTCGGGGAGAGTCCGGCGGCTAGTCGCCGGTCGAACGCCTCGGCGTCGACCACCGCGGTTCCCGCGGCGGTATCCACCTCGTGATCGACCATGTGAACGCCTTCCGGAAAGAGTGTTAACTGTTAGTGGTAAAAGTTCTTACTAACACCCCCTCCATGTCAAGGCTGTGGGCGAAGTTTTCAAACCGTTACCTCCGGTCGATGCCTCACCCCACCGCCGACCCTCATCGTCGACACCGCCATCGACCAGCATGAACACCACCACATCGATCACCTGGAGGAGATGTGCCGGGAGCCGCCGACCCGCTGACGATCGGGCTCGATGTGGGCGGCAGCTCGACCCGGGCCGTGGTCATCTCGTTAACGGGTGAACGCCTCGGCTCCGGTGTGGCCGGTGGCGGCAACCCGGTCAGTCACGGCATCGAACCGGCCGTCGCGCAACTCCGGGTCGCCCTGCGCGCCGCCCTCGCCGGACTGGACCCGGAACGGGTCCGAGCGGGCGTCATCGGCCTGGCCGGTGCCGGCCGACTCAACGCCGACCCGGCCGCCCGCGCCGCGTACGACCACGCCTGGCGCGACGTCGGCCTGCGCTGCCGGTACGACGTACACGGCGACGCCCTGGTCGGCTACGCCTCGGCGACCGCCGCACCGGACGGCACCATCCTGGTCGCCGGCACCGGCGCCATCGCGGCCCAGGTCCACCAGGCACGCCTGGACCGGGTCGCGGACGGCCACGGCTGGCTGCTCGGTGACGCCGGCTCGGGCTTCTGGCTCGGTCGGGAGGCGGTCCGGCACACCCTGGCGGAACTCGACGCGTTTCCCGCCTCACGTCCCGTCCCGCACCGCCCGCCGGGCGTGCTCGCCGGGTTGGTCCTGCGTGAACTGCTCGGCTCCGACCGGGTGACGACCGACGAGGCGCCGTCCCTTGATCTCCGGCAGTTCGATCCCCGGCAGACGGTACGGCGGGTGATCCATACGGTGACCCGCCGACCCCCGGTGGAGTTGGCCCGGCTCGCCCCGCTGGTCTTCCAGGCGGCTCACGCGGGTGACCCGACCGCCCGCGCGCTCGTCTCCTCGGCCGCCGCGCTGCTGGTCGAAAGCGTGGCCCGGGTCCGCCCGGAGGGCGCGGTCACCCCGATCGTGCTCGGCGGCGGCCTGCTGACCCCGCTTCCCGACCCAGTCGCCGCTCCTGCGGCCAACGTTCCCGCCCGAGACCGTTCGGCCGGCGCCACTCCCCCTACCGACGCCGCCGCCCGTTCCCCCGCCGCCCGTTCCCCCGCCGCCCGTTCCCCGGGCGCCGCTCCCCCTACCGACGTTCCTCCCGGTGGCGGGCCGCTGGCCCGGGTGGTCGGTCAACTGCTGGCCCGCCGCTGGCCGGCCGCCGCGCTGCTCGCCGCCGAGGCCGGAAGCGCCGGCGCCATCGGCGCGGCCTGGCTGGCCGCCCGCACGCTGCCCGAGGTCACCGATCCGGTCGCACTGCACGGGCGACTTCTCCAGCACTGATCAATGTCGGTCACTCCGTACGCGCCCAGCCGGGTCGCGGGGAGGGCCGTCCTCCTCGGTCGAGAGATGGAACGGGTCGTGGTGGCCTCGGCCGTTTGCCGACCCGTCGCACCGATCCGCCCTAGCCTGGTCACATGCGGCGTCGGCTGGGGCAGCTCGCCCGGGACACGCCCGCCGAACGGGAGCGATACCTCGACCTGCTTCGCGCGCTGGCGATCGCCGCCGTGGTGCTCGGCCACTGGCTGATCATCGTGATCGACTACGACCCGGCCGGTCAGCTCACCGGACGCTCGGCGCTGGTCGACATCCCCGCCGGTCGGCCCGGGACCTGGCTGTTCCAGGTCATGCCGATCTTCTTCCTGGTCGGCGGGTACGCCAACGCCGCCTCGCTGAGCAGCCACCGGCGACGCGGCGGACGGGCGGTCGACTGGCTGCTGGACCGCAACGCCCGACTGCTGCGCCCCACCACCACGCTGATCCTGGTGCTGGCCTGCGCCGCGCTCGTCGCACGGCTGCTCGGGGCGGACGCCGGACAGACACGCCAAGTGATCTGGTTCGCCACCATCCCGCTCTGGTTCCTCACCGCGTACCTGGCCGCGGTGGCACTGACCCCGGTGACGTACGCCCTGCACCGGCGCTTCGGGCTCGCCGTACCACTGGTGCTGCTGGTGCTGGTGGCAGCAGGCGACGTCGGCCGGCTGACCGGCCCGAGGGAGACCGCCAGTGGCAGCTTCCTCTTCGGTTGGCTCGCCATCCACCAGCTCGGGTACGCCTGGCGGGACGCCCGGACCGGCGCCGGACGCGGCAACGGGCTGTGTCGTACCCGCCTGCCGATGGGTCGCCGGGTCGGCGTGCTCCTGCTGGTCGGCGGGTTCGCCGCGCTGCTGCTGCTGACGCTCGTCGGCCCGTACCCGGTCAGCATGGTGAACCTCCCGCGCCAGCGGCTGCAGAACATGTCGCCGCCGAGCCTCGCCCTGATCGCGAACGGGACCTGGCAGCTCGGCCTGATCCTGCTGCTGCGTGCCCGGGCGGAACACTGGCTGCGCCGACCGCGCCCCTGGCTGGCGGTGGTGGCGGCGAACGCGGTGGTGCTCACCGTCTTCCTCTGGCACATCAGCGCCGCCGTGTTGCTGGTCGGCGCCCTGGACGCGGCGGGCGCACTGCCGACCCCCACGGTCGGCAGTGGCGCCTGGTGGCTCTGGCGGCTGCCGTGGCTGGTCGCGCTCGCCGTGGTGCTGGCGATCCTGGTGGCCGTCTTCAGTCCGATCGAGATCCGGAGCGGGCGCCCGCCCCGGGTTCTCGCCAAGCGATTCCCGGCCGCCGCGCGGGCGGGCACGGGGCGGGCGGGCACGGGGCGGGCGGGCACGGGGCGGGTCGCCGCCGTGGTGTCCGGTCCCGTGCCCCGGGCGACGCTCAGCGGCGTCGCCCTGCTGGCCGTGGTCGCCGGGTTGCTCGACAACAGCCTGACCGCGAAGGACGCCCCGGAACCGCTCGGGCTGCCGGGCGCCGCCCTGGCCAGCTACCTGGCCGGCGCCGCGATGCTCCGCTGGCTCCGTTCACACCCGCCGCCAGCCCCCGCCAAGTGACCAGATTCGGTCAATGACTGGTTGCCAGCCTCGACCGGCGCCAGCCGGGGAGCCGGATCAGCAAGGCGACGACGCCGTACCCGGCCCAGGCGCCGGCGAGCGCCACCGGCCTCGTACCGTCGCCGAACCAGTGGTAGCCGGCGAGGAACCCGACCAGGGCCAGGCTGTTCGCGGCGAAGTGGCGGCTGAAATCGGCGAGATCGCGGCGACTCTCGATGGCGACCAGGACCCCGGAGTACGGAAACGTGACCACCATGCCCCGCAACTGCTGACCGAGCAGCACGGTCACGGTCGAGCCGGCGAGGACGACCAGCAGCCGCAGCGGTGCCGGCAGGGCGTTGCGGGTCGGTTCCGGGGCCGGCGGTCCGACCCGGCGCCGCAGCCACCTCATCACGACCAGCCACAGGACGAGAACACAGCCGAGGGTGGGCGCGAACGGCAGCGGCCCCACCCGCAGCAGCAGCGCGCTCAACGCCAGGTAGACCCCGAGGCCGAGCAGGTCGGCGAGGAGGATCGGCAGCCCGAACCGGTGGTACGCGACGGTGACGGTGACGAAGAAGAGGTTCAGCCCGACGACGCCGAGTAGCTGCGTGCCGTCGACCGGCAGATCAGCGCCGACCAGCGCGATGGTCATCGGCAGCGGCAGGCTGTAGACGAACGCGCGCCACCGTACCGACCGGATCAGGGTGACCAGCCACACCACCGCGCTGACCAGCAGTACGGTCCCCCAGCTCACGACGGGAAGGTCGCGACCTGGGCACAGGTCCGGTACGCCACCAGCAGTCGCCCGAGATCGTCGGAGTTGACCGAGAAGATGTTCTCGATGATCTCGCCGTGCGGGCTCATCCGCGCCTCCCAGGCGCTCGTCCCGTCCCAGATCGCCAGGTTCAGGTCGAGGCTGCGGTCGACGGTGCCGTACGGCAACAGCCCGACCCGTACCCCCGCCCGACGTTGGGCGTCGACCAGCTCACGGAACTCGTCGGTGTAGTCGTGGTAGCCGAAGATCCGGGTGATCCGCACCCCACGGGCGAGCGCCTCCAGGTTGAGCGTCCAGTAGTACCGCCCGATGTCGCTGCCCCACCAGCTCGGCTCACCGCCGGCCCGGGGTGCCACGTTCGCCATCGCGTGCACCTGGTCCACACAGTCGCGCATCCCGCCGACGAGGTCACGGTAGTCCGTACCGGAACGGATGATCCGGCCCGTACGCAGATGTTCGGTCTCGATCCGGATGCGGTCGAACCGGGCGCGGGCCTCGGCCGCGACCGGGGTCTGCGGATAGCGCTCGATCGCCTCGCGGGTGCCGGTGACGATCGGCTCCAGCGCCTCGGTCATCCACGGCGTCCCGGCGACCAGGCCGCGCAGTTCGAACCGCCGCTCGGACCGCGCGATCGAGTCCACCAGCAGCGAGATCGTCGTCCCCAGCAGGCCGGCGAGGAGCGACTCGACGCCGGAGGCGGCGCCGGTGACGTCCAGCGTGATCGAGAGCGCCACGGAGAGGCCGATGCCGGTCACGGCGACCGGGTCGGTGTGCGAGATCAACCGGACCAGCCGCCGGGCCGGACGGACATTGCGGGCAACGCGCTCGGGCACCCGGTATCCGGTCATCGATCTTCCTCCCGGGCCTCGGACGGCAAGTCGGCCAGGCAGCCCACGGCCACCGCAAAAGCGGTGATCAGTGCCGTTCGGTCACATCAGGCCCGAGGGTAGGAGAGGCCGGCAACGCCGGACGGTGGCCAGGGAACCCGGACGGATCACCCGGCTACGATCCGCACGACGATCAGGCCGGCCTACTATGGCCTGTGCGCAACGGACAACTCAGGCAGCTGACCGAATTCTCCTTTCCGTCGTACTCGGTCGACCTCGCCACCGGTACCGCATCATTCGACTACGCCCTGTCCGGCCCGGACGAGGAACTGCGGTTCACCGAGGTGATCACCTTCCCGGTGCCGGCGGCCCCGCCCTCGGTCGAAACGGAGGCGGCCTTCCGTCGGGTGCTGGAGTTGCTGCACCTGGTCGCCGGGGTGAGCTACTACAAAGCGGCGGCACCGTCCCGGCTGCTGATGCCGGCGCCGCTGGGCGAGGCGGCCGTCGCGCTGGTCACCGCCGTATACACCAAGGGCCTGGCCGAGTACGCCTACCGCAACGACCTGCCGTACGTGCTGGAACTGACGCCGACGGTGCCGGCGGGGCAGGTGCCGGAGCCGGCGCCGCTGGACAACTCCGACGGGCGTCCGCTCAGTGCCGTCGGCGGCGGCAAGGACTCGATCGTCAGCCTGGAGGCGCTGCGCCGCGCTGGCTTCGACCCGGTGCCGTTCTCGGTCAACCCCAACCCGGTGATCGTCTCGGTCAACCAGGCGTCCGGGCTCCCCGCGTTGGCGGCCCGCCGCCAGATCGATCCGAAGCTCTTCGAGCTGAACGCCGCCGGCGCGCTGAACGGACACATCCCGGTCACCGCGATCAACTCGCTGATCGCCGTCGCCACCGCGGTGCTGCACGGCCTGGGGCCGGTGGTGATGTCCAACGAGCGCTCCGCCTCCGACCCGAACCTGATCTGGAACGGTCACGAGATCAACCACCAGTGGTCCAAGGGAGTCGAGGCCGAAGGACTGCTGCGGGACGCGCTGGCCGGGCACGCCGGCCTGAGCGAACCGTACTTCTCCCTGCTGCGTCCCCTGTCGGAGCTGCACATCGCCAAGCTCTTCGCCCAGTTCGACCGGTACGACAACGTGGTGACGAGCTGCAACGCGGCGTTCAAGCTGCACGACCCGAGCACCCGCTGGTGTGGCAACTGCCCCAAGTGCCGATTCGTCTTCCTGGCGCTCGCCCCGTTCATGCCCCGTGAGCGGTTGGTGCACATCTTCGGGGTGGACCTGCTGGACGACACCTACCAGGTGCCGGGTTACCTGGAGCTGCTCGGCATCGACGCGCACAAGCCGTTCGAGTGCGTCGGTGAGGTCGAGGAGTCGGTGGTCGCGCTCGGACTCCTCTCCGAGCAGGAACAATGGCGCGACGCGCCGGTCGTACGCGCACTGGTGGCGGTGGTGCCGTCGGCGGCCTGGGCCACCGCCGCCGCCTCCGACGTCTTCACCCCGGGCGGCCCGAATTTCGTCCCACCCACGTACACCAAGGCCCGCGCCGCCCTCGACTAAGCGAAAGGAGGGGCCCCTTGTTAACGCATAGCGTTAACAAGGGGCCCCTCCTTTCGCGCGAGCGTCAGTTGTCGCGGACGGCGTCCAGGGCGAGCAGGGCAACGTGTAGCGACAGGGTGTCGTCGACGGCGTCCAGGTCGGCGCCGAGAATCCGGGCGATCCGGGCCAGCCGCTCGTAGAACGCCGGCCGGGACAGGTGCGCGGCAGCAGCCGCCGCCGACTTGTTCCGGCCCTGCTCCAGGTACGCCCGCAGGGTGTCGAGCAGCCGTTCCCTGGGGTGCTCGGCGTCGTAGGCGAGCAGCGGCCCGAGTTCCCGCTCGACGAAGGTCTGCAAGCGGGGCTCGTCCCGCAGCAGGTGCAGCAGGCCGGCGAGCCCGACGTGCGGGAGCCGGAAGATGGGCAGGTCGTGCCGGCCGCGTCGGGCCGCGTCGGCGACCTGACGTGCCTCGACCAGTGACCGACGGGCCTCCCGCAGCGAGGCGACGCCCGAACCCGCCGCGACGATCACCGCGTCCCGGGCGGCGTTACCCGGCCCGCTCGGGGCGGCGTCGCGGCGGATCCGGTGCAGTGCTGCGGCGAACGCGGCAAGTGACCGTTCCTCGGCGGCCGGGTCCTGGAGCGCGAGCAGCGCTCCGACGGCCTGGTCGTCGACGGCGCTCGCCAGCCCGCTCAGCTCGGTTTCCCGGAGCGCCTGCCCGACCGCGTCGGCCAGGTCACGGAGCCGGGCCTGGGCAACCTGGGTGCTGGACTCGTCGGTCCGGCACCGGACCACCACTCCCACCAGGTGTCGCCGGTCGAGTGTCACGCCGAGCGCCCGCGCCCGCAGCGCCACCTCGTCCACCGGGCGGGTGTGGTCGAGCAGGGCGGTGAGCAGGTTGCGGTGGATCTGCCGTTCGAGGCCCTCGGCGTCGCGTTGGATCAACCGGCCCAGTGCCAGCGTGGAGGCGGCCCGTTCGAGCAGGATGGTCAGGTGGGTGGGTGGGGTCGCCGTCGGCGGGGCGAGGTCGGCGTCGGCCCAGCGCAACAGCAGCCGCCCCCAGTCCTGTCCCCGGGCACCGACAGTGGTCACCAGCCAGCCGGCATCCGCGTCGTACCCGGTCCGCCCGGCCGGCTGGATTCGCCGCGACTGCTGCTCCCATCCGCCGAGCAGCAGCTCTCCCCGAACACCGGCGGCGTCGTACGCCAGCACCTGGCGGGAAAGGTTCTCCAGGACGACCGGGGAGCCGGCGAGCCGGGCGGCCTGGTGCACCACCTCGGCTGGTTCGGCGCCGTCGACGGAGAGGTCGGTGAAGCGCTGGTGGATCTCCTCGGTGGCGCGTAGCTCGGTGAGCTGGGCGTCGACGATGAGGGCGTGCACCGCTTCGGTGATCCGGACGAACGGTGTTCCCTGGCGCAGCTCGATCAGGGGCAGGCCGTGCCGTTCGGCTGCCGCGATCATGACCCGGGGCACGCTGACCGGGTAGCGACGGCCGAGTTCGACCATGAGTCCGGAGACTCCGACCCCGGCCAGCTCACCGATGAAGGCGCGCAGCCCTGCGTCGTCGGTCGGCAGCCCGATCCCGGTGGTGAGCACCAGTTCGCCGCCGTTGAGCAGGGCGGCGATGTCGGGGACCTCGGCAGCATGCACCCAGCGGACAAACCGGTCGAGACCGCCCTCCCCCGCCACCAGCCGGGGTCCGCCGTGTCGCACCGGGTCCAGGGCGAGCACCTCACGGACGGTAGGTAACACGCGCGACACGCTACCGCCCGATCGGCAACACCAACCACCGACGGTGTGACGCCGGCCCCCGGCGTGTGCGACGCCGGCCGCCGCCGACGTTAGGAAGGGCCCCTTCCTATACAGAAAACGATAACAAGGGGCCCTTCCTAACACTTCTGCGGGGACGCCGTCGAATCCGCAGAAAAAATCACGTCCGCAGTTGTCGACCCCTTCGCCCCGTCAATCTATGCTCTTCATCACCACCACTCACCACCAGCGCAATCCCGATTCTGTGCGCCCCTTGTCCCATCACTGTCCGCCAATTGTCCGGAGGTTGTCCGTGAGCTACTCGCCTATTCTCGAATTCTTCGCCGAGGAACTGAGGATCGTCCGCACCGCGGCCAACATGTCCCAGGCCGACCTCGCCGAGGCGATCAACTACTCCACCGCACTGGTGGGAAAGATCGAGAATTGCGACCGGCGGCCGAGCCCCGACTTCGCCCGCCGCTGCGACAAGGTCCTGGAGACCGGTGGCCTCTTCGAGCGGGCGCAGCGCAAGCTGGGGCGGGAAGCCCTGGTGGCCTGGTTCCGCGAGTGGGCCGAGATCGAGCAGGAGGCCGACGCGCTGCGCAGCTTTCAGCCGCTGTTCGTGCCGGGCCTGCTCCAGACCGAGGCATACGCCCGGACCGTTCTCTCCGGCAGCGGCCTGCTCCGGTCCCAGGCGCTCGAACAGCAGGTCACGACCCGGTTGGAACGGCAGGAGTTGCTCACCCGTGACCAGTCGCCGCTGCTCACCGTGGTGATGGACGAGTCGGTCCTGCGCCGGCCGGTGGGCGGTCCCCAGGTGATGCGCGAGCAGCTCCGACACCTGGCCAAGGTCGGCGAGTCGCTGCCCCGGGTGCGCCTGCACGTGGTGCCCGGCGCCGCCGGGGCCTACGCCGGCCTCAACGGCCCGTTCGTCGTAGCCACACCACCGACCGGCGACGATATCGTCTACATTGAGGGACAGCTCAACGGACAGACGTACGACCGCGCCGACGACATCAAGCGGACGGTCCAGGTGTGGGAGTCGATCCGGGGCGAGGCGCTGCCACACCAGCAGTCGCTGGAATTGATATCGGAGATGGCGGAGACATGGACCTGACCGGCGCCCGGTGGCGCAAGAGCACCCGCAGCAACGGCAACGGCGGCGACTGCGTCGAAGTCGCCGACAACCTGCCCCACACCATCGGCGTACGCGACAGCAAAGACCGACAGGGCCCCGCCCTGACCTTCACCCCCACCGCCTGGCGCGCCTTCGTCGCCACCCTCACCGACACACGCGACTGACCACGGGTGGGCAGGTGTCGCAGCAGCGGCACCCGGGAGCTTTCGACCTCGGAGGTGGCGCAGCCATGGACCTGACCGGCGCCCGGTGGCGCAAGAGCACCCGCAGCAACGGCAACGGCGGAAACTGTGTCGAAGTCGCCGACAACCTGCCACACACCATCGGCGTACGCGACAGCAAAGACCGACAGGGCCCCGCCCTGACCTTCACCCCCACCGCCTGGCGCACCTTCGTCGCCACCCTCACCAGCACACGCGACTGACCAACGGCCGAGTGGGCCGGACGGCCAGCCGACCCCGTGGTCCGGGCGGCCGTCCGGCGCCGTGGTGGTGTTACTCGCAGAACACCTGCACCTTGTTGTCGGCGTCGTCGACGTCAACGGTCAGCTCGTCGAGCTGCTCGATGAGCTCCTCGATGTGCTGCGGCTTGAGCTGGGTGAGGTCGATCGGCACCCCCGACTTGTCCAGCTTCGCGTTGAGCTGGGTGAGCGCCTGCGGAGGGATGAGGCTCGTGAGCCGGACCCCGGCGCGCAGCAGTTGCAGGGGGACCCGGACGTTGATCCGGCTTGCCCCGTCACCGCCGGGGTTGTCCTCGGAGCTCACCACCACCCGCAGATACTTCGGACGGGGTTTCGGGCGGGGCGCGGCTCCCGGCGGCGACTCGGGCTGTTCTCGTTCGAGGGCGTTGATCAGCCGCTCGGCCTCGTCTGCGGTGATCTTGCCCTCGGCCAGCATCTCCAGGATCTGGCGGCGCTGCTCGTTCATTGTTGCTCCTCCCCTTCTGACTTATCTGATGCTGACGAGCACGGCCATCCGGCCGTCCTCAAGCTCGAACCGACTGCCGGGCAGCGCCCAGAGCAGTCGTCCGAAGCCGCGCAGCGCGCCCACCGGGCTCACCCGGAAGACAAGACACGCGACCAGTCCGCCCAGCGCGGCGAGCAGCAGCAGCGGTGACAGCACCAACACCACCGGCAGGACCGGGACGTAGAACCGCCGCCACCGGCCGTCGGGACGGCGGTAACGCGCCGTCACCAGTTGCGGGATCATCGGGACCGCTCCAACTCGGCCAGTGCCTCCTCGACGCCGATCTCGCCTCGCCTCAGGCGGTCGACGACGTCGGCGCCGCTGGGCGCCGGGTCGGTGTCGACGAAGTCGAGGTGCTCGGCGATCCGGTTCAGCCGGGACTTGATCGTCGGATAGCTCACTCCGAAGATCCGCTCCATCTCCTTGATCGAACCGTGCGACCGTACGAACGCGGCAACGAACACCTGGTCGTCGGCGCTGAGCTGAGCCAGTTGCGGCGGCTCGAACTGACCCTCGACCACGATGCCGCTGCCGGCGAGGCGGACCCGTTCGACCACGAACGACTGCCCGTGCGTCAGGTCCGTCAGTTCCTGCCAGTCCACCCTCAACTCCCTTACTCCCGGCGACATGCTTGCCCATTATTTGTATCTTGACTTTCTTAATCCGTCAACACGGAAACCTTGATTTTATCAATCTTGATCTTGCGATTCCTGTGTCGCCGAGTCCCGCGTCCAGGGCTCGCCCCGTCCTCGCGGTCGACCCCCACGACCGGCAAGCCCTTGGGTCGGTCGGCAGCGCAGTCGTCCGAGCCGACAGGTTGTCGACGTACTCCCGGTCCGGCGGGCGGGCAGCCGGCAACCATCGCCCACGATCCCGTGGTACGCCTGGCACTCCTTGGTTCATCCACCAACGCAGGACCTCGACGGCGTGCCGACCGAGTTCCGGCGCCCCATCGCCCGGGTTGGACCTTGGTGCCGGGCCTCTTCGACGCCGACGAGGTTGCCGCCTTCGAGCACAAGGTCATGACCGCCTGTCGCTGGCCCGTCAACGAACATCTCCGGGCGACTCACCCGAACTGGCTCCAGCAAGGCCAGCGCCCGCAGCGGACCAGCGAGGGGACTCATCGTCTCTCGCCGGGACGAGGAGCAGCAGAAGCTACCTGATCGGGTTCTGTCGCCGACGGAGCCTGAACGCCCGCACCGTTCGACGGCAGCCGACCGGTGCTCATCGACACCGTCAAGGTCTGGTTGTCAGACCATTCCCCCGGTACCCCCCGGCCATCGACCCCAAGAGTTAACCAATAATTCACTCTGGATTATCTGTGACGCCTCGTGAAAGATGACTGAGGTCTCTAAGGGGTCAGGGCGGCCGGGGGTAGTACATGGACGGGATCCGGGATGCACGCAGGGCTCGGCCTACGGAACGGCGCACAGTGCACGGTCCGGTCACAGTCACCATCGATACTAGTGGATTTCTGGCATGGGTGATCGGCACCAGCCGGCGGTCTGGATGAGTTGGTCGGCGCCGGTGGCGAGCTTCGGCGCGCGGTCGAGGGCGGTCGGACTGATACCGGGCCAACCTGGCCGCGCCGCCGCCCAGGGCCCGATCAGCGTGCCAGGTCGCCGCGCTAGGTCCTGGGTCAAAGTCGTGGTCGAGCCGAGGCGGAGTCCAGGCGGTGATCCGGCAAGGCGTCCGTTCGTTCGGACACCGTTACGGTGTCCGAACGGGACGGCGACGCCGCCAGTCGGCGGCCGGACCCGTGGTAGGCCGGCCAGTGGCTTTGACGCAGGGCCTCTCCGGATTCCGGTTCCACTCCGGAGCACGGCTTACACCAGGGTGCGGCCGGGGCGCGGCCGATTGTCCGACGAGGCGACCGAGCAGGCAACACCGGCTCGACTCGAACGCCGGACCGCGATGGTCCGGCGCACTCTACGCCCTCGTCGATGCACGAGCTCTCGCCCGTAGTGACCAGAAGGTGATCACCGGCCCACGCCGGGGTCATCGGATTACCCGCCGACTTCTCGCCGCGGCCGTACGGCCCGGCGCCCGTCTCGCCATCAATGGCGACCCACCGACCACTGATGACGCTGTACCAATTCGGAGAGTTCGATGACGCAGCCAAACCCCCCGACTGGCCTGAATGACGTCACCTGGGAGGACGGTCTGATGGCCGTCCTGAAGGCGGAACCCATAGACCGCAACAGGTTCTACGACCATCCGTGGATCAGCCTGGTCGATTCTCGGGTGATCGGCGTTGAGGACGACGTTCCCCCGCCAGGTCAAAACGAGTTCTTCGCCGCCCATCTGATCAATGATGCTCCAAATTCGGGAGACTTGAGATATTTGCTGCTCAGGGCGCGGGTCGACTGGTATGTGCCCTACAGCACCCATGCGCCCCACGAGTATTTCTGGAACGAGTTCTGGAACCATTCCCGAGACATCCTGGCCGCACCGCCGACACCACTGCCGCTGGATCCAGAGTCGTTTCACAGAGTGGCGGAGTCGATGTACAACCTGGCGATGTGGTTGGACGACGCCAGGGCGCAGTTGCGCACAGAGATCGATGATCTGGACAGCGGTAAGTCGGGGTTCGCGGGTTCGGCGGCACAGGCGTATCGCGAGTCGTTGGTGGACCTGGAGCAGGAAATGCGGCTGCTGCGGAACGACCTGGAGTCGAACAAGAACTGGCCGGAAATGCTGCACAAAAACGGGGATGCCGCGACGGCATTTTCGCGAGAGGTGCGGAGGGCCTGGTCCGAGTGGTCAAGCACCGCGATCAATCAGCCAAGCGAGATGATCCGCCGAATGTTGGACCAGATGGCGGCGCAGCTCGCGACGTCGTTGCCCGACCGGCCACTGGAGCTGGACTTCGGGGGTGGGACGAGGTTGTACCGGTTCACGGATCCCGGGGTGATCGCCACGTTGGACCGGGATCTACACGACTACTTCCTGGAAAGGGTCACTCTGCTCGATCAGGAGATGCGCACCCACTTCGGCAATCTGCGGGATAGTTTCGACGAGACGTCCGCCAATTTGTTGGATCCGCTGGCAGCTCCGTTGCCGTCGCCGGGGGGCAATGGTGGTGGGCCGAACATCAACGGGCTCAACACCGGTGGTCTCGGCGGCGGCGGATCGAACACCAACGGGCTCAACACCGGCGGACTCGGCGGGCTGGGCACCGGTGGTCTCGGCGGTGGCGGATCGAACACCGACGGACTCAACACCGGTGACCTCGGCGGACTGGGCACCGGCGGTCTCGGCGGCGGCGGATCGAACACCGACGGACTCAACACCGGTGACCTCGGCGGACTGGGCACCGGCGGACTCGGCACCGGCGGACTCGGCGGGCTGGGTGGTGGGCTGGACGGATCCGAACTGCCTGGTAGCAGTTTCGACGGCGGTCTGCCGGGCACTGGCGCGGGCGGCTCCGACCTCGGCGGATTGGGCGGATCGGCTGGTGGTCCCGGCGTTATCCCCGGCGGTGGGCTTGTCGGTGGTCCGGGTCTCGGTGGCCTGCCGTCGTTGGGCGGCGGGCGTCCGACGACGGGTCGGGACGAGCCTGGCGTCGGTTCGGGTGGAATAGGTGGTGGCAACGGCGATTTCCAGGAGGGTCCGAGCGCGCTCGATCCGGACGACCTGCCGAGTGGAATTGACACGGGATCTGGCGGATCATTGCCTGGTCTGGGCGGCTCGTCTGGTTCGGGCATCGGTGGTTCGCTCCCGGGCCTGGACGGTGGTTCGTCGGGTGCCGGTGGTCTGGCGGGTATCCCGGGTGATGGTGCCGGTGGTGATTTCTTCGGGGGCGCTGCGGGCAGCGACGGGACAAGCGACGGTTGGCTTGGCACCGGTTGGAAGCCCGGTTCGGGTGTAGCGCCGCCAACGGGTGGTGTGCAGATCGGTCCACTGGGCACCGGTGGCGGAGGTCTGGGTCTGGCGGGACTGGCGACGGCCGCGGCGGCAGGTGCCGCCGGTGGTGCGTTGGCCTCAGGTGCGGCAGGCATGTCTGGGATGGGTGCCCCGATGATGCCGCCAATGATGCCGCCGATGGGCGGTATGGGCGCGGGCGGTCAACAGGAGAAGGACCGGGAGCGGAAGACGTGGTTGACCGAAGAGGAGGAGGTCTGGGGTACGGATCCGGACGTGGGGCCATCGGTCATCGGCCGGGACGAAACTCTGGAGGATGCCGGTGTGGAGCTGACTCAGCCGTCCGTGTCGCAGAAACCCGTTTCGCCGTACCGGCCCGCACGCGGTAACGGGCAGCAGAGTTACAGTTAGTGATAGTGCGATCGATGCCAATCCTGGCTGAGTTACCCGTCGGGTCCGGCTCGTGGAGAGTCGGAGAGTCGGACCCGGAGCCGACGGGGATTGTCGCCTCGCGCCGGCTGTCCCCGCTTCCGCTACACCAGGTCCTCGCGGCCCAGTTCCCAGAAGGCGACGGCCGCTGCGGCTGCCACGTTCAGCGAGTCGACGCCGCGCCGCATCGGAAGTGACACGCGTACGTCGCTCGCGGTCTGGGCCGCCGCGGTGAGGCCGGGGCCCTCGGCGCCCAGGAGCAACGCCGCCCGCTCCCGCTGCGCCGGGGTGAGCCGCTGCATCGGTACGGCGTCCGGGGCCGGCGTCATGGCGAGCACGGTGAAGCCCGCCTCCCGTACCTGGTCCAGACCCTCCGGCCAGCGCTCGAACTTGGCGTACGGAACCGCGAACACCTCACCCATGCTCACCCGTACGCTGCGCCGGTAGAGCGGGTCGGCGCAGGTGGGTGACAGGAGAACCGCGTCGATGCCGAGCGCTGCCGCTCCCCGGTAGATGGCCCCGAGATTCGTATGGTTGTTGACGTCTTCCAATATCGCCACCCGGCGGGCGGTGTGCAGTACCTCGGCGACGGTCGGCAGCTCCCGCCGGTGGAACGAGGCGAGCACGCCCCGGTGCACGTGGAATCCGGTCGCCTTCTCCAGCACGTCAGGGGTGGCGGCGTAGACCGGCGCGTCCCCGGTGTCGAGGTCGCCGAGTTGGTCGACCCGCTTCGCGTCCACCAGGAACGAGCGCGGCGGGTAGCCGGCCCGCAGCGCCCGCCGCAGGACCAGTTCGCCTTCGGCGATGAACAGGCCGTGCGGCGGTTCCCAACGGGTACGCAGCTCGACGTCGGTCAGCGCGCGGTAGTCGGCGATCCGTTCGTCGGCGGGGTCGGTGATCTCCAGGACGGGCACGCCGCCGATTCTCTCCCGCCGCCGTCATCGACCGGGCGGCTCCCCCTCCCGCTGCTGTTCCGGTCACCCCGCGGATGGTGCTGATGCCGTCAGGGGGCGATCTCCAGACGTGCGATGAGGTTGTCGCGGAGGATGAACCGGAACGTGAGGTCGACGGTGTTGCCGGGGAAGTTGCCTTCGAGGCGGGCGGTGACGAGGTAGCCGTCCGGCCCGTCCGGCTCCGCGCTCAGGACCTCGACGGTGTACTCGTACGCCGTGGCGACCTCGTCGCGCCACTGGCGGATCTCGGCCCGACCTCGGTGGGTCCGGCCCTCGTCGAGCACGACGGCGTCCTCCGCGAAGCTGGCCACCAGCGCGTCCCGGTCGCCGTTCTCGGTGGCCGCGAAGTACCCGGTGACGGCTGGGGGAACTGGTACGGACATGCCACTGCCTCCTCATCGTCGGCGGGTACCTCAATGACCCGCACGCGCGCTATACGGCTAACTATAGCGCTGTTGCGCCGGGTGGCCGGACACTCGCGGAAACGCCCGTGATCCGAGACGTTTCAGCAGCTCATCGCGGTTGAGGAGAACACAAAACGGACACGGGAGCGTCGCGATCTGTACAGAGGGCTTCCGGCCACATCCCTCTCAGGCGTTGGCTGGACGCACGGCCGATCGACTCGACCGGAGCTGACTGTCGAAGGGAACGAACATGGCTGCTCCGACCATCACCAGCGCGACGTTGAACAAGAGCACCTTCGCCCCGGGCGAAACCATGATCCTCACCGTGGTGGGAACGGACGCCGACGAAGAGGTGATCGAAATCAGCCTCTCGGTACGGAGCCAGACCTCCGGCGCCACCGCCGCACCGGTCCTGGTGACCACGATCCTCGACGAGTTGCAATCCGTCGCCACCGACTCCGCCAACCGGAGCTGGACCCAGATCGCCCGTACGGGCTCCACCTTCGTCCTGACCAGCGTCGCATAATGCCCACCGTCACCGTACGGCTGCGGAACCGAGCCTCCGGCGTGCTCTCCGCACCGGTCACACTCCCCTACGACGTCGGCATCACACACGGGCAGCAGCTCACCCGGACCAACATCGGCCCGATCGGGCCACTACAGCCCTCCGGCCCGATCGTCACCTCCCGGGACGGTCAGGTGTTCGACAACCTCGACATCGCCGGCTCGCTCGACGTACGCCACGACGTGACGCTACGCAACTGCCAGATCGTCGGCGCCCTCGGCCAGGGCAACGCCGCGTACACCATCAAGCACCAGCGGGATCTGGGCCGGAAGCTGACCCTGCGCAACTGCCGCATCATCACCCGGTCGCCGAACACCAAGGGGCTGGTCTCCTGGGGCAACGGCCAGACCGACGCGGCCGACACCCTCTTCCTCGGCGGTACGGACAACGTCTACCTCAAACCCGGCACCGCACCCGCGAGCGGGTTCGCACACACCTTCACCCGCTGCTTCTTCGGTGACGTGCAACGAACCCCGGGCAGCCACTCCGACTGCTTCCAGATCGACGGCGGCGACGGTGGGGTGCTGCTCGACCGCTGCTCGATCAACAGCTTCAGCCTGGAGACCGGTGAGGATCCCACCACCGCCCAGGCTTCGGTCGACTCGCGGGCATCCGGCGGGCTCATCCTGACCTACCCGTCCGGCACCCCGGACCAGATCCGCCGGGTCCAGGCGCTCAACTGCTACTTCGACGGCGGCAACTACACCCTCGACACCGCCCCGCCGGACGGGCCCGACCCGACCGACATCGTGCTCACCGGCAACACCTTCGGCCTGCACCACACGTACGGCCCGATCCGGATCGGGCCGGGTCAGGTCACCCGCGACAACACCTGGGCGGTGTCGGGGGTGACGACCACCGGCCGTACCGTCGTGGCCGGCCGGCCGGTCGACTAACGCCGGACCCGGCGGTCGCCCGTCAGCGGGACGGGCCGACACCCGCCGGCACGTCGTCGGTCGCCCGTCTCTCGGGGGCGCCGAGGGTGCGGTCGACGAGGGCGAGCAGGGCGGCCACACCGGTAGCGCCGATGATCAGCCAGCCGATGGTGTGGATGCCACCGTCGGTCGGGCGGTCGCCGAAGGTGAGCCCGATGACACCGGAGGAGACGATCGCCCCGAGGTAGATCGAGGTACGGGAGAGCCCGGACGCGACCCCGAGCTGGTCGGCCGGGGCCTGACGGTAGAGCGCGGCCTGGTTTGCCACCGAGGCGAGCCCCTGCGGTACGCCGAAGAGGGCGGCGACGCCGAGCAGCAGCCAGACTGGCGCGCCCGAGGTGAGGGTGACGAGAAACAACCCGCCGAGGCAGGGCAGCAGCCCGGCGAGGACGAGCGGCCGGCGCAGCGCGGTGGCGCGGGCGATCACCAGCGAGGCGACACCGGCGAGGAGCGCGGTGGGCAGTTGCAGGAACCCGGCGGTGTCGCTGCTGAATCCCGCCGCGCCCTGGAGCCACTGGCTGAAGCCGTACGTCATCGAGTACACAGAGAAGTAGACCAGGAACAGCCGGGCGTAGGTGCGGCTCAACGCGGCGTTGCGGCCGAGCATGCGCAGGTCGAGGAAGGGCTTCGGGCGGCGCAGTTCCCAGTAGGCGAGCAGGCCCGCGAGCAGGATCGCGACAGCGGGCAGCCACCAGTGCCCCGAGCCCGGGTCGAGCAGGAAGACGAGCAGGGCGGCAATGGTGCCGGCGAACAGCAGGATGCCGACCGGGTCGATCGAGGTCAGCAGCGGTACGTCCCGCGACACCGCCGGTCGGGTCCGGTCCGACGGCAACCAGAACACGCTCATGGCCATGGCGAGGATCGCCAGCGGCACGTTCACCAGGAAGATCGCCCGCCAGTCCAGCGCCTCGATGAGCACGCCCCCGAGGACCGGGCCGACCGCGCCGATGGTCAGGCTCGCGATGGAGATCGCGGAGAGCAGGGCCGGCGGCGTCGGCACGTCGAGCCGGGCCGCCCGGTCGCGGATCAGGGTCAGGGCCGAGGGGTACGCGGCGGAGGTGCCGACGCCGATCAGCACCCGGGCAGCCACGACACCGGCGAAGGTGCGGTCCAGGACCGGCAGCAGGCCACCGACCAGTACGAGAACCAGGCCGACCAGGTAGATCCGCTTTGGCCCGAGCAGGTCGGCGAGCTTTCCCATCGTCGGCTGCGCGACGGAGCTCGCCAGGTAGAGACCCGAGACCAGCCAGATCACCGTTGACGACGCGATGCCGAAGTCGCGGGCGATCGGCACCAGCGCGACCGCGATCATGGTGGTGTTGATCGGGTTGAGCACTGGTCCGATCAACACCGGGGCGATGAACCGGAGACCGAAGCCGCTCTGGCTCAGGCTGGTGGAGTCGGGGAGGCGAGGGCTCACCCCGCCTCCACCGCCACCCGCTCCGCGACCATCCGGCAAGTCTGCTCCGGAGACGCCGGTCACACGGTCGCGCCCTACCGGGCCAGCAGGTCACGCGCCCTACCGGGCCAGCAGGTCACGCAGGGCCTTGGAAGATAGGTTGACCCGTATGTCTTCCACGTAGGTGAGCCAGCACGTCGCGGCGCCGCGTTCCGCCGTCTACCGGGCGCTGCTCGATCCGGACGCGATCGCACAGTGGCGTGTGCCCGACGGCATGAGCAGCCAGGTGCACGAGTTCGAGGCCCGCGAAGGCGGCTCGTTCCGCGTGTCGCTCACGTACGACAGTCCGGAGGCCGCCGGTAAGTCGACCCCGCACACCGACACGTACCACGGGCGCTTCCTCCAACTCGTAACCGACGAGCGGGTGGTCGAGGTGGTGGAGTTCGAGACCACCGATCCCGCAATGCTCGGCACGATGACGATGACGACCACGCTCACCGACTCCGGCGGCGGCACCGACGTCCTCGTCGTACACGAGGGCATTCCCGACGGTGTCGCCGCCCACGACAACGAGACCGGCACCCGGATGGCGCTGGCGAACCTCGCCCGGCTCGTCGAAAGTTTCCCGTCAGGTTCGTTCGGGTAGACATCGCATCGCCGCGCGGCGATGCGTGCCGCGCCCCGAGGACAGTAGACGTCGATGAATCTCGCTCTTGCCCCCATGACCGACATCACCACCTGGGTACGCGGCAGCGGCTTGGAGATCGTGCTGTTCGTCCTCGGGGTGATCCTCGCGTCGCGTGCCGTCAGGTGGGCGGGCGCGGCGATCACGGACCGGATCGACGCGAAGGTCGCCGACGGTGCCGGACTGGTCCGCTCCGAGTCGGCGAAGCACGCCCACGTCGTCGCGCAGGTGAGCATGTGGGCCGTGATCGTGCTGCTCTACTGCGTCGCCGCCGTCCTGACACTCCAGCGTCTCGGCGTGCCGATCACCAGCCTCGTCGCACCGGCCGCGGTGGTCGGCGTGGCCCTCGGCTTCGGCGCCCAGCGGCTCGTCCAGGACATCCTCGCCGGGGTCTTCATCATCACCGAACGCCAGTACGGCTTCGGTGACGTGGTCCGCATCTCCGCACTGGGATCGGAAGTCGGTGTGAGCGGCACCGTCGAGGAGGTGACCCTGCGGATCACCCGACTCCGCACCGTCAACGGCGAGGTGGTGATCGTGGCGAACGGGCAGATCGTGCAGGTGACGAACCAGTCCCGGGACTGGGCCCGCGCGGTCATCGACGTCCCGGTGCCGAGCACGGTCGACGTCGCTCGGGTCCGGGAGATCCTGAGCCGGGTGGGCACCGAGGCCCGCGACGACCAGGAACTGGGACCGCTGCTCCTGGACCCGCCATCCGTGCTGGGAGTGGAGAGCCTGGAGGTCGACACCCTGCACGTACGCATGGTCGCCCGGACGTTGCCCGGCAAACAGTTCACCGTCGGCCGGGAACTACGGGCAAGGGTCGCGCTCGCCTTCCAGGCCGAGGGGATCAACGTGTCGACCAGCCTCGAAACCCCCGAGCCGGTAGGAGCGAGCTGATGCCGCGCACCCACCCGCTGCCCGGGAACATCCGCGTGTCGACGGTGCTGCTCGCCGTACTGTTCGTCGTCACTCTGGCGACGTACCTGCTCGTACGACCGGTGCCGCCGTCCGTCGCCGACACCGGACCCCCGGCCCCGGTGACCCGGACCGGCCAGCCCTCGACATCACCGACTCCGACCAGGAGATCCGCGACACCGCCGGCTCCGACCGACGAGCCCGACGAGACACCGGCACCGGACGTACGCGGTCCGACGGCACCGACCGCGACTCCCAGCCGTGTCACCACGGTTTCACCGTCACCGTCGGACATGCCGACCTCGTCGGCGTCCCCACCGGGATAGCGGAACGGCGGCCTCGCCCGGGACAACGGAACGGCGGTCTTCAGGCGATGGGACGTCGCGCCAGGCGTTCGAGGTCACGTTCGATCTCGTGGGCGACGCGCCGGATCGTCGCCGCGCGCACCCATCCTGGCGGGGGCACCACGACAATCGGGACCCTGGCCCGGGCCAGGCAGTAACGCGTGACCGGACCGTTGCTCCGGCCGAACCGCGCCGACCTCCCGCCGACGACGAGCAGATCCGCCTCCGACCCGGCGTATCCGAGCAGCGACGGCCCGGGATCCCCCTCGGGGACCATGATCTCCACCGGGAGATCGTCCGGGAATGCCCCGAACGCGTTCGTGAACGCCGTCATCACGTGCCGGTGCGCGCCTCGGGCGAACTCGTCCCGCAACCGCTGCGCCCCACGGGCGGAATCCCGCCACGGGTTCGGCACAGCCCAGGCCCGCACCGCCCGCAACGGACGACGTGACGCCCGCGCGTGGGCCACCGCGAAGCGCAGCGCCTGCATGCCTCCGAGCGACGCGTCGACACCGACGACAACCCGACCGGCGGCAGCGGTGACGTCCATTCCACTCCCTCTCGCCACACCTCCATGTCACCGCTGTCGCGACTGTTTGCCGAGGGATTCTCACGGAACCGATACGCCGAACCGTCGGTTCTCTACGCCGTCTTGACGCGACAACGCAGACGCTCGCCTACATCGACGATCACGGATGCAGACCGTCCAGAAGGTCGCGCGTCAATAATGCGTGAAGGAGTATTGCCATCACGGCTGACCTGGCTGACCATCATGCGATGACCACATCGGCGAGCCCGTCCCCTTCCACCAACGACATGAAGGAGAAGGGCGATCCTCCGCCCAGCGCCGCAGTCGAGGTGCGCGGGGTGCTCGCGGCGGTCGCGCTGGTCTGCCTCCTCGCGCTGATCACCGCCGCGTTCCGCTGACCCCGGGCCGGCGTACGCCGTAGGAGACCCTGACCGGTGCCGGTCGTGGGCGGCTCGGCGGACCGGCGCCGCCCACGACGTCGTCTGCTCAACCGGCGGCGGTCGCGGCGACCAGTTCGAGGGAACGTACCCGGGTGTCCGGGTGGTAGACGGGGTGGAGAGCATCAGCTCGTCCGCGCCGGTCTGCGCGGCCACCCTGGAGAGCCGGCGGCACACCGTCTCCGGGGAACCATGCGCCTGAGTGGCCCAGCGCCTCGACGGCGTTGCCGGGCCGGATGTGGTGCGCGAAGGCGATCGGCAGTCCCAACCCGGCGACGAGTTCGGCGCCCGCGACACTCGACGAGAGCAACCAGGGCGTGGGTACGTCCTCGGCGCCCGGCAGCACCCGCCCACCGCTCGCCTCGGCCAGGTGGTCAAGCAGTTCGATCAGGTCCGCTCGGTACTCGGCTTCCGTCCCCGGGTCGGCGCCCCGCCGCAGGGCACTGATGGTGTCGGGGCACTCGTGCCGGGCCCCCGGGCCACACCGAGGTCGCTCCGCCCCGGGCGCAGGGCGGCCAGTGTCGTGATGTGCACGGTAGCCGATCACGCTACCGCGACCCGCCGACCGGTTTCCGCCGGATTGATCCAGTCTTCCCGTTGCCCAGGGATGGGCACCGACCGACGCGAGTGGGGCGCTCCGCCGCCCGGAACGCCCCACTCGCATGGTGATGGTGGTGGTTAACAGGGGCCCCTTCCTATACCGAAAGCGATAACAAGGGGCCCTTCCTTCTATCCGATCAGGTAGATCTCTTGGGTGTGGTCGCGCTGGGTACGCTCGGCCGCCCGGTCACTCGTGAAGACCACGGTTCCGTTGTCGATCGCCGGCCACGTGCCGTTGCCGCGCGTGCTGAGCTGGACCGCCGGGGTCCAGCCCGACGCCGCCCGACGGGCCGTGAAGATCTTCCAGCGCCAGTCGGCGGAGCGGGAGTCGTACCAGACCGCCCGTACCGAGCCGTCGGAGTCCACGCCGAGCCGGGGACGCTGACTCATGGCGTTGGGGTCGAGGCCGACCGTCTCGGCGGCCGACCACGTCTTGCCGTCCGTCGACCGGCTCGCCCGCAGCGAGAGATTCGCCCCGGAGGCGGAGAGCGCCTTGGTCTCCCAGATGACGACGAGGGCACCGTCCCGGTCCACCGCGATGTCCGGGTGCCGGTCGGCCGCGTTGTCGTTCGCGCTGACCCGTACCGGCGTGCCCCAGGCTGCCGACGGCTTGGCGCGAACCGCCGCCAGGATCTCCCAGTTGTCCGGGTTGGTGCCTCCGCTGGCGGGCTGACCGGCGGGCGGGGTGTGACCGGTCCAGCCCGCGTCGGGGTCGAACCGGTTGTCCTGCCAGGTCACGACGATGCCCCGGTGCTTGGTCACCGCGACCGAGGGGAAGAGCGAGGCCGGGTGGATGGGCGAGCGGGCGTCGTCGGGCGTACCGGCAACGATGACCTTACCGGCGGCGGAGATGTTCACCGGAGCACGGTCGACACCGACCACCTGGACGTAGACGTCGAACGCGCCGCTGGTGTTCTGCGCCCAGGCCACCACCGGGTGCCGGCCGTCGAACAGGGCGATGGCGGGCTGCTCGGCGCGCCCCTTCCCGTTGCTGAGCTTCACCGCGGAGTCGAAGCTCTTGCCACCGTTGCGGCTGTGGCGCAGGTAGATCTCCGGCCGGTGGGGCTGCTCGTGGCCGCGCGCGTCCTGCCACACGACCCAGACGTCGTCGCCGGAGGCGACGACCCGGGGGGCCCGGGCCGTACCGGAGGCGTCGGAGAGCACCAGGCCCTTGTCCGCGTGCTTGTCGCCGTGCCCGTCCAGCCTGCGGTACACCACGGACGTACGGTGGTCCTCGTGCACCTGGGCGACCACGTGCGTGACCCGCCCCGCCACCGCGACGTCGGCGAATCCGGCGAACCCGCCCTGCTCACCGAGGACCAGACTGGCACGGTCGTTGCCGCTGGCGGGACGCGGCAGGGCGATCTCGGGCGCCGCCTCGGCGGCCCGCTTCACCGACACGAACACCGGCGACGTGGCGCCCCGTAGCTGGTCGGGCAGGTTCGGGTCGGCGTCCCGGCCGGAGAGTTCACCCGGACCGCGCACCTCCACCCGGTACCAGGTGTGGTCTCCGCTCAGCGTGAGCGGCAGCAGGTAGGTCTGGTTGGCCTTGGTGGGCACGAAGGTCGCGACCGGGCCGGCCGAGCGGCCCGGCGCGGCGTAGACGAGCACCCGCATACCGACGGCGGACTTGGCCCGGACCCGCAGCGTGGCCCGCTTCGAGAGGTGACGGTCCTTGACGATCACCTCGTCGCCACCGATGGCCTCGAACCGGCCATCGCCGTCGACGTCGGCCTCGATCGTGACGAACGGACCGTCCGGGCTCAGCGACACGGTCGTCCGACCGGCCTTGAGCGCGTCGAGGATGGCGCGGACCGAGCGTTCGGCGGCGAAGACCCAGGTGGTCGGTCGGCCGGGGGCGCTGGCCGGGCGGAGCTCCTTGAAGTGGCTGTCGCTCGCCGCTACCGCACCGAAGCGGAAACCGTGGTTCCAGCGGTTCTCGGCGTACTCGATCTCGGTGTCGGGGTCACAGCTGGCGTTCCAGACCTCGACCGTGTCGACCCCCTGCACGCTGGCGTTCTCGTTCGGACCGGCGGCGGTGGTGTACTCGCCGTCGTCCGGGTGGGCGATCGACCAGACCGCGTCCTGCGCGTGTGCGTCCCAGATCGACTGCTGTACGTGACGGAACGGCGCGGATCCCGGCGGGTTCGCGCCGTCCACCACGGTGTCGACCGCGCCGAGCACGATGGCGTGGGGTGACCCGTTCGCCTCCTCGCCGGTGAGCAGGAGCAGCCGGTTCGACGTCCAGAGCGGGTCCCAGTGCTGGTCGAACGTGCGGTGGTCGGTCAGCGGCATGAAGGCCAGGCCGACCGACTCGGCGTAACCGATCTGGTCACTGACCGGCAGGTTTCCCGGGTCCCGCTGGTCCGACAGTTGGCGCGGGGCGCTGCCGTCCGACGAGTGGTCGTCGTGGACGTGGGTGTCACCCGCCAGCCAGACGCCCTTCGGCTCGTCGTGCCCGCCGGGCTTGCGCTCCTCGCCGCTGTCCGCCCAGGCCGCCGTCCCGGGCAGAAGTCCGGCGGCGGCGACGACAGCGCCACCGACGGCGATGAACTGTCTGCGGTCTAGTTCCATCTGGTCCCCATTTCCTACGAACCCGCCTCGGCGGCAGCACGCGGACCTGCTGGTACGCAGCGCCCGACGGATTCGATCAACGTCATGCGCGGACGACGCTAGCCACCCGAAGTGGTGCACCAGGTGAATCGGAAGTAACACCAAAATGGCGAGGATCGTAGCTACCTACCAGTACGACCTAAATCCCAATCAACTAGGCGAAACCGCGCCGCCATCGAAGGGTGTCTCCTGAGCACGATGCCGCCCCCGCCTGGTGGGCGGGCTGTTCGGCGCTCCACCCCATCAGCGGCAGCGCCGTGTGTCGCACCAGGCTCGGGGTAACCGGCCACTCAGGCGAGGTGGGGTGGTTTGGTGGATTCGTCTGCTCGACTCCCGCCGCTGAGCCGACACCGCGACGAGAACTACGACAGTTCCGGCCTGTGCCGCTGGTAGTAACGCGCCACCCTGGACCGGTTGCCGCAGCGGGCGGGTGAGCACCAGCGTCGGCGCGGGTGGGCGGGGAGGAACACCATCACGCACTCCGTCGCCTCACACTCCCGAATGCGACCGGCGGCCGGATCGGCGAGCAGGCCGGCGGCGGCCTCGGCGAAGACCGCGGCGAGCCGCTGACCGAGCGGGCCGTCGCGTCGGGCTGTCAGGGTGATCGACTCCCCGGCCCAGCCCAGTTCCCGGATCGGGGGCGCGGCACGTTGCGCGTCGTTGAGCCCGCGCAACGCGGCGACCGGGGGACGGGTGTCGAGCCGTACGGCGTGGATGGCGGCGCTGACGTGCTCGCGTACCGCCCGTACGGCAGCGAGGTCTTCCTCGGTGACCGTGGCCAGTTCGGCAGGGGTCAGCTCGGGCAGCCGCTCGACCTGCGCGGCCAGCCAGGCGGCGAGTTGGTCGGGCGTACCGAGGAGGTCGACCGGGCCGTTGGACCCGTTGGGGCGGGTGTTGACCAGGTCCAGTGCCAGTGGCTCACCGGTCATCGGCAGGGCGTCCTTCATCTCACTAATGCTACATGCCCTACATCATGCGTTAGTCTCCCCAGCTAGCTAATGCATCATTGACCCAGGAAGGCATGTGAGATGGCGATCAACGCCGTTGCCCGCACCGTTCACCGGCACGTCGACGTCGACGGGGTCCGGGTCTTCTACCGCGAATCGGTGCCAGCACGACCGGATGCCCCGGTCCTGCTGCTCCTGCACGGATTTCCCTCCGCCTCACACCAGTACCGTCGGCTCATCGACACGCTCGGCACGCAGTACCGGCTGATCGCCCCCGACTACCCCGGCTTCGGCCACACCGAGGCCCCGACCGACTTCACCTACACCTTCGACCGACTCGCCGACATCACCGAGGGCTTCGTGACCCGGCTCGGGCTGACCCGATTCGCGATGTACGTCTTTGACTTCGGCGCCCCGGTCGGTTTCCGGATCGCCACTCGGCACCCCGACCGGATCGCCGGCCTGGTGGTGCAGAACGGCAACGCCTACGAGGAAGGGCTGTCGGACTTCGCCCGCGACGTCATCGCCCTCCGACCGGAAACGCCCGGCGCCGAGCAGAAGCTCCGTGACCTGATGACCCTGCCGACCACCCGAGGACAGTACGAGGGCGGCACCGGCGAACCAGAACGAATCGCCCCCGACGGTTGGACCCTCGACCAGCACTTCCTGGACCTGCCCGGGCGCAAGGAGGCACAGCTCGCCCTCTTCCTCGACTACCGGAACAACGTCGCGCTCTACCCCCGGTGGCAGGCGTGGCTACGCGAGTACGCCCCGCCGACCCTGATCGTCTGGGGTCGCAACGACCTGTTCTTCCCCGCGCCCGGCGCCCACGCCTACCTGCGGGATCTGCCCGACGCCGAACTGCACGTCCTCGACACCGGGCACTTCGCCCTGGAAGAGAAGCTGGACGAGATCGCGCCACTGATCGCCCACTGGCTCGACCGTACCGTGGCCTGATCCCGGCACCGAGGGTCAGCTAGCACCGCGGGCGGGGCGACCACACCGGGTCGCCCCGCCCGACGAGCTGTCAGCTCAGGCCGTACGCCCGGATCACGGTCTGGGTGACCGCGTTGCCGGACTCGTCGGTGGCCCGCACCCGCAGCGAAACGGTGCCCCTGCCCTCCGGAATGCTGGCCCGGAACTCGGGACCCTTCCCGGAGACCGTGACCTTCTTCCAGGTCTTGCCCTCGTTGAAGGAGACCTCGGCGGTCAGGGTGGTGCCCTCGGGCGCCCCCAGGCCGTTCTGGTTACGCACGCTCAGGCGGAGCGTGTGCTCCCGGTTGACCGTCTCACCGGTCAGGTCGACCGGTGTGTCGTAGTCGACCTGGAGCAGCGGCAACGGCCGGGCCTTGTCGCCCGGTCGTTGTCCGGAGCGAAAGTCCCACACCGTCTCGGTACGGGTACCCCAACGCCACTCCGCACTGGAACGCTCGGTGTTCAGCACCAGCCGGTACCACGCCTGGGCGGCGGTGGTGGTGACGTCCTGACGGGCATTGGGCAGTTCGGCCAGGAGCTTGCCGTCCCGCCACAGCTTCGCGTCGACCTGGGTCCCCTCACCGATGGTGTAGTGGCCCTCGGCGTCGACGAACTCGGGCACCCGCAGCGCGAGCGTGTTCCCCGTCCGGGTCGAGACCAACTCCGGTACGCCCTTCGGCGACGCCGGCCGAACCACCGGGCTGTACCAGCTCTCCTTGCTCTTGCCGGGACGGTAACTGGTGGGCAGCTCGACCATTCCGGTCACCAGCGGGGCGTCCCAGTCGGGACCCGGCACCCAGTCCTCCGACACCCGGTGCTGCCAGATCGAGTCCCCGGTGGTCACCCACTCCTGGCGTACCGTCGGGGTCGCGACGTAGCGGGACTTGTCGCTCCAGGCGAAGGTCTGCCAGGGGCGCCAGCCGAACCGCTGCTCCTTCGCCCACGGGGCGCCACCGTTGTCGGTGTAGCTGGTGGTGATCTGTGCCGAGTTCTGCTCGGTCACCCGGTAGACGACCTGCTCCGGAATCCGACCGACCTCCACGTGCTGTACGTCGTACAGGTAGGGGCTGGAGGTGGTGAGGGTCAGGTCGATCGTGGCCGGCTGGCCCTTGGACGCGCGGTCGATGAGCCTCGCCCCCGTCTCCGCCGCCACCGCCAGCAACGGAATCGCCTCCTTGGGGTTCTGTAGCGGTTGCCACACCGTCCACAACGGCACGGTGGGCGGGCGCACCATCAGGGTGGCCTCGGCGCCGGCCTCGGCCGCCGCCTTGTTCACCGAGGGCTCCGACCCCGGACCGTTCGACTGGATCAGCACGGCCGCACCCTTCACCTTCGCCTTCTTCAGCTCCGCCGGGGTGCCCCGGCCGGCGTAGACCAGCGGGAGGGTGCGCTTTCCGTCGTACGCCGGAGACCGCGCGGTCATGTTCATGTTGAACGGACCGGGCACCCCGGGGACCCTGGCCTGGACCATCGGAGCGACCAGTTGCCAACGGGACGAGAACTCGAACTCGCCGCTCGACACCGCCTTCGTCGGCGTGACGTTGACCTGTCTGACTCCGCTGTACTGCCAGGTGCCGAGGTTGATCTGTCGGCCGCTGCCGGTCACCCGGTGCATGTAGAAGCTCAGCACCGCCTGCTGCTCGCTCGGCTTCGGCGTCTCGATCCGGATCGGGGTGCCCTTGCGGGCGTCGATCACCACCTCCATGTCCCGGTCGACCAGCACTTCGGGGTCGATGATCGTGGTGACCTGGATGTACTGCCGGTTGCTGAGGTCCTCGATCCAGGCGTCCAGCAGGTAGGTGCCCTCTTCGACCGTCTCGGTCCAGGTGGAGAGGGGGAACGAACGGATGATGTCCTCGTTCGCGTTGTCACCCATGAACTGGACGACATTCGCGCGGCCCGGATTGCCCGCCCGGTCCAGCACATGGAACGTCACGGTGTGCCGGGGTCCCGCGACGGTGACCGCCAGGGCGGTGGTGGTGAGGACGCCGTCCGGTCCGGTCGCGGTGATCCAGCCGCCGTACTGGCCCCGGGTGAGTGTGGCCGGGTCGGCGGTGACCGGCACGTTCACCGATCCGCGGGCGGGTACGGTCACCGTGTTGGTGCCGATCGTGATGGCCGTGGTCTCCGGGGCGCCGGTGGCGAGGTTCGACACCTCCGTGGCGAGGGTGAGGGTCACCGGTGCCGTGCCGTCGTTGGTGTACGTCACCGTACGAGTCACCGGAGCCGTACCGGAAACGTTCTGGACCTGTAGACCGAAGTCGGCCACCCCGGTCGCGAAGACCCGCTGACCGACCGCACGGGCGACATCG
>NZ_JBITIH010000041.1:0-36142 GCF_044458865.1 Micromonospora sp. NPDC050417
GCCTCCAACACACTCGCAACCAAAAAAAGCTGCAACGCAAGCCTGTAGAACAACTCCGCCAGAAGACCCGGAAACTCCTCACCATAAAACCACTTAAAAAACTGAGCAAGCCAATCCGGCACCCGAAGCAACGGCACGACACCAACACCCCCAGTCAGCGCTTTACGGTTAGCCCAGAACCGGCTCCACAACATGTTTGTGAACCACGTGTGACGACACCAGATGCTCGGGAAAACCAGGAACGACGCAAAGACTGTCCCCGACCGGCAATTGCCCGCAGCACCGAATGACGTTGCCAGAGAGCCCGACAGCGGGATCGACGCGCCTTCACCTACGCCACAGGCCCCTGCCCGCGGCGGATCCGTCCGGGTCCGGGGCGCCTGGTGGAACCGAGCAGAGCGAGGCGGAATGCGGACGGTGGCCCGACAAAAGGCGGTGGTTCATCCGAACACCTGCATTGGATCCGAACGGGCCGACAACGCTGTACTAACGCCGTTCGCGCCAACCGCAGACCACCAGGAGGTCCACAAGGCACTTTAGAATCACATCAGCCCGGCCGGCCGACGTTCTGACATCAAAACCTCAGTGGGTCTCGATGTTCATCGAAGAATGACCAAGACCGAATCGACAACCGAAACTCGGGACGGCAACGAATCGAGCAAGCCAATGACATAAGGCCGCACACATACAGGCACCCGACGTCTCTCCCGGATCGTTCGATCTCACATCAGACGCGCATGGCTTGGTTGCCCCCATCCCTTATCCATCGAGCAGGACACATTCCGAGTTCGGATTCCACAGAGGGGCCGAACCCAGGATCAGGACTCTATCGGAGAGGAGGAAGTTTGTCTGCACTTAACCTGACGTAAACCCGATGGGCACATACCGGGGCGACCAGCGCATCGTGCGCAGACCCACACATCGCGATCTCATTGGCGTGATCTCAACCAGAATCAGGTAAAGATCGGTATTCGAAGTGGGTCAATGGAGGACGGCGCGAACGATGTCGCCGAGCGAAGGCTGACGGTTACGTCTCGTAGCGTAGCGTTCGGCCGAAAGGTCGCCTGTATCGACCGCGACGGAGACGAGATCGGGTACGGCGGAGTCCGTAGCTCTCCTCGTCAGGCGGGTCGGGTAGATCATCAACCGGGTTGAACTCCTCCGTCGGCGGTCGGACATCGAGCCGGCCAGTGGCCGCCCTGCGCCGCTCACACCCGCGCCGGGGTGGTTGTTCACGTGAACAATCAACCCCTTTTCGAACTCGGATTCAGGCCCCCGAACAGGGATCGACGAGCCGTTGGCATCACTGTCTATGGTGGACCTGCCCGTCAGGCACAGGGAGCTTCAGACCCCGCGCTTCAGCAGGTGTTCAACGACGTGCGCCGAAGTTCCGACAGGTGTTCGGTGGGCGTGCGCATCGATCGCACTAGGTTGCTGGAAACAAGCGCTTAACACAGGTAATGGCCTGCGGGCGTCGATGTTAGCGCTAACTACGGACCCACCGAGTTCAGGGGGCAGACAGTGACTCCAGCACGTCCATCCATCGATCGGCGCGGGTTGCTGAAGGTCGGCGGCGCCGCGACCGTGGCGGCGATCATCGCCCCGCAGGTCGCCGGGGCCGCGCAGGCCGCACCACACTCCAGCGCCTCGGCGGCAGTCGCCTCACCGGAGGCGGCGTTCCTGAACCAGAACCCGAGTTGGGTGGTGAAACCGTTCGCGCTGGACCAGGTCACCCTGGCCGAGGGAACGGTCTTCGCCGAGAAACGCGCACGGGTACTCAACCTCGCCACGGCGTACTCGGCCGACCGGGTGTTGCACAACTTCAGGGTGACCGCCGGCCTGCCCACCCCGGCGGGTTCGTCACCGCCGGGCGGCTGGGACGACGCCACCGGCAACCTGCGCGGCCACTTCAGTGGGCACCTGATCACCATGTTCGCGCAGGCGTACGCGTCGACCCGCGAACAGCTCTACAAGGACAAGCTCGACTACATCGTCACGGAACTCGGCAAGTGTCAGGACGCCATCGCGGCAAGCGGGCAGGCGAGCCACCCCGGCTTCCTGGCCGCCTATCCGGAGACCCAGTTCATCCAGCTGGAATCGTTCGCCACGTACCCGACGATCTGGGCGCCGTACTACACCTGCCACAAGATCATGCGCGGGTTGATCGACGCGTACCTGCTGGGAGGGAACGAGCGGGCGCTCGAAATTGTGACCAAGATGGGCGACTGGGTGCACAGTCGACTGTCGGTGCTCCCCCGCGAACAGCTCAACCGGATGTGGGCGATCTACATCGCCGGCGAGTACGGCGGCATGAACGAGGTGATGGCCGACCTGCACGCCATCACCGGCGACGAGCGTTACCTGACCACGGCGAAGTGCTTCGACAACCGGCAGGCGCTCTTCGGCGCCTGCGTGGAGAACCACGACATCCTGACCCGTTTGCACGCCAACACCCACGTCCCGCAGTTCGTCGGCTACCTGCGGGTCTTCGACCGGTCGAACGAGCCGGACTACCACACTGCCGCCGAGAACTTCTGGCACATGGTGGTACCGCACCGGATGTACGCCCACGGCGGCACCAGCGGCACCTGGCCGGCGGGTGACGCCGGCCCCGCGAACACCAACGCGGAGCTGTTCCAGCCACGTGGCAACATCGCCGACTCGATCGCCGGTAACGGCGCCGAGACGTGTACGTCGTACAACCTGCTCAAGGTGTCGCGGAACCTGTTCTTCCACGACCCCGACCCGAAGTACATGGACTACTACGAGCGGACCCTGGTCAACCACATCCTGGGGTCCCGCCGCGACGCCGACAGCACCAGCAACCCGAACGTGGTCTACTTCCTGCCGCTGAGCCCGGGCAACACCCGTGGGTACGGCAACACGGGCACCTGCTGCGGCGGCAGCGGCCTGGAGAACCACACCAAGTACCAGGAGTCCGTCTACTTCCGCTCGGCCGACAACGCCTCGCTCTACGTCAACCTCTTCGTCGGCTCGACCCTGAACTGGGCGGAGAAGGGGATCACGGTCACCCAGACCACCGACTTCCCCCGCCAACAGGAGAGCACCCTGACCATCAGCGGAGGCAAGGCTCAGCTCGACATCCTGCTGCGGGTGCCGAGTTGGGCGAAGAACTTCCAGGTCTGGATCAACGGGCAGGAGCGGCTGGGGCCGAAGACGCCCGGCACGTACCTGCGGCTGCGCCGGATGTGGCAGGACGGCGACACCGTACGGATCTCGATGCCGTTCGGGCTGCGGGTGGAGCAGGCGCTCGACCGGGCGGACACCCAGACCGTCTTCCACGGCCCGGTGGTGCTCGCCGCGCTCAGTTCCGACCGCGCCTACCGGGAGTTCTCGTTCTACCGGCAGGTGAAGCTCGACGGAGACATCTCCCCCGCCTTCACCCCTGGCGCGGCCGGCACCTTCACCACGAACGGCCACACGCTGCGCCCACTCTTCGTCGGCGACACCCAGGCCCACCACATCTACTTCCGGCGCGCAGAGCCGACGGTGGTCTTCGGGACGTACGACTCCGGGGTGGCGAACAAGCAGCGTGACGGGCAGACGTTCCTCGACCTGGTCTGGGCCCAGGCCCCGTTCGGCAGTCACCAGGAGTTCATGAAGACGGTGACGGCCGCCTCCGCGAACTGGGTACGCCAGGGTTCCTTCACCCGCGAAGAACGTACCGCCATCCTCGCCGCCGCGACGGACGCGGAGGACGATCTGCGCGCCTGATCAGGGTCCGGTGGTAGCGGCGGCGTCCGCTACCACCGGATCCCCTCTTCAACATTTTGTTGAAAATCTGCCGTTGATCAGTCATGATTCACATCATGGCTGATCCCTTCACCCGGCCCGACCCTGCGGCTCGGCGCGCGGAGCGCACCTACCAAGCGTTGACATACCTCGTCGAACGACACGCCAACGGTCCCGAGCGCCGGTCCCGGCAGGTCCACCCGTCGATGGCCGCCCCCCACGAAGCGATTCGGCTCGTCGCCGGCATCGCCGGCGGCTCCATTCCGACCGAGCCGGACGAGCCGGACATCGACAACAGCGACCTCGTCGCGGCACTCACGCTTCTACCGAACGTCCGGGCCGAACTCGACGCGACCGAACTACAACTGCTGAAGACCGCCCGGAGCAGGGCAATGACCTGGCAGGACATCGCCTTCAGTCTGGGCCTCAACACACCGCAGGCGGCCCGGCAGCGGTTCGAGCGGCTCGAAGCACGCACCGACGACCCGACAGAGCAGGCCGCGGTGTAGGGCCGGCACGATTGTCAGTCGGAACACGGCCGGCCCGGAACAGCGCCTACCGCTAGCCGGCTGTGCCGGGAACGTCGTCGGAGCGCTGCCGCGCGGTCGACCCGTCGGCCGTCCCGACCGGGCGCAGCCACTGCCAGAGCAGGAAGGCCAGGCCGAAGAGAAGCATGGCGAGCCCGGCCCAGAGATTGATCCGTACGCCCTGGGCCTTGTCGATGTCGGCGCCGGAGTCGAAGAGGCCGATCCCGGTGACGATCAGCCCGTACGCGAGGAAGAGGCCGCCGATCACCCGACGCAGGTCGAACCGGCGAGCGGCGGCCGACCGCCGCTGCGCCTCGGTGCTCTCCGGCGAGTCGGCGCTCGATTCGGTGTTCTCGGTCATCACACGCACCCCTTTCAGAGGACGAGCAGGTAGAGCAGGCCGGACAGGGCCAGCGCGACCCCACCGAGCAGCAGTGGCGAGCGGTACCAGGCGGCGTCCCCGGCGAGCACGTCACCCTTGAGGTCGACGCCGCCGAGTCCGTAGACCAGACCGCGCAGGTCGTCGTCGGTCTTGGCCCGGCCGAGCGGTGTGAGCAGCACCGCGACGATCGCCACCATCACGAACGCGACCCCGGCGCCCCAGAAGCTCTCCTCCAGGTCGGAGCCGAAGTCGAGCACGCCGCCGAGGTAGAGCAGGTACGTGGCGAGCGAGCCCGCGGTGCCGGCGAGCAGGGACCAGAAGCCCGCCCAGGCAGTCATCCGCTTCCAGAACATGCCGAAGATGAAGGTGGCGAAGAGTGGAGCGTTGAACAGCGAGAACAGCGTCTGGATGTAGTTCATGATGTTGCTGAAGCCGGCCGCGATGAAGGCCGTACCGATGCCGACGATCACCCCGGCGACGGTCGCGATCCGGCCGACCTTCAGGTAGTAGTCGTCGGGGCGGTCCCGCCGGACGTAGGACTGCCAGATGTCGTACGTGAAGACGGTGTTGAAGCCGCTGACGTTCGCCGCCATGCCAGCCATGAAGGAGGCGAGCAGACCGGTGACCGCCACCCCGAGTACGCCGTTGGGGAGCAGGTCACGCATCAGCAGCGGGATCGCGTTGTTGTACTGCAGGGCGCCGCTGGATGCCCCGAGCCCCTGCACCGTGACCAGGGCGATCAGGCCGGGAATCACGGTGACGACCGGGATGAGCAGTTTCGGGTACGCGGCGATGATCGGCGTACGCCGGGCGGCGCTCATGTTGCGCGCGGAGAGTGCCCGCTGCACCTCGGCGAAGTTCGTGGTCCAGTAACCGAAGGAGAGGACGAAGCCGAGACCGAAGACGAGGCCGACCCAGTTCGCGCCAAGCGGGTTGGCCGAACTGCCGGTGTCGGCCCAGGTGTGCAGGCCAGCCTCGCCCAGGTCGGACGAGCGGACCGCGTCGAAGAGCCCGTCCACGCCGCCGACCTTCACCAGACCGATGACGGTGATCGGGATCAGGCCGGCGAGGATCACGAAAAACTGGAGCACCTCGTTGTAGATCGCCGAGGTGAGCCCGCCGACGGTGATGTACGCCAGCACGATGGCGGCGCCGACCACGATGGAGAGCCAGAGCGGCCAGCCGAGCAGCGCCTGCATGACCAGGGCGAGGGCGTAGAGGTTCACCCCGGCGATCAGCACCTGGGCGAGGGCGAAGCTGAGCGCGTTGAACAGGTGGGTCGGCCGGTTGAAGCGCAGCCGCAGGTACTCCGGCACGCTGCGGACCTTCGAGCCGTAGTAGAAGGGCATCATCACGATGCCGAGGAAGACCATCGCCGGTACGGCGCCGATCCAGTAGTAGTGCAGGGTCATCATGCCGTACTGGGCGCCGTTCGCGGCCATACCGATGATCTCCAGTGCACCGAGGTTCGCCGCGACGAAGGCGAGTCCGGTCACCCAGGCCGGCAGGGAGCGGCCGGAGAGGAAGAAGTCGGTACTGGTCCGGATCGCCCGGCGCGCCATGAGACCCACGCCGAGCACCGTGACGAAGTAGAGCGCCAGAATCGCGTAGTCCAGCGCGTTCATGTTGAGTCTCAGGCCGCCGTCCACGCCCGCCACCTCTCTTTCACCGGCGCCACACGTACCGGCGGCGCGGGGCGCCTACTACCCGAGGCGAGAAGTTTTCACGCCTGCCGGCAGGTGTGGTGGATCACCAGGGGCCGGGCGGACCAGCGGAAGAATGCGGACGCACCGGTGGAAAGAGCGGTCAAAACGTCATTCAGCCACGTGGAGTCCTATTGTTCAGATCCATTTAGCACTCCGTTGACCCCGCTCGATGGTTGGACTTCTCGTGCCGAAATCGAACGATTCCCCCGCCACCTGACAGATGCACGGCACCACGCAGCAGAGCCCCACCAGGGTCGACACATATTCACTGTCAGCAATGCGTCGGTCACACAATTATCCATAGACAACTGTGGAAGTCTGTTCGCGGCCGGGTAGGTGCCCGGCCGATTGTGGGGAGGATACGTCCATGAACACCAGGCCAATCCGCCTGATGGCCGTCGCGGCCAGTGCGGTCCTGCTCGCCGGGGTGGCGTTCGCCGCGCCGGCCGGGGCACGCGAGGCGAAGTCCGCACCGGCCGCCGACACCGGCGCGGTCGCCGCAGCCGTCCGCGCCTACCAGTCGTCGTACCCGCAGATGTCTACGGCGGCGGCACGCGCGGCGTTCGCCCAGCAACTGGACCGCAAGAAGGTGTACGAGCGGGTCGCCGCCGACACCGCCACCTACGGCGGAGCGTGGTTCGACCCGCCGACCGGGCTGATGCACCTGTCGGCCACCACCTCGGCCGCCGCTTCCGCCGCGGCGAAGGCGGCCAAGGACCTCGGCGTCCGCGCCGAGACGCACGTCGTCAGCCGTAGCTGGGCCCAGCTCGAACAACAGGCCGCGGCCCTGCGTGCCGGCACTGACGGCCTCGCCAGGGCGGCGAAGGGCCAGGTCGGCATCGACGTCAAGACCAACAGCGTGGTGGTGGCCGTCCCGACCGGCACGCTCTCCACCGCCCGGACCGCCGCACCGGCCGGGGTGTCGGTCATCGCCGACCCCAACATCCAGACCGAGGCGGACGCCGGCTGCACCTCGCGGCTGGACTGCGACTGGACCGTCCGCGCCGGCGCCGTGCTCAAGTACAACGGCAGCGGCACCTGCTCGGTCGGCTTCACCGCCCGCAACGCGAGCGCCCAGCGCTTCGTCTACACCGCAGGGCACTGCAACAGCGGTGGCGGCACCTGGAGCACCGGCGCGCAGAACATCGGACCGATGACGAACTCGCTCCAGTCCGGGGCGATCGACGCCGGCATCATCCGGGTCGACAACAGCTGGTTCCAGTACGACTCCGGCGGCGAGATCTACGCCGAGAACGCCAACCACAGCGTCGCCCTGAACTACGTCGCCCCGACCACCGGTTACCTGCTGGTGGGCGAGACAGTCTGCCTCTCGGCGAACTTCACCGAGATCAACGGCCCGAACTACTGCGGCACCATCGGCAGCACCAGCGACGCGGCGGTGCTCGGCATGGTCCGGGTGGACGGGTTCGACGCCTGCGGCGGCGACAGCGGCGGCGGCTGGTACTGGCTCAGCTCGGCGACCTACCGGGTCGCGTACGGCATCCACAGCCGCAGTGACGCCGGCTGCCACGGCAGCAGCGGCGGCACCCGGTCGTGGTTCGGCTCGATTCCGCTGGTCACCCCGCTCTGGGGTTTGACCATCGAAACCCGGGCCTCCTGACCAACAACGACAACGGGGCCCGCCGACCATTTCGGCGGGCCCCGGCGGCGTTTGTCAGTGACATCGACCGGAACCGTCGTCATTCGATGGACCGGTCACCAGAGAACACGAACAGGCCAGCCCCGGACACCATTCCGAAGCCGGCCTTCCGGTCATGACACTGCGTCCGACCGATCAGTCCGACCGTGCATCTGCCGGTAGGCGACCAGACCCGCCGCAGCGGCGAGCAGACCACCGCCGAGAATCACCGGCCGGGTGCCATCGATGAGGAAATGCTCGCCCCACAAGGTCACCGGGCGTTGCCCGATCAGCGTCACCAGCACCGGAGTCAGCACCACCGAACACCCCAGCACGACCTTCAGCATCGACTGGTAGAGCGCGTTGACCCGACCACGCATCGAGTCCTCCACCTTGGCGCCGATGATCGTGACACCGGTGAGGAACGCCGATCCCGCGCTGGCACCCGCCGCCACCACGGCCGGCAGCGACACGGCCAGGTGCGGGGAGAGCGCCACCAGCACGAGCGCACCGCCGGCACAGACGACCGCGAGGCCGAACAACCGCTCGTGCGACAGCCGCCGGGCCAGTCGGGGCGCCCCGAGCAGGCCGATCGCCAACCCGAGGAAGGTCGCCAGGAGCAGCAGCCCCCAGGCGGCCTGGCCACCGAGCAGGCTCAGTGCGTACGGCTGGGCCGAGCCGACCACCGCGCCGCCGGCCGCGAGCGCGCCCATCATGCCGACCAGCAGGCCACGGACGACCGGCGTGCCCCGCACGTAGCCAACGCTGTCCCGCAGCATCGCCCCCAGTCCCTGGCGAGGTCCGGTGGGGCCGCCGACGGTCCCGGACGACGTGACATCCAGCGGGCCGCCACCGAGCTCACGGTCGTACTCCGGCCTCCGGGCGTCGAGGGACGCGGCGGGTCGGGACAACTCGGGCAGGGCGGTGGCGATCGAGATGGCGCTGGCCAGATAGAAGAGCGCGGCGACGACGATGGCGAGCCGGGTCAGCCCGTTCATACCGATCACGTGGGCGGGGATGTCGAAGACCGTTCCGGCACCGGTGATCAGGGTGAAGAGCCCGCCACCGACCGCGATCGCGACGCCGTACGTCATGACCAGACCGAGCTGGGCAGCCGGGGCGACCTGGTCCGGCCGACGCAACAGGCGGGGCAGCGCGGCGTCCTTCGACGGAATCCACATGGTGGTGGCGACCTGGATGAGGAAGCCGCCGACGAGGATCCACCAGTAGGTGTTCACCACCGCGATCGAGAGCAACAAGGCACAGCGGGCCACGTCCGCGACGGCCATCACCGTACGCCGGTCGAACCGGTCGGCGACGAGGCCGGCGATCGGCGCGAAGAGCAGACCGGGCAGCAGGTTGGCGAAAAGCACGCTGCTGAAGGCGAAGTTCACCCCGGCGGCACTGGTGGCGAGGGTGCTGGCCAGCGCGGCGAGCCCGGAGAGGGCCAGCCAGTCGCCGGAGCTGCAGAGCCCGGTGACGATCCACAGCCGGCGGAACGCCCGTAGCGCCAGCACCTCCCGCGCCGAGGCCAGCGAGGAGGTGTGTTGTTGCTCTGAGGTGCCCGTTCCCCCTGCTACCGGGCCCTCGTCCACGCTGATCCGCACCAGCGCACGGTAGACCGGGCCGGGCGGGAGAGCAAAGATCGCTACCGGAGTGGCCCGGGGAAACTACCGAGGGTGGCCGCAGAGAACGAAAAACGAGCGCCGGCCGGACGGGCGTGAACCCGTCCGGCCGGCGCTCCTGCAATTACCTCACCGCGGGACAACGGCCATCTTCCCGCGGACACCGGATCAGGCTGTTCCGGCGCGGACACCGCCCCGGCGACGCCGAACAACGGTCAGCATGACCAGCAGCACACCGAGTGCGAGCAGGCCGGCACCGACACCGATCTGGGTTCCCATCGAGCTACCGGTCACCGGCAACTGCTTGTGAATGACGGTCAGGACGGTGGTCGCGCTCAGGCCCGACTCCCGCCCGGTGCCCGTGATCAGCCAGGTGCCCTTCCAGTCCGCCCGGAAGGGAAGCTGGAACTCACCTGCCTCGTTGGTGACCGCCGTCAGCGCCGGCGGCCCCGACGGCGGGTACGCGACCGGCACCATCGCGATGGTCGCGCCGGTGTCCTGACGGACCGAGGCCCGCTCGGCTGCACCGGCCGCCACGGCCTGCGGCGTGAACACGATGTCGACGATCTCGGTCGGCCCGTAGAACCGACCGAACAGGGTGACCTCGGTCCCCACCAGAACGGTGGAGTCACTCAGAGTCAGCACAGGTGGCTGAGGTGGGTAGGGCGGTTGTGGTTGGGCGGCCGCCGGGCTGGATGTCATGGTGGCAAGCGCGCCGGCCGTGACGAGTGCCGCCATGGCCGAGGCGACGATGCGGGTGAGCCGCATGATGATTCCTCTCTTTTTACTGTTCACACGTGGTTGCAGGATTGACACGGGTGGTCCATGGCGTGGCACCCGGCGTCAGCCAGAGGTCGACCGCGCCGGTCCGGGTGACCGGGGTCAACAGGTTGACCTCCAGTTCCCGGGTCTTGCCGGGGGGAATGTCGAGGCTGAGAACGCCGACCTTGCGGCCACGCTCCGTACCGACATTGATGGGGGCGACGGCACCGTCGAGCCGGGCGTTCACCGGCAGGCCGCCGACCGGGGTGAAGACGTACGCCACCAGCCGGTTGCGGTACGGGTCACCGGGCAGTTGCAGTCCCAGCACCGAGTTGCTGAGCCCCTTGCTGGGCGAGGTCGAGCCAAGGCTCAGCCGCAGCTTGAGTTCGCGCCGACCGTCCGGGCGACAGTCCCCGACGGTCAGGTCCGCGGCGCGGGTCAGGTAGTAGCCGAGCTTCGACCCGGTGCCGTCGTTGAGGAAGACGCCGACCGTCGGCACGGTCTCCCGCTCCGGCATCACCCCGGCGACCCGGGTGTCGACCAGGTCGTCCTGTTCGTCCGCTCGGGCGCTCCAGAACAGGATCCGGCGCTCGGTGACGGCCCGCTCCAGTGCCTCGAGCAGGCTGCGTGGGTCGACCGTGCGGGTGAGCAGGGCGTCGAATACCGACATCGCCGCCGTGGCGAAGTACTTGTCCTGGTCACGCGGCTTCTGGATGCGCTCGTACGCGTCCGACAGCAGGGTCTTCACCGCGCTCTCCGAGGTGAGCGTGGGGTGCTTCGGTACGGGCACCGGCCCGATCGCCTGGAGCAGGTAGGAGAGGGTGACCGGGTCGGTGGCGAGCACCCCGTCGACGACCGTGCCGGTCCGGCGCTTGTACATCTCGCTGAAGAGCGCGGCTGCGGTCGGGAAGTGCGGGGTCAGGTTCACGTCGGCCGGGTAGATGCCGGGCAGCTCCGTGTAGAGCGCCTTCATGTTGTCGTCGAGCTTGGTCACCGGCTTGTCGAACACGCCCAGTTCGGAGGCGGCGCCCTGCTTGAGGATCTTCACTTTGCCGTTTTCGGCCCGGATCACCGCGTA
Source organism: Micromonospora sp. NPDC050417 (assembly GCF_044458865.1). Lineage (NCBI taxonomy): Bacteria > Bacillati > Actinomycetota > Actinomycetes > Micromonosporales > Micromonosporaceae > Micromonospora > Micromonospora sp. NPDC050417. Next base: position 11,473 of record NZ_JBITIH010000041.1, read on the forward strand.
CGCACCGAAGATGCCGCCGGTGGACCGGGGCTCGGCGAGGTTCTGGAACGCGACCAGGTAGGTGCGGGGACCGGTGGTGCCGAGCAGCGGCGGGAGCAGGACGGCGCCGTGGCGGGCGGTGGCGGTGAGGGCGCCAAGCCGGTCCAGTTCGCCGCCGAGCTGCTCCACCGCCTCCCGAACCGGCTTCTGGAGCCCGTCACCGGGGATCGCGCCGATCCTGGCGCTGGCCTCGCGTACGGCCGTGTCGGCGGTGCTGAGTTCGGGTGCGGCGGCCTGCAGTCGGGCGAGGTCGAGCTGACCCGCCTTGGGGACCAGGGTGGCGAGGTCGAGGCGGAGCAGTGCTGGGAAGGCGTGCCGGGCGAGGTCGTCGACCGCGATGGCGACGTCGCGTACGGCGCTCAGGTCGTCGCCGCCGTAGGGTGCGTGGCCCGCGGCCCGCCAGGTCGGGTCACCGGTGGCCGAACGGGCGGCGCCGGCCTGCGCCTGAAGCGCGGAGAGGGTTCGTTGCGCCTGGTCGGAGTCACCGGCGAGCACCTGCTGCCCGAGTTCACGGGCCAGACCGGCAGCGCTGAGCAGGTGCCCCCGCGCCTGCCAGCCGCGCAACCCGAGCCAGCCGACGCCGAGGAAGAGCAGGCAGCTGACCACCAGGACCGTGATCAGGGTACGGCGCATCCAGGCTCGTGACCGGGACCGGCGGGACCGGTGTCGCGAGCCCTGAGTCGGGGCGGTTCCGCCCTGTGTCACACCAACACGCTCCATATCTTGGGCAAAACGAACATAAGGATTTAATTGCTACAGATCTCTATAGCACGCGCATTAGACGTTTCGCGGGAGTACAGCCCATTTATGGTTCATAAACGGCGAGTTATGAGAAAAGCTCACAAGTGTCGACGCCTGCCCGAAAATCAGACACGCCACGCACGCATCGCATGGACCACCCGCTCGTTGCATCCCCATGGGCTACCGGCCACCGGATCGGCCGGAGCAGCGAGGAGGAGACATGTCCAGCGGGGTGCTCATGGTGTGCCACGCGAACCTCTGCCGGTCCCCGATGGCCGAGTACCTCGCCCGGGAACTGCTGTCCCAGCAGCTCCGGAGGGAGGCGCCGGACGTGCCGGTGTCCAGTGCGGGTACGCACGCGGTGCCCGGCTATCCGATGCACCCGCACGCCGCCCGGCTCACCGCCGAACGGGGCACCGACCCGGAGTTGTTCCGCAGCCGGCCGCTCCACGCCGACCAACTCCGTACCGCCGGCCTGATCCTCACCGCGACCCGGTCCCAACGGAGCACCTGCGTCGCGCTCGCCCCTTCCGTGCTGCGGCGCACCTTCACCATGCGCCAGTTCGCCCGACTCGCCAGCGCCGCGATCGACCAGGGCTGGCCGGAGCCGGACGGTCAACGGGACCCGGCGCGACGGCTGGAGCGGGCGGTGGCCGCGGCCAGCCGGGCCCGGGCCGGTCTGCAGCCACCCGCCCAACCCGAGGACGACGACCTGACCGACCCGGTGGGCCACCCGCTCGATGAGTTCCGCCGCTGCGTACGCGAGATCGAGCAGGCACTGCGCCCCACCGTGGGACTCATCGCGGTATCCGGGTGAGTTCCTGGGTCGGCGTCGAATCGATCACCCTCGGGTCGTCCCGCCGGGAGGTCAGGTCGTCGTCGACGTACCCGACCGAACCGAGCTGTCCGGCCGGCCAGTCGATCTCCTGCGCCGAGGGCGCGGGCGGCGACGATGCCGGGGGCGGGGCGGAGACCATGGTCCGGTACATCTCGTACTGGTAGTTGTCGGACCGGGCCACCTTGGCCATGTTCAACACGCAGCCGAGCACCCGCGCCGACACCGCCTCCAGCGCCTCGGTCGCGGTCGCCACCTGGGCCCGGGTCGTCTTGCCGTGCCGGGTGGCGAGCAGAACTCCGTCGGTCTGCACCGCGACGACCGCGGCGTCGGTGACCGCCAGCAGCGGTGCGGTGTCGACGATGACGATGTCGGCCGATTCACGCAGGGCGCGCAGCAGGTCCGCCATGCCCTTGGACCCGAGCAGCTCGCTCGGGTTCGGTGGCATCGAACCGCCAGGGAGTACGAGCAGCGACTTGTCCCCCCACGGCTGGACCACGTCGGCGACATCCACCTCACCGATCAGCACGTCGGTCAGCCCGATCCCGGACTCCAGACCGAGATACTGCGCGATCTTCGGGCGGCGCAGGTCGGCGTCGACGAGAAGCACCTGCCAACCCGCCTCGGCGAGCGAGATGGCCAGGTTGCAGGAGAGCGTCGACTTCCCCTCCCCCTGCACCGAACTGGTCACCGCGATCACCCGGGCGGACTCGTGCACGTCGACGAAGCGCAGGTTGGTACGGAGCTTGCGCAACGCCTCCGCTCGCGCCGACTGGGACGCGGTGCCGACGATCAGCGGTGAACTGAGCGCCTCGACGTCCCAGGGAATCTGTCCCAGCAGCGGGCTGCCGGTGAGCTGTTGCAGGGTGGCTCCGTCGCGGACAGTGGTGTCGATCAGTCCCCGCAGGACGCAGAGCGCGATGCCGAGAAGCAGACCGAGCAGACCCCCGACGGCGAGATTGCGGCCAGGGCGGGGAGAGACCGGATCGGCGCTGACCCGTGGGCCGCTCACCGTCTCGATCTTGACCGGCGGCTCCTGCGCGCCCGGCGGCGTCTCCAGCCGCTGCACCAGCGCGACAAAGTGGGCCGCGACCGCCTCGGTGAGCCGCAGCGACCGCGCCTGGTCACTGTCGGTGACGGTGGCCCGGAGCAGGACGGTGTTCGCCTCGACCCGGGCCGAGATCCGCCCTCGTACCTCGTCCGCGGTGAGCCCGACCGGCTGGTCGGCCACGACGCTCTGGGCGAGCCGATCGCTGGTGAGCAGGTCGGCGTAGGACTTCACCCGCTGCTGGAGGAAGAGACCGCCCTGGTAGGCATCGGTCACGCCCTGGCTCTGCGTCGTCACGAAGAACGTCACCGACGAGGTGTACAGCGGTTCGGTTCGCACGGTGACCAGCCCGGCGGCGCCGAGCCCGACCATGACCGTCGCCAGTACGAGCCACCAGCGTTGACGCACAACGGAAAGGTGGGTACGCAGATCCATCAGGCCAGACCTCCCTATGCGGGCATTAACGGTTGATCCGGCATGAAGGCTGCTGAGAACGTACTGAAAGTCAGACAGTAGGAAAAAGATCCATATCAGCTGCATTCATGGCCGAACAAAATGTAGAGGACGGAACAGCACTTCTGCGCGAAATCAGCACAACCCAGCAGATATTGCTCTCCACCTCCCGTACATCGGCTCAACGACGGTGCGGCACACCGGGACGCGACCGTCTTGCCGCATCCCGGTGCGCCGCACCGTGTGAACCACCGTTGTCGCCCTGAGCCGAGGGGCCCAGGCGCCGCAGCACTGAACCCTGAGCCCGGCGCGCCGAAGCGTTACCCGCGCTCCCCGCCCTGATCCGGGTGCTGCCGCTCCCACTCCCGCAGGCGCTCCTCCTCGAGCGACTCGCTCAGTCCCTCGGTCAGATCGTCCCCAGGCACCGCCACCTGCTCGACCTCGTCCAGTTCGTCGGGGCGGTTTCCCCGCTCCGGCTGCGGCACCGTGGGGTCACCGGCGAAGCCGTAGTCGTTGGGCTCGTCGTGTCGGGCCCCGTCACCGGGCTGTTGCCTGCTCATCGGTCGACCCCCTCTCCCTCTCCGCCGACCGGCCGCTCGGGGCGCGACCGTACCGTGGGCCGGGCCGGAGCCGGCCCGAACACCACTCACGGTAGGCACGACGGGGACCGGGGACTGGCAAACCGGGCTTTACCCCACGGCGGAGTCCGGTCGTCCCGATCGACGACGGGACGCCGCCGAGTCGCGCCGCCGCGCGGCGGCCGACGTGGAGAGGAGCGCGCCGATGACGGTACGCAACAGCACGATCGTGGCGGCGGTGGCGAGATCCCGCCAGTGCTCGGTCGCGGCCAGCCGGATCAGACTGGCTGCGGTCAGCAGATCCAGCACCAACCGCAGCGCGACCCGCCAGGAACGTACCGCCAGCACCGTCACCACCCCGGTGACCAGGGCGAACGCGGTGATCAGGTCGACCAGAGTCGAATGGATCATGACTGCTCCCGCTGCGTGGGGTCCACCTGACGACCCGACGGCGACGGGCCGTCGCGCACCGCCCCGTCCGCGGTGACCTGCCGCTGTTCCTGCTCGATCTCACGCCGGAGGAAGAAGTTCAGCGCGGTCCGAATGGTCGCGATGGCCGCGAGCTGCCCGATCTGCTGGAAGCTCGGCGCGATCGCGGTACGGAGCACGTCCGCGGCGAGTTGGAACTCCAGACCGAGGGTGAGGAAACGCCCCAACGAGAGTCGGACCGGTGTGAAAACGGCGGCGTTACGGCGGCCCAGTCCCAGCACCACGAACCGTACCGCCGCCCAGACCGCCCCGATGAAGATCACCGCAGCGCCAATCGCCTCTACCACCGTGACCAGCACGTCGGCGAAGTCGCGCAGCAGCTCCTTGGACACCTCAGCTCCCTCGGCCCGCCGCCCCTGGCCCGCCCGATCGGAAACCGGCGGGCCCCGGCGGCGGTTACCCCGGGAGGGACCGAGTAGGCGCCGGCCCGCCGCGAACCGGGGGCCGGCGCACGACTCAGGTCAGTTGCTGCACCGCGTCGAGGAGCAGCCAGAGACCGGAGATGGCGAAGAGCGCTGCGGCGCCGTACTTGATGACCTTTTCCGGCAGTCGACGGCCCAGCATCCGCCCGACCAGGATGGCCAGCGCGTCCGCCGCGACCATGCCGATCGTCGAACCCACCCAGGTGCCGACCCAGCCGTGCTGGGTGGCGAGGGTGATCGTGGCAAGCATGGTCTTGTCGCCCAACTCGGCGACGAAGAACGCGACCGCCACGGCAACGACGGCCGACTTGTTCGTCCGCTCGGCCTTGGCCCGCTCCTCCTCTGTCAACGTGTCGCCGCGCAACGTCCACGCACCGAAACCAAGGAACGCCACGCCCGCACCGAGCGCGATCCAGCCGGTGGGCAGCGTCGCGCCGAGGCCGTAACCGATGGCCACCGAGGCCAGATGCACCAGCGCGGTCGCGATCGTGATGCCGACGAGCACCGGCACCGGTTTGAACCTGGTGGCGAACGTCAGCGCGATGAGCTGCGACTTGTCACCCAACTCGGCGACGAAGATCACGCCGAAGCTGACCACCAGAGCAACGAGAAAACCTTCCACAAACACCCTCCCGGTCGGGACCGGGTCCAGGGCGCCAGCGACCTCGACCCGGCTTGACAGCCTGGTCGAAGGTCTCGCCCGCCCCACCAAGATGAGGCCGCGTGGCCGGGCGCGCGTACGCACCAGTATGTCGACCACGACATTGGGAGCTACTCCCCTTCGCGTCGCCGAGCCTAGCCGACGCGGCCCCTCGCCGTGCCGCCGGGCGGGGACAAACCCGTCCCAACGGCACGGCGACTGCCCCAGCCGGGGCCGGCCGCGCCCGGGCGACCCCGGCGCCGGTTCAGCCGGCCTGGGCGAGTAGCACCGCGAAGAGATTCTCCTCGTCGGTCCAGCAGCAACGGACCAGGAAATCGGCCCCGGCCAGCTCCGCCGCTATCCCCGCCGGGCGGAACTTCGCGGAGACCTCGGTACGCATCTCCTCCCCCTCGGCGAAGTCCACCTCAAGGTCGAGCACCCGTACCCGGCTGGGGTGGCGCGCCCGCAGCCGCATCTCGATCCACTCCCGCTCCGGATCCCAGAGCGCCACATGCTCGAACGCGGACGGGTCGAAATCCGCCCCCAGTTCGCGGTTGACCACTTCGAGCACGTTGCGGTTGAACTCGGCCGTGACCCCGGCCGCGTCGTCGTACGCCGGCACCAGCCGAGCCGGGTCCTTCACCAGGTCGGCCCCGAGCAGCAGCCAGTCGCCGGCCTCCAGCGCGGTACGCATCTCCCGCAGGAAGTCCGCGCGCTCGGCGGGCAGCAGGTTGCCGATCGTCCCGCCGAGGAAGGCCACCAGCCGGCTGCCTCCGGTCGGAAGCCGGTCCAGTTGGTGGGTGAAGTCGCCGACGACGCCCCGCACCCGCAACCCCGGGTACGCCGCGGCGATCTCGGCGGTGGACTGGCGCAGCGCACTGATCGAGACGTCCAGCGGTACGAAGGTGCCGAGCCCGCCGTGGCGGGTGAACGCGTCCAGCAGCAGTCGGGTCTTCTCCGACGATCCCGAACCAAGTTCGATCAACGTCTTCGCGTCGGTGAGCGCGGCGATCTCGTCGGCGTGCGCGGCCAGGACGGCCCGTTCGGTCCGGGTCGGGTAGTACTCCGGCAGTCGGGTGATCTCCTCGAACAGCTCACTGCCCCGGGCGTCGTAGAACCACTTCGGCGGCAGCCACTTCGGTTGTGCGGTCAGCCCGGTGCGGACGTCCTCACGCAGTGCCCGGGCCAGGTCCCGCTCCTCCAGGTAGATCTCCAACGGATCCGCGCTCACACCAACTCTCCTATCGCTCGCAGGTGTACGTCGTCGATGGTGGCGACGACCAGGTGGCCGTCGGGTACGCCGACCCAGGCCGGGTCGTCGTCGAGCGGTTCGGAACAGATCAGCGCCGAACCGGCGCCGGCCCGTACGGAGAGGGCGTGTCCCGCCGCGGAGGCGACCGCCGTACGGCCGTCGGTGAGCAGCAGGTTGAGCCGTGCCCCGGGCGCGGCGTCGGCGACCGCGCGTACGGTCTCGGCGACCGCTCGCTCCGGTGACGCGCCCGCCCGCAGCCCCTGCCGGACCAGCGCCCAGAGCAGCGCCGCGTCGGTGGGCGCGTCGAGCGTGAGCAGGTCGCGGGTCGGCAGCCTGTCGGCGAGCCCGACGACGCTGTCCGGCCACCCGGGCACCACCCCGTTGTGGCTGAACAGCCACCGCCCGTCGGTGAAGGGGGCGGCGGCGGTCTCCACCACCGGCGTGCCGACGGTGGCCGACCGGACCGCGGCCATTACCGCACCGGAGCGGGTCGACGCGGCCAACGCCGGCAGGGCGGCGTCCGCCCAGATCGGGATCGCCCGCCGGTACCGCACCGGCTCCCCCGAGCGGGCGGCGGCGTGCGGGTCGGGGTCGGCACGGGTCGCGGTTGCCGGTGCGGGGTACCAGGCGACGCCGAAGCCGTCGGCGTTGACCGTGCCGCCGCCACGCATCTCCCTCGGCGCCCAGGACTGGTGCACCAGCCCGTGCGGTGGGTCGAAGAGCAGCGCCGCCAGCGGCACCGGCGGTCCCAGGTAGACCAGGTGCCGGCACATCACCGCACCGCCGTGCCGGTCGCGGGTCGGCCGGGCGTGCGCGTACGGCTCACGCGCCGGTCTCCTCCGGCCGGGGGTCACGGGCGCAGCGGAACCCGCTGAAGATCTGGCGCCGGATCGGCAGGTCCCAGTTGCGGAACGTACCCCGGCAGGCGGACCGGTCGGTGCCGAACGAACCACCACGCAGCATCCGGTACGAGTTGCCGAAGAAAACCTCGGAATACTCCCGGTACGGGAACGCGACAAACCCCGGGTATCCCTCGAACCCGCTCGACGTCCACTCCCACACGTCACCGATCAACTGGTGCACGCCGAGCGGCGACGCCCCCGCCGGATAGGCACCGACCGGCGCCGGCGCCAGGTGCCGCTGGCCGAGGTTGGCGTGCTCCGGGGTCGGATCCCCGTCGCCCCACGGGTAACGCCGGGAGCGCCCGGTCGACGGGTCCCAGCGCGCCGCCTTCTCCCATTCCACCTCGGTCGGCAGCCGCTTGCCGGCCCAGGCCGCGTACGCCTCGGCCTCGTAGAAGCAGACGTGCACCACCGGTTCCTCCATGATCAGCGGTGCGTACCGGCCGAACCGGACGTAGCCCCACTCCACCCCGTCGTACCGCCAGTGCAGCGGTGCGGTCAGCCCCGCCTCTCGCCGGTGGTCCCAGCCCGGTCCGCTCCACCAGCGCTCGTCGTCGTAGCCGCCGTCGGACATGAACGCCAGATACTCACGGTTGGTCACCGGCGCGGCGTCGATGAAGAACTCCGGTACGTCGACCACGTGCGCCGGCCGCTCGTTGTCCAACGCCCACGGGTCGGTCGAGGTGCCCATGGTGAACCGGCTACCGGGCACCCGTACCTCGCCGGAGACGGATACGGTGCCGGCCGGTGGCGGCGGCGCGGCAAGGGCCGCCGGCCCGAGCCGCAACTGGTGGGTGGCGAGCATCGTCTCGTCGTGCTGCTGTTCGTGTTGGACGATCATTCCGAACGCGAAGCCCTCGGCGACCAGCCGGCTGCCGTCGAACCGGATCCCGTCGAGCAGGTCCAGCACCTTGCTCCGCACCGTGGTCAGGTAACCGCGTGCCTCGTCCGGGCGGAGCAGAGGCAGCGCCGGGCGGTCCTTGCGGGGCTGCTTGAACGCGTCGTACAGGTCGTCGATGTCACGGCGGACCGGATCCCGACCGCCCACGTCCCGGACCAGCCACAGTTCCTCCTGGTTGCCGACGTGGGCCAGGTCCCAGACCAGCGGCGACATGATCGGCGAATGTTGGCGCATCAGCTCGGTCTCGTCGACCACCTCGGTGAGCAAGGTGCTGCGGGACCTGGCCCGCTCCAGCTCACCGGCGATCCGTAGCCGGAGATCCTGGTCCGATCCCGGTGCCGTCATGACGTACTCCTGTCCGCGACGGCCAGCCGCCGCTGCACGATCTGGGTGATGTCGTCGCGGGTCGCCGGCTCCAGGTCGGTCCGGTCCAGCGCCGCCAGCGCCACCTTCAGTACGGCCGCAGCCGCCCTGGCCAGCGTCGGTTCGGCCAGCCCGTGCCGGGCGGCGGCGTCCCACTCGTCGAGCACCGGTTCGCACGCCTCCCGGGCCAGGTTGAGGGCGTCGTCGTCGCCGAGCAGCGCGGCGAGTACGCCGACCGGGGCGATCCACTCACCGGGAGGTTGCGCGTCGAGGTAGCGGACCTCCAGGTAGCCGCGCGCCCGTACCGGTGGGAAGAGGGTGCTGAGGTGGTATTCGAGGTCGTCCACGGTCGGCGGCTCGGGCAGGGCGCCCTCGATCCAGTCACGGAAGGTGATCCCGGCCGGTACCCGCCAGTCGCCGTCCGGACGTCGTACGCAGAGCAACGGCGCGCCGAGCGCGTACGCCGACCAGACGCTGACCGGGTCGCCGACGCCGCCGGCCGACCGCCAGGCTGGCCTGGTCCGGGCCGGGTCGATGGCGAACCAGGTGGCCATCCGGGCCGATGCCCAGCCGGTGTCGACGCCGGCGTGGTGCCGCGCCGTGGCGAAGGCCGCCAGCATCGGTGGGCCGAGAGCGTGGACCGCGTCCCAGCGGGCACCGAACCGCTCCGGTGTGCCGGCGTCGACGCAGACCTGGAGTCCTGCGGTGCTGTACATCATGGTCCGGCCAGCCGGACCGCGCTGGTCGAAGGCTGCCCGCATCGCGCGGTAGCGGGGGGTCTCGACCGCCGGGCGGGGCGGGCGGTGCGGGTCGATGCCGCTGGTCCCGAGGGTCAGACCGGCGGCGTTGAGGAGCTGACCGAGCCGTTCGATATCGGCATCGGTGTGGGCGCACAGGGCGCGCAGCGAGCGGTGCGGGGCGGAGGATATCTCGACCTGCCCGCCGGGCTCGACACTGACGGTGCCGTGACCCGGCAACGGTGACTGGGCGCCGGCCGGGTCGAGAGTGGAGGGCGCGTGTGGTCCGAGGGCGTCCCGTAACCGGTCCGCCGAGATCGGCTGGGTGGGGTCGTCGCGGTCGTGGACGGTCCATTCGAGTTCGACGCCGCTGAGCATCGGTGGACCGGTCTTGAAGCAGATCTTCGCCAGATAGCCCTCCGCGTCGGACAGCTCACGCAGGACCACCGGCGTATCGAGGTCGGCCGGTATCACGGCATCGATCTCCCCTCTTTCGACCGCCTGGATCTACCCATGCCCGTCGTCGGACAATCCGACCCTGGCCGGTCGGGCTGTCGGGAGTGCCACCTCTTCGTGTCTACCAGACAAACTCCGCCCCCTGGAACGAATCAAACTCACAATTTGGATCAACGGGAGTGACTGGACGGGATGTTGGGTACGGAGTGAGGCGTGCTGGCCCCCGGTGTCCTCCTCAGTGACCGCTACCGACTCGACGCACGCCTCGCCACCGGCGGGATGGGCGACGTCTGGCGTGGCACCGACCTGCTGCTCGGGCGCCAGGTCGCGGTGAAGGTGCTGTTGCCGGGGCTGGTCACCGAGCCCGACTTCATCACCCGCTTCCGTGCCGAGGCCCGGATGATGGCCGCCCTGCACCATCCCGGCATCGTGCAGGTCTACGACTGCGGGGAGGAGCAGCTCACCGCCGACACCCGGGCCGACTACCTGGTCATGGAGTACGTCGCCGGCGAACCGCTCTCGCAGCGGATCGAGCGGTCCGGCCGGCTCGGCGTCACGCAGACCATGTCGGTGGTGGCACAGGCGGCACGTGCCCTGCACGCCGCGCACCGGGCCGGAATCGTGCACCGGGACGTGAAACCGGGCAACCTGCTGGTCCAGCCCGACGGGACCGTGGTCCTGGTCGACTTCGGGGTGGCCCGGTCGTCGGAGATGGCCCGGATCACCAGCACCAACGCGGTGCCGGGCACCGCCCTGTACATGGCTCCTGAGCAGGCTGCGGGGCGGCCGGTGTCGGCGGGGACCGACATCTACGCCCTCGGCGCGGTGGCGTACCACTGCCTCGCCGGGGAGCCGCCCTATTCGGGCAAGACGCCGTTGGAGGTGGCGATCAAGCACCTGCACGACGAGCCACCCGCCCCACCGGCGGAGCTGCCCGCACCGGTGGCGGCACTGGTCAGCCGAACGTTGGCGAAGGCACCCGGCGACCGTCAGCCGGACGCCGCCGCACTCGCCGAGGAGGCCGAAGCCGTCCTGACCACGCTTGCCCCCGGCACCGCCACCGCCACGATCGCTCTGGCCGGTGTCGCGGAATCCCCAGTCGCCGGGGCCGCCGCGTCGGGGCGCGCAGGTGTCGAGGGCGGACAGGGCGGTGTCGAGGGCGGACAGGGCGGTGGGATCCGGCCGGGCACGTTACCCGACCTGCCGGTCGTGCCGCCGGACGTGCCAGCCCTGCCCGGTGCACCGGCGGTACGCCGCCCACGGCCGTCGCGCGTACGCGCGCTGCTGCTGGCCGGGGCCGGCACGCTACTCGTCACCGGCGCGCTGGTGGGCGTACTCGGTTTCGGACCGGGCGACGGTGAACCGGGCCGGGACCGGCCGGAGACTCCGGTGCCGTCCGGTGCCCCCGCTGCCGGGCCCGAGGGAGGCGACGACGACGCGGCCGGTGCGGAGAGAACCCCGACGCCGGGGCGTACCTCCGAGGGCCCCGCCCCCGCCGCACCGTCCGGCCCGGACGCCACCGCCTCCGCTGGCCCGCCGGCCGGTGCGACGCCGAGCGCAGGGCCCAGCACGACGACGACCAGTGCCGCACCGCCGAGCCCGACTCCGGAGCAGGAGACCTCGGAGCCGCCGGCGAGCGAGGAGCCGCCCGCCACGCCCGATGCCCCGGCACAGTCCGGGGCCGCACCGGCCGAACAGACCACGCGTTGACCCCTGTTCGAGCGCCGAAAGGCTATTAAATCCTGTTTCGCACTTGTGCCGCTATAAGTCGCCCTAAAGTGCGGGTTACCTGGTTACATGCCCTAGGAGCCCCACATGAGCGTTGAAAAGCTGGTTGTCATTGGACAGGGATATGTCGGCTTGCCGTTGGCGATCCGCGCGGTCGAGGCTGGCCTCGACGTCGTCGGACTCGACCTCGACGACAGCCGGGTCAAGCGGCTCGGCGCCGGGGAGTCCTTCATCGAGGACATCACCACCGCCCGGCTGACCGCCGCCCTCGCCACCGGCCGGTACCGGCCCACCAGCGACTACGGCGACGCCAAGGACTTCGACGTCTGCGTGATCAGCGTGCCCACACCGCTGCGCGACGGCGCACCCGACCTGAGCTATGTGGAACAGGCTGGCCACTCGATCGCCCCGTACGTCCGACCCGGCTGCACGGTCATCCTGGAGTCGACCACCTATCCCGGCACCACCGAGGAGCTGCTGCGCCCGCTGCTGGAGGAGGCCACGGGGCTACAGAGTCCGGGCGACTTCCACCTCGGCTACAGCCCGGAACGAATCGACCCGGGCAACCTCACCTGGCGGCTGGAGAACACCCCGAAGGTGGTCTCAGGAATCGACGCGACCGCGCTCGCCCGGGTGGACGGCTTCTACCGGCGGATCGTGGAACAGACGGTCGCGGTCGACTCGACCCGGGTGGCCGAGCTGACCAAACTGATCGAGAACACCTTCCGCCAGGTCAATATCGCGCTGATCAACGAGCTGACGATGTGCGCCAGCGAACTCGGCGTCGACGTCTGGCAGGCGATCGACGCCGCGTCCACGAAACCGTTCGGCTTCATGCCGTTCAAGCCCGGTCCCGGGGTCGGCGGGCACTGCCTGCCGATCGACCCCTGCTATCTCTCCTGGCAGGTCAAGCGAACGCTGGGGCGGCAGTTCCGGTTCGTCGAGCTGGCCAACGACATCAACCACGAGATGCCGCAACACGTGGTCCGGCGACTCATGGTCGGCCTCAACAAGCAGGGCCGGACCATCAACGGGGCGCGGCTGCTGCTGATCGGACTCGCGTACAAGAAGAACACCGCCGACATGCGGGACTCCCCCGCCGTGGAGGTGGCCGCCCGGCTACGCGCGCTCGGTGCGGACGTACGAGCGGTCGAGCCGTACGCCGAGCCGCACCACATCCCGTCCGGGGTGACGGTGGTGGACCTGACCGAGGCGGAGGTGGACGCGGCCGACGCGGTGCTGATCGTGACCGACCACGACGGACTGGACTACGAGATGATCGGCCGGTCCGCCAAGTACGTCTTCGACAGTCGCAACCGGTGCACCGGGCGCGTGGTGGAGCGCCTCTGACCCGGTCTGCTCGCGCCGGGGCGAGTCACGTCGGAGTGAGCGGGTTGACTCACGGGCGCGGCGGCCGTCAGCGGATCACCAGGCCGAGGGTCTGTGCGATCACCACCGCCTGGGCCGGGTCGATGATCGCACCGCTCAGTTGGGCGGTGCTCGGGTCGAGCCCGGTCAGGTCACTGCCACGCAGGTCGCAGCGGACGAGGTTGACACCGCGCAACTGCGCGCCCGAAAGGTCGACGTCGACCAGGGCGGCCTCGGTGCAGTTCGCCCCGGCGAGGTCGACCTCCCGCATCCGGACACCGTTGACGGTGACCCCCCGCAGGTCGGCGCCGGCTAGCGCGACGAACGACCAGTCGCCGCCGACCACCCGCAGCGGGCGCAGCGCGGACTCCACGAAGGTGCTGCCGACCAGCTTGCAGCCGGTGAACTCGGCCTCGAAGAAGTTGCAGCGGGTGAAGGTGCACCGCAGGAATGCCGAGTCGTGGTGCCGGGAGGCGTTGAACTTCACGTTGCCGAAGGTGCAGCCCTGGAAGACCGCGCCCCGCGTCGTCGCCTCGGTCAGGTCGACGTGCAGGAAGGTGCACCCCTGGTAGGTGCGGTCGGCGATCTCGTCGCCGTACCAGTCCTCGTTGCGGAACGTCTCGCCCTCGATCGTCTCGGCCACCGCGGCAGCCTAACGCCGTGGTACGACGCGGCCACGATGCCGGGCCACGGGCTAGCCGACCGCGTGAACCGGCTCCGTATCCGCGATCGGCGCCGAGGTTGGGTCTTCGGCGAACCGGAACAGACTCTGGTACCACCGCACGGTCTGGGCCAGCCCATCGTCCAGCGGCACCGGTCGGACCTCGGGGAACAGGGCAGTGAGCCGGGTCGAGTCCGCCTGCGACTCCCGTACGTCGCCGATCCGGGCGGGGGTGTGCTCGACCTCGACCGGGTGCCCGATCAGGTTGGCGAGCTTGCCGATCAGAGTCAGGAGCGAGACCCGGTTGCCGTACGCGAGGTTCACCGGCACGGTCGAGGTGATCCGGTGCACGACCGCGTCCGCGAGCACCTGGGCGACGGTGCCGACGTAGGTGAAGTCGCGGCTCTGTGCCCCGTCGCCGTGCACGGTCAACGGCTCCCCGCGCAGGGCGGCGTCGACGAAGGCGGGGATGACCGCGGCGTACGCGTGCCCGACCGACTGCATCGGCCCGTAGACGTTGAAGAACCGCAGCGCCAGCGTGGGTACGCCGAACGCCGAGTGGTACGCCAGCACCTGGGCCTCGGCGGCGAGCTTGCTGGCCGCGTACGGACTCATCGGGCGGGTCGCCAGGTCCTCGTGCTTGGGTAGTTCGGCCACCGAGCCGTAGACCGAGGAGGAGGAGGCGGCGACGAGGTACGTTCCGGCCCGCCGGCACGCCTCCAGCAGGTAGAGGGTGCCGGTGGCGTTCGCCTCGTGACTGGCCACCGGGTCGGCGAGCGAGCGGGGCACCGACGGTCGTGCGGCCAGGTGGATGACCGCGTCGACGCCGTCGATCAACTCTGCGAGCAGGGCACGGTCCAGGATCGAGCCGGTGACGAGCCGGACCGGCAGGTCGTCGAGGTTCGCCGCGAAGCCGGTGCTCAGGTCGTCCAGCGCGATCACTTGTCCGATTTCCGGCCTATCGACCAATTCGCGACAGGTGTTGGCGCCAATAAAGCCGGCACCGCCGGTAACGAGGACTCTCACCCGATATCCCTCTCTCGTCTGACGAGTTAGACAACTGGACGTCGGACCGACATCGCACTTATCAACTGCTTTGCCGTCAAGATGCCCATAAAACGATCATGTAGGACGAAATCAGTATTCGTCGCCCTAGCGATGGTATATGCCCTATCGTGCTCAACGGGGCCGATTACCAACGAGACTCGCGGCACGGCGGCGAGCGATACAGAGGGGGCGTTTCATGCCACGCGGCACGATTCTGGTCACCGGCGGAGCGGGCTTCATCGGCTCGCACCTGGTGGACGCACTACTCGCCCGAGGCGACAGGGTCGTCGTACTCGACAACCTGTCCACCGGACGGATCGCCAATCTGGACCAGGCATCGACCCACCCTGACCTGCACTTCGTCCAGGGATCGGTGCTCGACGAACTGGTCGTCGACGAACTCGTGCACCGGTGCGACACCGTGGTGCACCTCGCCGCCGCGGTCGGCGTCAAATTGATCGTGGAACAGCCACTGAAATCGCTCACCACCAACATCCGTGGCTCGGAGATCGTGATCGAGGCCGCGCACCGCTACCGCCGCAAAATCCTCATCGCCAGCACCTCCGAGGTCTACGGCAAGAACTCGCGCGGCCCGCTGAGCGAGGACGCCGACCGGATCCTCGGCAGCCCCGCGGTCGTACGGTGGGCGTACAGCACCGCCAAGGCCGTGGACGAGATTCTCGCCAACGCGTACCACCGGGAGCGATCCCTGCCGAGCATGGTCGTCCGACTGTTCAACGTGGTCGGCCCCCGGCAGAGCCCGGCGTACGGCATGGTCATCCCACGCCTGGTCCGACAGGCCGTCCGGGAACAGCCACTGACCGTCTACGGGGACGGCTCGCAGACCCGCTGCTTCGCGCACGTGACCGACGTGGTCGCCGCGCTGATCGGGCTACTCGACTGCGAGGCGGCGATCGGCGAGACGGTCAACGTCGGCTCCCCCGCCGAGATCAGCATCCTCGACCTCGCCTGGCGGATCGTGAAGGCCACCCAGAGCACCTCCGACGTACGACTGGTCCCCTACGAGACCGCGTACGGCGCCGGCTTCGAGGACATGACCCGGCGCGTCCCCGACATCAGCAAGCTCAACCGCATGATCGGCTGGTCGCCGACCCGCACCCTCGACGACATCCTGCGCGAGACCGTCGCCGAGGCGAGAGCGGAAGAGGTTGCCCGCACCCAGATGCTCCCGGCGTGAACATGCCGCTGCCGGCCACCGGAACGGTGCTCGCGACCCTCGCGGCACTGCTGCTCATCGCCGTACTCGTGGAGCCGGCACGCCGGGTCGCGCTCCACTACGGCCTCACCGACCGACCCGCACCACACAAGGCACACCACCAGGTCACGCCGTACCTCGGCGGCGCCGCCATCGTCGTGGCGACCCTGGTGCCGACCGTGGCGGTGATCGAGACGACCGGGTACCGCATCTGGCTGGTGCTCGGCGCCGCGCTCTGCATCGCCCTACTCGGCCTGGTCGACGACGCCCGGACGCTCAGGCCGAGCACCAGGATGGCGGTCGAGGCGCTGTTGGCCACCGTCGTGGCCCTCGGCGGCGTACGCCTGCACCTGGTCGGTCAGGAGCAGGTCGACCTGGCGCTGACCGTCGGCTGGATCATCGTCGTGACCAACTCGTTCAACCTGCTGGACAACACCGACGGTGCGCTCGCCACGGTGGCCTGCGCCACCGCGGTACCGCTGGCGGTCTTCGCCGTCGTCGCCGGCATGCCGGAACTGGCCCTGCTCCTGCTCTGCCTCGCCGCCGCCTGCACCGGGTTCCTGCTGCACAACGCCGCGCCGGCACGGATCTTCATGGGCGACAGCGGTTCCCTGTTCATCGGCTTCCTCATCGCCACCAGCGCGGCGATGGTCGCCCCGGGACGGGCACCGGTCGACCGGGCCTCGATCCTGCTGCTGATCGTTTTCGTGGCGGCCACGGACACCGGGTTGGTGCTGGTCTCCCGGCAACTGGCCGGCAGATCCTGGTTGCAGGGCGGCACCGACCACGTGGCGCACCGGCTCAAACGCGCCGGCGTCGGTCCGCACGCGCTGCTCGGCACCCTCTTCCTCGGCGCCTCCACCGCCGGCCTGGTCGCGGTGCTGGTCTCGGCCAGCGTGGTGCCGGGAAGCACCGCACTGCTGGGCACACTGGGGGCGGCGGTGCTCCTGGTGACACTGCTGTCGCAGGTGCCCGCCGGATACGGGCAGCCGGCCCGGCACGCCCGACGCTCGGCCACAACGGCCGCCCGGCAGGCCAGCGACACGGTACGGGGTTGACCGACGTCCTCTTCAACGCTCGACCCGACGGAGAAATCGACAACATCATGACGGCAAGCAACGCGCGGTCGGAAGAACTTTCCGACGCCCCGGTGCCGGAGACCCACACGAACCGCTGGACGCGACGGCTACGTCGCCTCGGACTGGCCAGCGTCATCCTGCTCTCGGCTGGCATGGTGGGGGTGCTCGCGATCGGCTACCTCACCAGTTCGGACCTGACCAACCGGATCACCCGGGTCGGCGAGGTCTTCGACCCGGTGGAGGGTGCCAACCGACCGGTCGCCAGTACGACGACGTCCAACGGTCGGACCATCCTCGCCATCGGCGCGGAGCTGGGTCGGGCAGACCCGAGTCCTGCTGCCACGCCACTGACCGACCGCTCCGAGCCGGGCCCGTCCGACGGGTCCGTCGAACCGAGACCCGGAGAGTCCGGAAAAACCGCCATCGGGCAGGCGGGCGCGGAACGGGTCGGCGAGGCGGCCGGGACCGCAGCCTCGGAGCCCAGCCCCGAGGCGCAGTCCCCGCGTGGCGCGGTGATGATGATCCGCTTTGCCCCCGACCAGAACTCCGTCTCGGTGGTGTCGATCCCGGGCCAGTTCGAGGTGGACGTACCCGGACACGGAGTGGTCACCGTCGGTGCCGCGCACGCGGTGGGCGGACCCCCGTTGCTGATCCGTACGGTGGAACGGCTCACCTCGGTACGGATCGACCACTTCATGGTGATCGACTTCGACGAACTGGCGACGGTCGTGGACGTCCTCGGCGGCGTCGACCTCTCGGTCGCCGCCGACGTGACCGACCGAAACGGGACCCGTTTCCGGGCCGGCGTCAATCACCTCGACGCCGAACAGGCGCGGGCCTACCTGCGACAACCGGACGAGTTGCCCGAGGGCACGCTCGACCGGGCCGAGCGCCAACAGAACCTGCTGCGGGCACTCCTGACCAAGGCCGCATCGACCCGGTTCGACGTCAACCCACTGGAGAACTACCGGCTGCTCAACGCGGTCACCCGGGCGGTCTCCGTCGACGACCGCTTCACCGGCGACGAGCTGCGCGACGTCGCCCGTTCGGCGGCACTGGTGGAAGCCCGCAACATCTGGTTCCTCACCGCTCTGCCGCCGGGCGACGGTGAAGGCGCCCACCCAGACGTCGATCGGAGTGCGGCGCTCTGGCAGGCGTTCCACGACGGCACGATCGCGCAGTACATGGTCGAGCGCCCCGAGGATCTGCTGGGCAGTAGTCCTCGGTGACGGTCCCACTGGTCCCACCCTTCGGGTGGGACCAGTGGGACGCGACTCGACACACCGACGCTACTCAGGCACCGGTCAGTCGCAGCTCCACGAGCACCGCTTGAGGGGTTTCGGGCCCCGTGCCAGGGCGGATCGCAACAGGAGTGTATGCAGGAACGCTGTACGTCCGTTCTCCCTCGGGAAGATTCGCCTTGGCCGTGATCGGCCTGTCTCCGCCACGGATGCCAAAGGTCCCCGGCACCTCAAGGGCGAGGTAGCCCGAGGGCCCCGTGCTCTTGAAGCAATACCAGACACCGTAGGGCTCGACATCCAGCGTCTTTTCCACCTGGATCTCGTCTCGAGCACATTGCTGATCCGTCTCGAATCCACGGGATCCCACAAAGACGATGTGCCCGTCGCCCTTGAACACCTTCAGACCGTGCTGCGCGAGGATCTGGTCCGCACCGGGATGAGTGAAATCCTCCACGAGCGACGGCATGTCCACTGCCTGCGTCTGCGACTCGGCCCGGGCCGAAGAAGCATAGACTCCTATAACTGACACGGCACCCGCCGTGGTTAACACGGCCACCATTAGCCATGACCAAAACTTCATCACGCCGACTCACTCTCTAGGAGAAGAACATTAACCATCTCACCGTTTGCAGCCACACCGACTCGCACTGCCCCATCCAATGTATTTAGCCGCCGAATTCCCGGAAAGAGCGAGCGCAACCAAACTTCCGGATCGACTTATCTTCAAACCGCGAGACCCATACACGATGGAGTCATGCCGGTCAACACGGCCCGGACCGCCCGCCGATCTCCTTAGAGATCGATCGATAACCGGAACCATATCGCCCGACTTATCAACACAAGGAGGAGAGGAAAGGGCCTTGGAACACAGGGGCAGGTCGATCACTATCGCTTGGATCAACGCGCCCTAAAATGCGTCCACCTTCACCTCAACTCCCCCGCCCTTTGTATCCGATATCCGACAGTAAAGCGGCCACCCCTTTCATGGAACATTGCACGACACCTTGAACGGGATCCATTGATTGCTCTCGATAGAAGTTGGGACATTACATGGCGCGGCAAGCACGGTAAGTATCATCATTTCCACCTACAACCTGGCCAGCGCGCACATAAGCACCGGGAATCTATCAGTCGGCCTCTGACTAAGCTCCAGCTCCCACTCGCCGACAGTCATGGGAGTGCCGAGAATGACTCCGTCACGGGGGCAGCCTTCGGGTATTCGGGTCCACAGGGTCGTCTTCTGCGGTGTCCCACAACAACTTCCGGTTCCATGCTGCCAAACCGCCCGCAACGGCCGCGGCCGGATGCTCGGCCGTCGCCTCCTGTGCCACCTCCACCCCCTGCTCCGTGACTTCTGCCAGTCGCGCCGCGGCCTCGTCCCGGGCCAACTGCTCCAGTTCCTCAGCCTTGGCCGCCGCACCACGGACTGCCTGAGCTGCCTGCCGTGCTGCTGCGGTTTTGCCCGCATCGGTCCGTGCTGCTGCAGCCGCCGGCTTGGCTTCCGCCGCCGCGTTGACCGCCCGCGTCGATGCTTCCGAGGCGGCATGGGACTCCCGCGCGGTGGCCTCGCCGGCCTGTATCGCCTGCTCGGTAAGACTACGAATGCAGGCGACCTCCTTGTCCCGGGCCCGGGACACGTACTGTCCCGACACTAGGAACTCCCGCAACTCCTCCGTTGAACCACCGAGTGCTTGTCGCGCTACGCTGTCAAGCACTGGCCCACCGTTGTTTGCCGCCCCTGCGAGCATCCGGGTGGCGGCCAAGCGGTCATCGGCTACAGCGGCCAGGTCCCGGTCCGACGATAGGAACTGGGTCAGTTCCTCTGGCGTGCCATCGAGGGCACGTTGCGCGGCGGCCTTGGTGGTCGGACCACCGCTCTCCAACAGCCGATAGACCCGTACCCGCTCGTCGGCCTGCCACGAAGTCTTCCAACCGCCACTGACGAACGCGCGGACATCCTCCTGCGAGCCTGCCAGAGCCTGCAGCGCGGCGGCGCGCATGGACGGATCGTCCATGCCCGCAAGAACCTGGGCTGCGGCTCGCTCGTCCTCGTGTTGCGCGAGCGCGCGGCCACCGTCGTTGAACGCTCGTAGGTCGTCATCAGACCCGAGCAAGGCCACCTCGGCTGCACGCCGCACCGATAGGCCGCCCGAGACCAGATAGGACAGCGCGGTACCACGATCGATCGTCTGGTCCACGGGCGAGGCCGACGCCGACGCCGCCGGTTGCAGTAACGACTGCATCAGGGCCAGTACGGCAACAGCAGCAACGCCCCTACTCCATTTGAACGCAGGACGTCGCCGCACCCAAGCAGCAGCATGAATCGGCTCTGGCGTCACTGCAACCCCCGTGGAAGCATGAAAGGATAGCAGCACCCTATAGGCCGAGTTCATCGTCGACAAGTTGCCCGGGAAGTAATCACCCAGCGTTACACCGAGCCGCGCTCTCTCGGGCCCGAGTCTTCAAGCACAGGCTGGAGATATTCTCGCGAGGAGTCCTGGTCTTGCTTTTGGGGCAGCGTTACCGACCCGAACAGCAGTGCTTTTCTTCAGCACAAGGGGGCATCGCAAGGCGAGCGGGTCCCCTTCCTTCCATTCGGAGCCACTCAGCCCGATCCTCTAACCATGAGTAATAACGGTGCGGCTTATAGCCCGATTCAGGAAGAAAATCTCTACGCTACGTAGCGACACCTTGACGTTTGGCTGGAAGATCGTTAGTGTTCGCCCGGCCCGACAACCCGCGACATCGATCGCAAACGTACGACAACCGTCGTAGCGCGCACTTCTGACTCCCACGAAGGCGACCTGAGCACGGGGGCAAGAAGATGTGGCATGACACGAGGAAGATGTGGCATGACACGAGTGATCGACTCAGCGAGATTACCAAAAACTTACTTGGGGATTAGGTCCCAGGTACTCAATTAGCTGTATCTGGCAAGGATGGCGGGCGCACTGACGGATCCTTTTCGTCGATCAGCAGGCAGCACTAAGCACGCGTCACGTGGGCCCATCATATGAACGTTGCTCACCGAAATCGCAATCTATGGGCATGATTTTCCACGCCCAGAACCAACATGACCAGGTCGCGGTTCATGCTGTCAGCAATTCTCCACAGACATGAGGAAGGTTTTCTTGCGAGATACGCGTTCGGCCTGGCGAATAGGCCTGCCGCTGGTTCTGGCTCTCACGGCCTCGACCCTCGCGGGCTCGCCTGCGCAGGCCGTTGTCGGCACGCCGACACCTGACAACACGTACCGGTTCGTGGTCAAGCTGTTGGTCGGCGATCCGCACGGTCCGTCCAGCCGTGGCTGTTCGGGTGCGCTGGTCGCGCCACAGTGGGTGATCACCGCGAAGTCTTGCTTCGGTGGGTCGGCAGTGGTGGCAGGCCCGCCGCCACAGGCGACGACCGCGACCATCGGCAAGACCAACCTGGCCACCTCGCCCGGTCAGACGGTGGCGGTGCAGCGACTGGTGCCGCATCCGGACCGGGACGTGGTCCTCGCCCGGTTGACGACTGCCGTCAACGACGTCGATCCGATCAGGTTCGAGACCTACGCGCCGCGTCACGGGCAGGTGCTCCGGGTGGCCGGCTACGGCCGCACCGCCACCGAGTGGGTGCCGAACCAGTTGCAGACGGCGACGTTCACCTCGAAATCGTCGTTCGACGGCGCCACGGTCGAGATCGACGGCCGCGAGCCGGCGACCGCCAGCATCTGCAAGGGTGATGCCGGTGGACCGGCGTTCCGCGAGCGAAACGGTGTCGCGGAACTGGTGGCGGTCAACAGCACGTCGTGGCAGAACGGCTGCCTGGCCGAGACGGAGACCCGCAAGGGTGCGGTCGAGGCGCGGGTCGACGACCTGGCCGACTGGATCCGCAGCAACGTGATCGAGATGCCGTTCCACGACGGCCAGCTCTATCGCGAGGCGCCCGGGGCGATCGCGGTCATCGCCGGTGGGTCGGCGGCCTGGTTCGTCAGCATGGAGGAACTCCAGGCGATGGGCTACGGCACGAACTGGACCGACGCGCCCGCCGGTGTGTTCGGGCTGTTGCCGAGGACCCCCCGCGACGGCACTGTCATCGTCGACCGGCAGGGGTCGGTCTACCTCACGGCCGGCGGAGCGAAGATCTGGTTCGGCTCCCCATCGGAGATCACCGAGACCGGCCACGGCGGAAAACCGATCATCCCCCTGCCCTCCCACTACGTCGACGGGCTGGCCAGCACGCCGCGCGACGGCACCGTGTTCAGTCACCCCGGGGGTGGCATCTACCTGTTCGTCGGTGGGGCGAAGATCTGGTTCGGCTCCCCGGCCGAGATCGTCGAGACCGGCCACAGTGGCAAGCCGTTGACGAACCTGCCCACCCGCTACGTCCAGGACGTCACCAGCATCCCCCGCGACGGCACGCTGGTGAGCGACCCACAGGGCAACGTCTACGTCGTCGTCGGCGGCGCGAAGATTCACTTCGCCACCTGGGACGAGATCGTCGCGAACGGGTACGCGGACGCGCCACTGACCGTCATCCCGACCCGGCACCTCAACGGCATGTCGAACGTTCCCGCCGACGGAACACTCGTCCGGGACCCGAACAACTCGGTCTACGTGTTCGCGGGTGGGGCGAAGATCTCGTTCGGCTCTTCGGAGGAGATCACCCAGGCTGGCTACGGCGGCAAGTCCCGGACCGCGATGCCCACCCGTCACCTCGACGGCGTACCCAACGTCCCCCGCGACGGCACCATCATCCGCGCCAACGACGGCTCGGTCCACGTCATGGCCGGCGGTGGCTCGTTCTCGTTCGCGTCCATGGCCGAGCTGCAGGAGGCCGGGTACGCCAACAATCCCATGACCAGCATCCCGACCCGTTATCTCAGCACCCTCGTCGGACCCCGTGACGGCACTCTCGTCCGGTCGGCCAGCTCGCCGCAGATGTGGCGGCTGAGCGGTGGCACCCGTACGGCGGTGACGCTCCAGGCCGGCGAGACCTTCACCGTCGTCGGTACGGCCGTACTGAGCCGCATTCCGATCGCCTGAACAATCCCCCCGGGCGCTCACGCAGCACGTGGGCGCCCGGGACCGCCCCGTCAGCTCTCAACCGGTCAGCACCGCGGCGATCGTGGTGCCTGCGAGGAAATGTCCCGCCTCGACCAGGGCGAAGAGGCCGTACATCATCTTCGCCGGGTAGATCGGGTCCAGGGTGAGGCCGTGTCGGGTCGCGAAGTCGGCGATGAACGCCTCCAGCTCGGGCTTCGACTTCGCGTAACCGCCGAAGTGGAAGTCGTACTCGATCCGCCAGTTGGTGGTGACGGAGCCGCAGAACGCCCGTTGCAGCCGTTCGACCTCGCCAACCAGGAACTGGCCACCCTTGAGGACGGAGAAGCCGAGCGCGGACCGTCCCGGCGCCAGACCGGCGGCTATCCCGGCGAGGGTGCCGCCGGTGCCGACCGGTACGCAGACCACGTCGTACGGCTCGGTGATCTCGCCCGGGATCTCGGCACAGCCGCGTACGGCCAGTGCGTTGCTGCCGCCCTCCGGGATCAGGTAGTGCTTGCCGAACTCGGTGCGGAGCAGAGCCAGCAGTTCCGGCGCGTGCTTGTCCCGGTAGCTGGTGCGATCCAGGTACGTCAGCCGCATGCCCCGGTCCACCGCGTACGCCAGTGACCGGTTGAGCGGCAGGTGCTCCTCGCCCCGGATCACTCCGACCGTGTCGAACCCGAAGTACGCCCCGGCCGCCGCCACCGCACGGATGTGGTTGGAGTACGCGCCGCCGAACGTCACGAGTGTGCGCAGGTCCTGTTCCCGCGCGGCCCGCAGGTTGTACGTCAACTTCCGCCACTTGTTGCCGGGCAGATCGGGGTGGATCAGGTCGTCCCGCTTGAGCAGGAGCCGCACCCCGGCCCGACTGAGCCGGTCGTCGACCAGTTCGGTCAACGGCGAGGGCAGCCGGAGCGACACCTCCCGACTCCACCACGCCTGGTACGCCACCCGGTCAACCTCTCTTTTCCGACTCGGCAGCCACCGTATCCGTTCCCGCACCGGCCGCACCGACACGCCCGGCGTTTGCGCGACCCGCCGGACTGGGTATCAGGAGATCGCACATCCAGGCTCTCGGACGAGGAGGCAACAGTGCGTCGTAGAGGTACATCAGCAGGAGCGGCCATCCTTGTCATCTGGTTGATCATCGGAGCGATAGCGGCCGGTCAACGCGGCTACTTCAACGACGACAACGACAACTGCGCGGAGGCCGGTACGACGATCGTCACGATCATCGCCGGTCCGCTCAACTATGTCGGCCTCAACCCGAAGGTCAACTGTGAGGTACCGCAGCCGTCCCAGTGACACACGTGCTCAGTGACGTACGGCCGTGGGGGGGGGGGGCGGGCCCCCCCCCCGGGGGGGGGCGGCGGGGGGGGGGGGGGGGGGGGGCCCCGGGCCGCCGGAAATTGTGACGGATGGGTGGGGGGGCGGCGCCGGGGGGGAT